>CALALV010000080.1 GCA_937925605.1 uncultured Woeseia sp.
CCTCGGGGACCTCCGGCGTTTCCGCGTCGTCGCCCTGCGAACGCAGGACGGCCGTGGCGCGGCCGGCGGTCGAGGTCACGATGCGCGTGCTGCTGCCCGGATCGACGGCCGGTGCCGACGGCATCGCGGGCGATTCGCCACCGCCCTCGTTTTCGCCGTCGCCTGCAGGGGTCGAGCCGCCTGCTTCGGCGTCGGCAGCGGCACTGCCGTCGACCGAGGCCTGGTTGTCGCCGGCCGCCGCTTCCGCGCCGGCCCGCGTCTCGCCATTGCCCTGCACGTTCGCGTCGCCGCCGGCGTCGCCGCGTGCCGAGGCCTCGGCGGCGAGCCGGGCATCGGCCCGCACGCCGATCTCGTCGGCAAACGCGGTGCCGCCGAGCGACAGGACGAGCGCCAGGGCGCTCAGTGTGGCGGGCAACTGCCCGGTCTTCGTCTTTTCGTTTGCACAAGCCATGGTGTGGTCCTCCTTCGGTTGCTTGTACCGGGAGAACGCGCGGGCGCCGGGATTTATTCCCGCGCCGGATTGGTTTGATGTCGTGACAGTTCCGCGCCGGGCGCCGCTCCGCGGCCGGCCGTCGCCGCGGCAGACGCGCGCATGGCCGGCCAAGCTGCTGTTTTTCCTGCACTTGTGCGGCCGTACCGCGGCGCGCGACGGCCGCGCGCGGCCATCGCCGACGAAAAAACAAGATGTTATGGTTGGCCGGGTGTCTGGCGCGGCTACAGCGTTCTGGGACGGCTGCCTGCAGCAGGCCGTCGACTTCCGCCACGAGTTGCATCGCTACCCGGAAACCGGGTGGCAGGAGCACGCGACGGCGGAACGCATCCGCGGGCGCCTTGCGGCGCTCGGCATTCCCTGCACGCCCTGCGCCGGCACGGGCACGCTCGGTCGCCTGGGCGCCGGACGCGCCGGCCGCCATATCGCGCTGCGGGCGGACATCGACGCGTTGCCGATCGTCGAGGCGAGCGGCAAGGCCTGGGCCTCCGAGCACGCAGGCGTCATGCATGCCTGCGGCCACGACGGGCACACGGCCACGCTGCTGGCCGCCGCGAGCTGGCTCAAGCGCCACGAAGACGAACTGCCGGGGCCGGTCACGCTGTTGTTCCAGCCGGCCGAGGAGGGCGGCCACGGCGCTGCGAAGATGATCGAGGATGGCGCGCTCGAGGGCGTGGACGCCGTGTTCGGCTGGCACAACTGGCCCGCGATTCCGTTGGGCCGGGCGGTGTGCCCGGACGGCGTCGTCATGGCCGGTAACGGCACCTTCGAGATCGACGTGCTCGGGCAGGGCGGGCACGCGAGCCAGCCCGAGGCCTGCCGCGACCCGGTCGCGGCCGCGGCCGCGATTGTCGTCGCGCTGCAGCAGGTCGTCAGTCGGCGCAGCGCGCCGCAGCAGGCCACGGTGCTCGCCGTGACGTCGATCGAGGCGCCGAGCGGCCCGACCATCGTCCCGGACCGCGCACGGCTCGGCGGCAGCTTCCGGCTCGCCGACACGTCGCGGCGCGAAGCACTCGAGCAGCAGGTCCGCGAGATCGCGACGCAAACGGCCCGCGCCTGGGGCGTCGACTGCGAGCTGCGCTTCGCGCCGCGCTACCACGCGACCGTCAACGACCGCGTGGAAGCCGCCCGTTACCGCGACGCGATCGCGGCCGAGCTCGGCGCCGCTGCGCTCGACGCGCCGACGCCGCTGCCGATCATGGCGTCCGAGGACTTCAGCTACTACCTGCGCGAACGTCCCGGTGCCTTCGCGCTGGTCGGCGCGGGCGACGGCGGCGGCAGCGACGTCCCCTGCCACAGCCCGCGCTACGACTTCAACGACGCGCTGATCGAGCCGGTCGCGCGTATCTATGCGCGGCTTGCGGGCCTGCCGCACGCGGACCGCGACTGAACACGTATCGATACTGACCGCCGGCCAGCGGAATGCCGGCACCTGGAGGAAACATGAACACGTTCGAAAAACACGAATCGGAAATCCGCGGCTATTGCCGGCTGTACCCGACGGTCTTCAAGTCGGCGTCGAACGCGCGGCAGGTGGACGAGGACGGCAAGTCCTATATCGACTTCTTCGCGGGCGCCGGCGTGCTGAATTTCGGCCACAACAACCCGCGCATGAAGAAGGCGCTGATCGAATTCATCGAGGCAGACGGCGTCGCCCACAGCCTCGACATGTACACGACCGCGAAGCGTGACTTCATCGAGAAGTTCGTTGCCACGATCCTCGAGCCGCGCGGCTGGCGGCACAAGCTGCAGTTCATGGGGCCGACCGGCACCAACGCGGTCGAGACCGCGCTCAAGCTGGCCCGCGTCGTCACCGGCCGGCGCACCGTGATCGCCTACACGCACGGCTTCCACGGCATGACGCTGGGTTCGCTCGCCGCGACCAGCAATTCCTATTTCCGCAGCGCGGCCGGCGTGCCGCTCGAGCACGTACGGCACCAGCCGTTCGGCTGCGAGAAGCGCTGCGTCGACTGCGATCTCGGCTGCGGCCTCGAATCCGTGGAGCAGCTGCGCGCGCTGTACGCCGACTCGTCGTCGGGGCTCGAGCCGCCGGCCGCGTTCCTGGTCGAGCCGATCCAGGCCGAGGGCGGCGTGAAGGTCGCGAGTCGCGAGTGGCTGCAGGCGACGCAGAAACTCGCGCACGACCTCGGTGCGCTGTTCATCCTGGACGACATCCAGGCCGGCTGCGGCCGCACCGGCAACTACTTCAGCTTCGACGGCATGGACCTCGATCCCGACATCGTTACGCTAGCGAAGGGCATCGGCGGCTTCGGCACGCCGCTCGCAATGAACCTGGTCAAGCCCGAGCACGACAAGCACTGGTCGCCCGGCCAGCACACGGGCACGTTCCGCGGCCAGGGCCTGTCCTTCACGGCCGGCGTCGAAGCGCTGAAATACTTCGACGACGACGAGCTGCTGACGGCGGTGCGGGCCAACGGCAAGACCATGGCGGCGCGACTCGAGAAGATCTGCAAGGCCACCGGCAAGGGCTTCCAGGTGCGCGGCAAGGGCATGATGCAGGCCATCGACCTCCGCGACGGCGAACTCGCCAAGCAGGTCGCGGCGCGCGCCTTCGACAACGGGCTGCTGGTCGGCGCCTGCGGCACCGGCGGCCGCGCGCTGAAGCTGATCCCGCCGCTGACCATTCCCCAGGAGGACCTCGCGGAAGGCCTCGACATCCTCGAGGCCGCGGTCAGCGCGGTCGCCGCGGCGAAGGCGGCCTGAGCAGGCGCCACCGCAACGATCACCCGGAACGAAGCAACCCAGGCAGGCCAGGAATGAGACAACGCGACGACATGACCTTCCCGTACGAGGAGTACGAGCGCCGGCTGCGCGAGCTGCGCGAGCGCATGCAGGAGCGCCTGCTCGATGCGGTCGTGATCTCGGATCCCGAGAACCTGATGTACCTGACGGACTACCAGACGAGCGGCTACTCGTTCTTCCAGGCACTGGTCGTACCGCTCGAGGATGAGCCGTTCATGATCACGCGCAAGCTGGAGGAGTCCAACGTCCACGCGCGCACCTGGGTGGAACGCACGCGGCCCTACCCGGACACCGGCGACGCGATCCAGATGCTGGTGGAGTCGATGCGCGAGTTCGGGCTGAAGGACAAGGTCGTCGGCTACGAGCGCAACAGCTACTTCTTCCCGGCCTACCACCAGGACAGCATCTTCACGACCTTCACGGAAGGCCGGCTGCTCGACTGCTTCGGCATCGTCGAGGAGGGCCGGATCTGCAAGTCGTCGCACGAGATCGACGTGATGAAGAAGGCCGCCGTGGCGACCGAGGCCGGCATGCGCGCGGGCTACGATGCCGTGCAGGCCGGTGCGACCGAGAACGAAATCGGCGCCGCGATCAGTGCCGGCATGTTCGCGGCCGGCGGCGAGTTCCCGGCGGTCATGCCCTACGTGACCTCGGGTCCGCGCACGATGATCGGCCACGCCACCTGGGAGGGGCGCGTCGTGCAGCCCGGCGAGCACGTGTTCCTCGAGGTCGGCGGCTGTTACCGCCGCTATCACACCGCGATGATGCGCACCGTCGTGCTCGGCGACCTGTCGCCGTCGATGTACAAGGCGCAGGAACGGATGAAACTCGCGTTGCGCTCCGTGAAGGAGATCCTGCGCCCCGGCCTCACGGTCTCCGACGCCGACAACCTGGTGCGCTCGATCATCTCCGAGAACGACATCGGCGCGAGCCTGATCACCCGCTCCGGCTACTCGATCGGCATCGCCTTCCCGCCGAGCTGGGACGAGGGCTACATCCTGAGCCTCAAGCACGGCGACACTACCGCGCTGCGCGAGGGCATGACTTTTCACATCATCCCGTGGATGTGGGGCGTCGACGGCGACAAGACCGTCGGCATTTCCGACACTCTGCACATCACGGCGGACGGCTGCGAGTCCTTCTTCGACTTTGACGAGGACTTCGTGGTCAAGGCGGACGACGGCGCGGCGCAGTCCGACAAGCTGACCAGCATCGCCGGCGCCCGCGCGCGCGGCGCCGACGCGGAGGGCGCGTGATGGACGAGCGGGTCGTGCTGCGGGCCACCGATCCGGCGACCGGGCGCGTCGTCCGCGAAGTGTTGCCGGCGAGCGACGCCGAGGTCGAGCGCCGGCTCGCGCTGGCGGCCGAGGCGTTCCGCAGCTGGCGGAGAACGAGCTTCGCCGAACGCGCCGCGGTGCTGAGGCGCGTCGCCGCGGCGATGCGCGACGACGTCGAGCGGCTGGCCTTGCTGATGACCGAGGAGATGGGCAAGCCGATCCGCGAGGCGCGCGGCGAGGTCGAGAAGTCGGCGTGGTGCGCGGAGCACTACGCGGAGCACGCCGAGGCCTACCTCGCGCGCCAGGAGCTGCCGTCCGACGCGAGTTCGAGCTACGTGCAGTACCTGCCGCTCGGCCCGCTGCTCGGCATCCTGCCGTGGAACGCGCCGTTCTGGCTCGCGTTCCGCTTCTGCGCGCCGGCGCTGATGGCCGGCAACACCTGCCTGGTGAAGCACGATCCGCACGTGCCGGGCTGCGCGCAGGCGATCGGCGAGCTGTTCGCCGCCGCCGGCGTGCCCGAGGGCATCCTGCAGGACCTGCCGCTCGAGACGCCGCGGGTCGAGCGCGTGATCCGCGATCCGCGCATCCAGGCGGTGTCGTTCACCGGCTCCGAGCGCGGCGGCGCGGCCGTGGCCGCGATCGCGGCCTCGGAGGTGAAGCACGCCGTGCTCGAACTCGGCGGCTCCGACCCCTGCCTCGTTTTCGCCGACGCGGATCTCGAAAAGGCCGCCGACGTGATCACGCTGTCGCGCATCATCAACGCGGGGCAGAGCTGCATCGCCGCGAAACGCGTGCTGGTCGAGGAACCGGTCTACGACGAGATGCTCGGCCTGCTCGAGCAGCGGTTTGCGCGCCTGCGGGTGGGCGATCCGCGCTCGGAAGACACCGACGTCGGCCCGATCGCGCGCGCGGAGCTGCGCGACAACCTGCACCGGCAGGTGCGCGAGAGCATCGACGCGGGCGCGCGCTGCCTGCTGGGCGGCGAGATGCCCGAGGGCGATGGCTACTACTACCCGGTGACGCTGCTCGCGGACGTCGAGCCGTCGATGACGGCGGGCTGCGAGGAGACTTTCGGCCCGGTCGGCGCGGTCCTGCGCGGCGCGGGCGAGGCCGACATGCTGCGGGTCGCGAACGACACGCCCTACGGGCTCGCGGCGAGCCTGTGGACCGACACGGCCCGAGCCGAGGCGCTCGCGGCCGAACTCGACACCGGGCAGGTCGCGATCAACGGCATCGTCAAGACCGACCCGCGCCTGCCGAGCGGCGGCGTGAAGCGCTCGGGCTACGGCCGCGAGCTCGGGCCGCACGGCATCCACGAGTTCGTCAACGCGCAGCAGGTCTGGGTCGGCCCGGCACGCGGCTAGGCCGCCGGCGCCGGCAGGCGCAGCGAAAACAGTGTAAAGTCCGGCCTCCGCAGCGCGGCACCGGCCGCCGGTCATCGCAGGATTCGACGCATGCGCATCGACGCCATCAGGATCGGAGACAACCCGCCCGAGGACGTCAACGTCCTGATCGAGGTGCCCTTGGGCGGCCAGCCGATCAAGTACGAGATGGACAAGGAAGCGGGCACGCTGGTCGTCGACCGCTTCCTGTACACGCCGATGGCCTATCCCGGAAACTACGGCTTCGTGCCGCACACGCTGTCCGATGACGGCGATCCGATAGACGTGCTCGTCTGCAACACGCGCGAGCTGATGCCGGGCTGCCTGATCAACGTCCGGCCGATCGGCGTGCTGATCATGGAGGACAACTCCGGCCAGGACGAGAAGATCATCGCGGTACCGTCGCCGAGCACGACGCGGCGCTACGAGGACGTCCACAACTATTCCGACCTGCCCGCGATCACGCTCGAGCAGGTGCAGCACTTCTTCGAACATTACAAGGACCTCGAGCCCGGCAAGTGGGTGAAGATCGGTGACTGGTTCGGCGCTGACAAGGCGAAGGAGCTGATCGTCGAGGCCATCGAGCGGGCGAAGCGGAAGGGCTGACGCCGCGGCGGCCGTCGCCGCAACCAAGAACTGCGCCCGGCGCGCACTGGCAGGGGAACATGTCGAGCAGGGATATCGTGCGGAGGATTTTCTCCGGTAGCCTGGTCATGCAGATCGCCGTCGGCATAGTGCTCGGCGTCGCGGTCGCGCTGGTGTCCACCGAGGCGGCACGCGCCGTCACGATCTTCGGCACGCTGTTCGTGCAGGCATTGAAGGCGGTTGCGCCGGTGCTGGTGCTGGTCCTCGTCGCGGCGGCGCTCGCGAACCAGAAGCAGGGCCACGCCGCCGAGATGCGGCCGATCGTAATGCTCTACCTCGTCGGCACGCTGGCCGCCGCGTTCGTCGCCGTGCTGCTGTCCTTCCTGTTCCCGACGACGCTTGCGCTGGACACGGCGAACCTGCAGCTGTCGCCCCCCCAGGGTATCGGCGAGGTGCTGAACAACCTGCTGTTCCGCATCGTCGACAACCCGGTCAGCGCGATCATGGACGGCAACTTCATCGGCATCCTGGTCTGGGGCATTGCGCTCGGCCTGACCCTGCGGCATGCCTCCGAGGGCACCCGCACCGGGTTCGCGGACCTCGCCGCGGCGATCACCGCGATCGTGCGCGTCGTCATCCGGCTGGCCCCGGTCGGCATCTTCGGGCTGGTCGCCGGCAATCTCGCCGAGTCGGGCCTCGCGGCACTGGCCGGCTACGCGCGCATCCTGGGCCTGCTGCTCGGCGCGATGCTGCTGGTTGCGCTGGTCGTGAATCCGCTGATCGTCTGGCTGCGCACCCGCCGCAACCCGTACCCGCTGGTGCTGACCTGCCTGCGCGAGAGCGGCGTTACCGCGTTTTTCACGCGCAGCTCGGCGGCCAACATCCCGGTCAACCTCGCGCTCGCCGAGCGGCTCGGGCTGCACCGCGATACCTACGCGGTGTCGATCCCGCTCGGCGCCACGATCAACATGGGCGGCGCCGCGATCACGATCACGGTGCTGACGCTGGCCGCGGCGAACACGCTCGGCATCGAGGTCGACTTCGCGACCGCGCTGCTGCTGTCGGTCGTCGCGGCGCTGTCGGCCTGCGGCGCGTCCGGCGTCGCGGGCGGTTCGCTGCTGCTGATACCGCTGGCTTGCGCGCTGTTCGGCATCCCGAACGAGATCGCGATGCAGGTCGTCGCGGTCGGCTTCATCATCAGCGTGCTGCAGGATTCGGCGGAAACCGCGCTGAACAGCTCGACCGACGTCGTGTTCACGGCCGCGGTCGCGGGCTACGGGCGGGCCTGACGGACGGGTCGCCGGCGGCGCCGTAGTGTGCGCCGCGTCACAGATTTAGTCGTTTCCAGTCAAGTATTTGCGCTTCCCGCCGCGTGCTGCGGGAATTTGTGATCGGCCTCACGCTAGCCGGCCATGCGGATCAGTACACTCGCGGACATTCTGTCAAATGGCGTGGGAACGATCCGTTGTTTCAAGGGGTTAGAAAATCCACCGCAGCCAGGGGACGCGCTGCGCTGACCTGGAACGGGGCAGGCGCCGTCCTCGCCCGGGTGACCGGCCGCGAGGAGCCGAGGCCGCGGCTGGCCACGGCGTTGCAGAGCGCGCCGCCGGGTCGGGCGCCCGATCTCGCCGGTCTCGCCAGCGGCGCCAACGGCCTGTCCCGCGGCCCGTTGAGCACGGTGCTCGCCGAGGACCGCTACCAGCTGCTGCTCGAGGAACTGCCGAACGCACCGCGCGACGAAATGCGCAGCGCGCTCGGTTTCCGCATCCGCGACCGCATCGAAACGCCGCTCGACGAGGCCGTCATCGAACTGCTCGAGATGCCGCCGCAGGCCAGAGCCACCGGTACCCGCTCGGCCTACGCGATCGTCACCAGCCAGGAAGACGTACAGGACCACGTTGCGCGGGTGCGCGCGGCCGGGCTGAAGCTCGACACGATCGACCTGCCGGAGCTGTGCATGCGCAACCTGGCGGTGCGCCTGCCGCAGGACCAGGACGGGGTCGCGTTCCTGCATTTCACTGACGAGCACGGCCTGCTCACGATTACGCGCCAGGGCGTGCTGTACCTGGTGCGGCGCATCGAGGTCGGGCGCCTGCAGCTCGACATGACGCCGACGACGCAGGTCAACACCGGCCTGATCCCGTCGATCTGCCTCGAACTGCAGCGCTCGCTCGACTACTACGAAGCGCATTACGACCTGCCGTCGATCGGCGAGCTCGTGCTCGGCCCCGGGACCGCCGTGGCGGGTCTCGGCGAAGCCATCGCCGGGCAGCTCGGCCTGACCGTCAGCACGCTGGATCTCGCCGGGCTCTTCGAACTCGACGAGGAACTCGACCAGGAGCAGCAGAAGGCCTGCCTGTTTGCCGCCGGCGCGGCACTCCGGACCGACGCTGCCACCGGCTGGGACGGCTGAGCGATGCGCCAGGACATTAACTTCTACCAGCCGCGCTTTCGCGAGCGCGCCGTGCGCTGGCCGGCGAGCCTGCTGCTGCAGGTCTGCGCCGCGGTCATCGTGACGATGGGCCTGATCGCGGTCTACGCGACCTGGCGCGTGGACGGCGTGCAGACCGAGCTCGGGCTGATTGCGCAGCAGGAGGCCGCGGCCATCGAGCGCCTCGAAAACCTGCGCGTGACGATCGACAGCGTGGTCGGCGAGACCAGCTGGGCCGAGCGCCTCGAAACGGCGAGCGCCGAACTGGCCGAGAAGGAGGCCAGCCTGCGCCTGATCAGCGGTACTGAACTCGGCGATGCAGACGGATTTGCTCGCCACCTGAAGTCGCTCGCACGCCAGGCGATGAGCGGCCTGTGGCTGACCAACGTTGCGCTGTCGGCGCGCGGCGACCGCATCTGGCTGCAGGGCGAGGCGCTGCGCGCCGAGCTCGTGCCGACCTACCTGCAGAATCTCGCCGACGAAGAGCCGTTCGGGCACCAGCGATTCCACCGGCTCGCCATCGACAATCCCGACGACGACGGCAGGCAGAGCGTGTCCTTCGTGGTCACCAGCGAGCAGTCGCTGGCCGGCGACGGCGGGCTGTACCGGTGAGCGCCGTGCGTGAGGGCAGGGACTGGCTGGCCGCGCAGCTGAAGCGCCTCGACGCGCTGACGGCACGCGAGCGCCTGCTCGTCTTCATCACGGTGCTGGCCGTGTCGGCCACGGTCTGGCACCTGCTGCTGATGGAGCCGCTGCTGCGCCAGGCCGACGCCGCGCGCGCCGAGATCAGCGCGACCCGCGCCCGCATCGAGGCGGCCAACGACAGCCTGCAGGACCAGGTGCTGCAGCTCGCCCAGATCGACACGACCCACCAGACGCGCTACGCGCTGATCCAGCAGCGCATCGAGCAGCTGGACGCGCAGCTCGCCGAGTACTCCGGGCAGCTGATCGACCCGGCGGAGATGGCCTTCGTGCTGGAAAGCGTGCTGAAGAGCCAGTCAGGGCTGAGGCTCAAGCGCATCCGCAACCTCGGCGCCGAGGCGCTGACCGCCGACGACGAAAACGACTCGGTGATCCTGTACCGCCACGGGCTCGAGATCGAGGTCGAGGGCAGCTACCTCGACTGCCTCGCCTACCTCGAGGAGATCGAAGACCTGCCATGGCGCTTTTACTGGCAGTTCCTCGAGCTGGACGTCGTCGAGTATCCGCGCAACCGCATACGCATCGAGGTCAGCACGCTGAGCCTCGACGAGGAGTGGATCGGTGCCTGACTCCCTCGCCCGGATCGCCTGCGCCTGCCTGCTGCTCGCCGCGCTGCCGGCAGAGGCCGAGCTGGCCGACCCGATGCGCCCGAGCTGGTCGCTGCCGGCCGGGCCCGTCACGGAGACTCCGGCTGGTGCGCTGCGCGTCAGCGCCGTGTTCATTTCCGGCGAGCGCCGCATCGCGGTCGTCAACGGCCGGCGCGTGCGGGTCGGCGACAGCGTCGCCGGCGCCTACGTCAGCCGCATCGAGCGCGACCGGGTCAGTTTCCGTCGCGGCGACGAGGCCTTCAGCGTGCCGCTGCTCGCAGCCGCCGCGCGCCAATGAGATTCGACTGGAGCCACGACCGATGATCAGAAATCTTTGCACCGTGTGCGTCTCGGCCCTGCTGACGGTCGCCTGTGCGAGTACCGGCCAGCCGCTCGGCGATACGACCGAGCGCGAGATCCGCGACGCGCTGGCCGCCGCCGAAGCGCCGCCGCCGGCCGCGGTGCCGGCCAGCCGCCCCGCGCCGGTCCCGGTCGCCGCGAGCCTGCCCGCCTTCGACGAGGAGCGTTTCGACGTGAACTCGAGCAACACGCCGGCGGGTGAATTCTTCATGGCGCTGGTCGACGGCACGGAGCACAACATCGTCGTGCACCCGGACGTGACCGGCAGCATCTCGCTGACGCTGAAGAACGTGACCGTCGCCGAAGTGCTCGAGGTTGTCAGCGACGTTTACGGCTACGCCTACCGGCAGAGCGGCGCAGGCTTCATCGTGCTGCCCGCGAGCGTGCAGAGTCGTATTTTCCAGATCGATTACCTGAACCTGCAGCGCAACGGCGTCTCGCGCACCCGGGTCAGCTCCGGCCAGGTTTCCGATGCCGGCCGCAGCCGCACCGGCGGCGCGGGCGGCCTCGGTGGCCTGCAGGACCCGCTGCTCGGCGGCGGCCTGCCCGCGGACGGCCAGCGCGGCGCGGAGGTCAGCGGCTCGCGCATCGAGACGAACTACGAAGCCGATTTCTGGGCCGAGCTCACGGAGACGCTGCAGACGATCGTCGGCCCGGGCGAGGGCCACCGCGTCGTCGTTAACTCGCAGGCCGGCGTGGTTGTCGTCAGCGCGATGCCGGACAAGCTGCGCGACGTCGAGAGCTACCTGAACACGATCCAGTCGATCGCACAGCGCCAGGTCATCCTCGAGGCGAAGATCGTCGAGGTCCAGCTCGACGACCGCTTTCAGGCCGGCATCAACTGGGTGGCCGTTGCGCAGAATTCGAGCGGCGACACGCACACCTTCGGCCAGCTCGCGCCGCCGCGCGACTTCACGGGCAACCTGGAGGATCTCGGCGGCGCGCCGGTCACCGTCGGCCCCGGCAACCCGGTCGACGGCTTCCTGCAGCAGACGCTCGGCGGCGCGTTCACGGTCGCGCTCGATATCGGCGACTTCAACGCGTTCATCGAGCTCCTGGAATCGCAGGGCGACACGCGCGTGCTCTCGAGCCCGCGGGTGTCGACGCTGAACAACCAGAAGGCCGTTATCAAGGCCGGCTCGGACGAATTCTTCGTGACCAGCGTGCGCAGCAACACGGTCACCGGCACCTCGTCGACGACCTCGCGCGACGTCGAGCTGACGCCGTTCTTCTCCGGCATCGCGCTCGACGTAACGCCGCAGATTTCCGGCGACGGCGAGGTCATCCTGCACATCCACCCGACCGTCAGCGAGGTGGTCGACCAGACCAAGGCGCTGACCGTCTCCGGCGAGACCGATTCGCTGCCGCTGGCGTTCAGCGAAATCCGCGAGTCGGACAGCATCGTCAAGGCGCGCAGCGGCCAGATCATCGTGATCGGCGGACTGATGCGCAACGCGAGCCGCAAGGAGAGCTTCGCGACGCCGTTTCTCGGCCGCATCCCGGGCGTCGGCAACCTGTTCCGATCCCAGCGCGAGGTCGAGTCGAAGACCGAGCTCGTGATCCTGCTGAAGCCCATTGTCGTCGACAATGACTCCGTCTGGGCGAGCATTGCCCAGGAAACCGTGCAGCGGCTGCAGCCCGCGGGCGGTCGCTGAAGGACACCCGCATGGACGCGACCACGGGAACCATGACCGGCTCGCTCAAGCGCAAGAAGCTGCGCCTGGGCGACATCCTGCTCGACGCGGGGGTCATCAGCGAGGATGAGCTGAATGCCGCGCTGGCGCTGCAGAAGCGCACCGGCCACAAGCTCGGCCGCTCGCTGATGGATACCGGCGCGATCACCGAGTCGGAGCTGCACGCGTTCCTGTCCAAGCGCCTGAACATCGACTTCATCGACATCACCGCGCTGAAGCTCGACCACGACATCGTGCAGCTGCTGCCCGAGGTGCACGCCCGGCGGCATCGCGCACTGGTGCTGCAGGCCGATCTCAACGGCCTGCTGGTCGGCATGGCCGACCCTACCGACATCCTCGGCTACGACGAACTGCAGCGGATCCTGAAGAAGCCCGTGCGGCTGGCATTGGTCAAGGAGTCCGACCTGCTGCGCACGCTCGACATCGTCTACCGGCGCACGGACGAGATCGACAAGCTGGCCGTCGAGCTGAAAGAGGATCTCGACGACGCGGGCATCGACATCGACGAGCTGCAGGCCGACGAGGAGGCCGACGACGCGCCGGTCATCAAGCTGATCCAGTCGATGTTCAAGGACGCCGTGCAGGTCAAGGCGTCGGACATCCACATCGAGCCGGACGAGCACCTGCTCCGGGTCCGGCAGCGCGTCGACGGCGTGCTCCAGGAGCACCAGATCGAGGGCCGCGGCGTGGCCGCGGCGCTGGTGACCCGCCTGAAGCTGATGTCCGGCCTCGACATCTCCGAAAAGCGCCTGCCGCAGGACGGCCGCTTCTCGATGCGGGTCAACACCCAGAACATCGACGTGCGCGTCTCGACGCTGCCCGTGCAGCACGGTGAGGCGATCGTCATGCGCCTGCTCGACCAGTCGGCGAACCTGCTGTCGCTGTCGAAGCTCGGCATGCCGCAGTCGCTCTTGCAGCGCTTCACGAAGCTGATCGAGCGGCCCGCCGGCATGATCCTCGTGACCGGCCCGACCGGCAGCGGCAAGACCACGACGCTGTACTCGGCGCTGAATCACATCAACCGGCCCGAGACCAAGATCATCACGATCGAGGACCCGGTCGAGTACCGCCTCGCGCGCATCAACCAGGTGCAGGTCAACCCGCGCATCGGGCTCGACTTCGGACGGGTGCTGCGCACGGCCCTGCGCCAGGACCCCGACATCATGCTGGTCGGCGAAATGCGCGACAAGGAGACGGTCGACATCGGCCTGCGTGCCGCGATGACCGGCCATCTCGTGTTCTCGACGCTGCACACGAACAGCGCCGCCGCGACCGTCAACCGGCTGCTCGACATGGGCGCGCCGGGCTACCTGATCGCGGCCGCCCTGCAGGGCGTCGTCGCGCAGCGCCTCGTGCGCCGCGTCTGCGACCACTGCAAGGAGGAGCTTGTGCCGACCAACGCGCAGCAGGCCTGGCTCGTGCAGCAGCTCGGGGAAAAGGCTGCGGCGAAAGCCGTCTTCGTGCGCGGCCGCGGCTGCAACTACTGCTACCTTACCGGCTACCGCGGGCGCATCGGCGTCTACGAGCTGCTCGAGATCGACGCGCGCCTGACCGACCTGATCCGGCGCGAGGACCTCGACGGCTTCGCGGCCGCCTGCGACGAGAAGGCGAGCTACGTGCGGCTCGACAACTGCGCGCTCGACTACGCGATGAGCGGCATTACCTCGCTCGACGAGGCAATTCGCATCGCCGGCGGCGTCGACCTCGACACCGCGGCCGTCAGGCCGTCGGCGCACGAGGAGGCCGGCGGCTGATGGCCGAGTTCTTCTACAGGGGCCGTTCGCCGCGCGGCGAGCTGGTCACGGGCACGCTCTCCGGCAGCTCGGCGGAAGCCGTGGCCGCGCGCCTGATCAACACCGGGGTGACGCCGGTCGAGATCCGCGACGCCGAGCGCAAGAGCGCGATGACGGTCGAGGAACTGTGGGTCAAGCTCGGCGGCGGCCGGCCGACGACCAAGGATCTGGTGATCTTCTGCCGCCAGATGCACACGATCACGCGCACGGGCCTGCCGCTGCTGAAGGGCATGCGCGGACTCATGGACACGACGCACAACGAGGTGCTGAAAGCCGCGCTGGTCGAGGTCATCGGCAGCCTCGAGTCCGGACGCTCGCTGTCGGCGTCGCTGGCCCGCCACCCGCGCATCTTCTCGAAGCTGTTCGTCAGCATCATCGAGATCGGCGAGGGTACGGGCACGATGGACACCGCGTTCCTGCGCATGTACGAGTACCTGAGCACGGACGAGGACATCCGCAAGCGGGTCAAGTCCGCGATCCGCTACCCGGCGATCGTCATGACCGCGATCGGCATCGCGATCGGCATCATCACGATGTTCGTGATCCCGGCCTTCGAACCGATTTTCCGGCAGCTCGGCGACAACATCCCGCTGCCGACGAAGATCATCATGGGCGTGTCCGGCTTCGCGTCGAACCACTGGCCGCTGGTGCTGCTGGCCATCGCCGTGGCCGCGGCCGCCGCGATCAGCTGGGTGCGCACCGACAGCGGCCGCATGACCTGGGACCGCTTCAAGCTCGACATCCCGATCGTCGGCGTCATCATGCGCAACGCGGCGCTCGCGCGCGTGACGCGCTCGCTCGCCGTGTCGCTGGAGGCAGGCCTGCCGGTCAACCAGACGCTGCGCTCGATCTCGGGCTCGGTCGGCAACGTCTACCTGGCGGCGAAGCTCGAATCCCTGAGCGCCGGCGTCGAGCGCGGCGAGTCGCTGTCGGCCACGGCGCGCTCCACCGCGCTGTTCACGCCGCTGATCCTGCAGATGATCTCGCTCGGCGAAGAGACCGGCGCGCTGCCGGAACTCCTGAACGAGGCCGCAGACTTCTACAAGCGCGAGGTCGACTACGACCTCGAAAACCTGTCGGCCGCCCTCGAGCCGATTTTGATCGTAACGGTCGGCGCCATGGTGCTGGTACTGGCGCTCGGCGTGTTCCTGCCGATGTGGGACATGGTCGCGCGGGCCCGCGGCGGCGGCTGACACGGACATGGGAGCCGGAAATGGACGGCACAGGCAGGCACGCGGCTTTTCGCTGCTCGAGCTGGTGGTGGTCATCGTCATCATCGGCGTGCTGCTGGTCATGGCGATCAGCCGCCTGCTGCCCTACCTCGACGAGGCGGAGCGCGTGGCCGTGCTGACCGTCGAGAGCCAGCTCAAGAATACGCTGGTGCTGGAGGCGGCGCAGCGCATCGTGCGCGGCGAATCACGCACGATCGCGGAACTCGAGCAGGTCAACCCGATGGCGCTGCTGCTCGAGGCTCCGGACAACTACGTGGGCGAGTACCGCTCGGCGGACTCGCTGCCCGAGCGGCGCTGGTACTTCGACCCGGAGCGCCGCCGGCTCGTATACAAGGTCGGCGAGCCGTACACGCCGGCGCTGCGTGACCGGTCCTGGCGCAACCCGGAGTTCGAGGTCCGGATTATTTTCCAGGATCGTGACGCAGACGGTGTATTTGACGCGGCAACAGATGAATTATTCGGCGTTCGGCTGCAACGCATGGCCGGCGCCGAATGGCTGGCAGTGGGCAGGAGGTCCTGAGCCGGCAGCAGGGCGCGGGCCTCGCGGCGCGCGACATTTTGAAAACCTCTGGAAAAGGAAAGCTGAAGATGAAAAATGCAAACTCACGCGGTTTTACGCTGATCGAACTGGTCGTCGTTATCGCACTGCTCGGTATTCTCGCTGCGTTCGCCATCCCGCGTTTCGCATCGCTGGAGACCGAGGCGCGTGCCGCGACCGTACAGGGCCTGTCCGGCAGCCTGCGTAGCGCAGCAGCCATGGCACACGGCCTGTTCCTGGCCACGGGCGCTACGCCGGTAACGATGGAAGGCAACAGCATCGACATCGTCAACGGTTACCCGGATGCCGAATCCGTCAACCTGACGCTGGCCGACACGACCGGCTTCACGGTATCGGACGACGGCACGACGGCGACCTTCGTCAAGACCGGCGCTTCCGGCACCTGCGAAGTGACCTACACCGAAGCCGGTGCAGGTGGCGCTCCCGCGATCGTCGCGAACACGGGCAGCTGCTAATGGCCTCCGGGCGATCCGGGCGCGGTCCGCTTGCGGTTCCGTGCCCGGGTCGTGCCCGGCTCCGTTAACCGCAGATCGGGAGCAACGAGATGAACCGTTTTCGGATGAAGAACTCCACGGGCTTCACGCTGATCGAGCTGGTCGTCGTCATTGCACTGCTTGGCATCCTCGCTGCGTTCGCGATCCCGCGATTCGCATCGCTGGAGCGCGAGGCGCGCATCGCGACGACCCAGGGGCTCGCTGGCAGCCTGCGCGGCGCAGCCGCGATGGCACACAGCCTGTTCCTGGCCCAGGGCATCAACCCGGTTTCGATGGAAGGGAATCCGGTCAACCTGACCAATGGTTATCCGGATGCGACCGATGCGCAGCTGACGCTGGCTGACGTTACGGGCTACACCGTGACCGTCAACGGCGGCGGCGACCAGGCCACCTTTTCCAGGATCGGTGCGCCGGGTGCCTGCGAGGTCGTTTACAACGATGCACTGGTCGACAGTGCGCCGCTGATCACGACCGACCTAAGCGGGTGCTGATGTATGGCGCCAGCGCGGACGACAACGGCCGTTACCGACGGGCGAGGTCTGCCGCGCGTCCGCGGGACGCGTTTCCGGCAGGCCGGCGTGACGATAGTGGAGCTCGTGCTCGTCATCGTCATCGTCGGTGTGCTGGGCGCGCTCGCGGGACCCCGCTTCTTTGACGAAAGCGCGTTCGACGAACGCGCCTATGCCGAGGAACTGGCCTCGGCGATCCGCTACGCACAGAAAGTCGCTGTCGGCAGCGGCTGCCGCGTGCGTGTCCAGGTAGCCGCGGCGAGCTACGCGCTGTCCCAGCAGGCACCGCAGGCAGGTCACTGCGACCCGGCGGATGCCGCTTTTCCCGTTGCCGTAATGCTGCCGCACGGCCAGCCGGCCGCTGGCACGGCCCCGCAGGGCATCAGCGCCGCGCCCGCCGGCACCATCGTTTACGACGCGCTCGGCCGGACCAATCTCGGTGCCGATGCGACGCTGACCGTCGGCAGCCGGACCCTGACGATACAGGCCGACAGCGGCCTGGTGCGCGGCCCGCAATGAGCGGTTTTGCGCGCCAGTCCGGCGTCACGCTGGTCGAGCTGCTCGTGTCGATCGTGATCGTCGCGATCGCGGCCGGCACGATCCTCGGGTTGCTCGCGACGACGACCGGCGGCAGCGCCGACCCGATGCTGCGCCACCAGGCCTCCGCCGTCGCCGAGGCTTACCTCGAGGAGATACTCCTGAGGCCGTTCGACGACCCTGACGGCGCCGACGGCGAGGGCAGCCGCGCCGCCTTCGACGACCTCGACGATTACGACGGCCTGCTGGACGTCGGTGCGCGCGACCAGTTCGGCAACCCGATCCCGGCACTGTCCGCCTACACGGTCAGCGTCACGGTCGTGCCGTCTGCCGCGCTGGGCGGCGTGCCGGCGGGCGACGCGCTGCGCGTCGACGTCAACGTCAGCCGCGGCAGCGACATAAACCTGCTGTTGTCCGGCTACCGGACGCGCTACTAGGGGCGTCGGGATGCGCAGTCGGCAGCAGGCATTTACGCTGGTCGAGCTCGTCGTGACGATCGCGCTCTCGACGATCGTCGTCTCGTTCATGGCCGTGTTCATCGCCGGCCCGGTCGCGGGCTTCAACGACCAGACGCGGCGCGCGGAGCTGGTCGACCTGGGCGAGAATGCGCTCCGGCGCGTGGCCCGCGATATCCGCAGGGCTCTGCCGAACAGCGTGCGCGTGACCACTAACGCTGGCGTGGTCGCGCTCGAGATGCTGAACTCGGTGGACGGCGTCCGCTACCGCGAGCGGCCGCCGCCGGGCAACCCGGACAAGCGCCTGAACTTCAACCAGGCGGACACCGCGTTCAACAGCATCGGCCGCTTTACGCAGATCACGAAACCGTTCTCGTCGACGGCGCATTACCTGTCCATCTACAACGTCGGCGTGCCCGGCGCGAATGCCTACGAGCTCGCCAACGTCATCACCCCGCCCGGCACGCAGATCGACATCGACGACGACAGCACGCCGGGCGAGGACAACATCCGGCTGACGCCCGGCTTCCAGTTCGCCTATGGCTCGCCGGCGCAGCGCCTGTTTCTCGTCGACGGCCCGGTGACCTGGCTGTGCGATCCGCTGGGCGGCACGCTGCGGCGCTACGCGGGCTACGGCATCGCCACGAACCAGTCGGACCGCGACAGCCACGCCGAGCTGACCGCCGCCGGCGCCGTCAGCACCGTCGTCAGCGACCGCATCGACAACTGCAGCGTCAGCTACGCGCCGGGCACCGCGCAGCGCTCCGGCCTCGTGACCCTCGCGATGTCGGTCGCGGAAGCGGGCGAGCGCGTGTCGCTGCTGCACCAGGTGCACGTCGACAATGTGCCCTGAGCGCCGCAAGCCGAGCACGGCCCTCCAGCGGGGTTTCTCGCTGGTGCCGGCGCTGTTTCTGCTGATCGTGCTGGCCGCGCTCGGCGCGGTCGCGGTGCGGCTCACCGCGGTCCAGCAGCAGACGACCGTGCTGGCGATCCAGTCGGCGCGCGCCTACGCGGCCGCGCGCGCCGGCGTCGAGACGGCGATCTACGAAGCGCTGGTCAACGGCAACTGCGGGGCGACGAGCCAGGCGCTGTCCGAGGGCGGCCTCGCGGGCTTTACCGTCGATACGAGCTGCAGCGCGAGCAGCCACCAGGAAGGCCCGCTGACGACGACGATCTTCGTCATCGACGCGTTCGCGCGCGCCGGAACCTACGGTTCGCCCGACTACGTGTCGCGGCGCCTGCGGTCCAAGGTCACGGACGCGTCATGAGCAGCGCGGTGCGAGCATGCGGTCGTTCGCGCGCGGCGCGCTCCGCGGCGTTCTGGCTGGCACTGGCCGGCCTGTTCGTAGCGCCGTCGGCCTACGCGCAGGCGCCGCCGGTCTGTGCCACGGAAGTCGTCGGCAGCCGGGATTTTTACGGAATATCAGGCAGCACGGACGCGAACGTCATCGGCGTAGGCGAGCGCGGCGAGATCTGGCGCTACGACGGTAGCAGCTGGACGCAGATGGCAAGCCCGGTCAACCGCGATCTGTACGACGTCGAGGTCGTCGATGCATCGATCGCGTTTACCGTGGGAGACCAGGGCCAGGCCCTGCGGCTGGTCGGCGGCAGCTGGGTTAACGACACGGGCTTCACGAACCGCGACCTGTTCGGCGTCTGGGCCGACGCCGCGAACTCCGCCTGGGCCGTCGGCGACCGCGGCGAGATTTGGTTCTACGACGGCAGCACCTGGGTCGACCAGAAGCCCGCCGCCGGCACCGACAACCGCGACCTGGAGGACGTCTGGGGCGACGCGAACTTCGTCTACGCGATGAGCGACCGCGGCGAGCTGTACATCTACGACCGCGGCGCGGGCAGCTGGCTGCCGCGCGAGGACGCCTGCCGCCAGGGCAACAACTTCGGCGACGTCTGGGGCGACGGCAGCGGCAACCTGTACCTGACGCAGCGCGAGGACATATGGCGGTACACGGGCGGCAGCTGCAGTATCACGACGGTCGCCAACGAGCGCATGAACGGCATCTACGGCAACGGCGGCATGATTTACGCCGGCGGCCGTGACGGTGCGATGCTGCGCTACGACGGCCTGGCCTGGTTCGAGACGACCGAGACCAGCCGCGACATCTACGACGTCTGGGTCTCGCCGACCGGCACGGTCTACCACGGCGGCGACCGCGGCGAGATCACGATCTGCCAGCCGGTGATCCCGGCCGTCGTCGGTGACTGGCCGCTCGACGACTGCACACTCGGTTTCGACGGCACGACCGTGGCAGACGTCGGGCCGAACGGCCTCGACGGCACGAGCGCGGGCGGCGTCGTCGTCGAGAGCGCGGGCCAGCTGTGCAGCGCGGCGGCCATGAACGGCAGCAGCGCCCACGTGATCGTCCCGGACGCGGCGCCGCTCGACGTGCAGGACGGTATCAGCATCGCCGCCTGGGTGCGCCACAACGGCGGTCCGAGCGACTGGGAGGCGATCCTGGCCAAGGGCGACAACAGCTATCGCCTGCACCTGAACGGCGGCTGCGGAATCGCCGACGCGCTGCCCGGCAACACCCGCCACGGCTTCACGCTCGGGCTGAACGGCGGCTGTGGCGGCGCCGACCTGAACAGCAACGTCGTGCCGACGCCCGGCGCCTGGTACCACGTCGCCGCCACCTACACGCAGGCCGGCGCGCTGATGCGCATCTTCATCAACGGCGCCCTCGTCAACTCGGCCAGCTACTCGTCGTCGATCACGAACAGCGCGTTCGACCTGTACATCGGCGAGAACTCGCAGCAGCGCGGTCGCTACTGGGACGGCGACATCGACGAGCTGACGATCTGGGACAACGCGCTCAGCGTGTTCGAGGTGAACGATCACCTGAACCGCACGCGCCCGTGCACGGGCTGCTCAGTACCCGAGTTTCTCATCAATCACGACGGCTACGGCATTCACTGCCTGGACGAGACGATCACGGTGGACGTCGTCGACAGCCTTTCCGGTACGCCACGTAACGATTACAGCCAGGAAGTGACGCTCGACACGCAGACCGGCAACGGCACCTGGGTGCTGCTCGCGGGTTCCGGCACGCTGACCGACGCGACGCCGGACGACGGACTGGCGACCTACCAGTGGCCGCTCGGCGAGAGCAGCGCGCAGTTCGCGCTGCGCTACACGCAGGGCACGACGCCGTTCGACATCGAGGTCTACCAGACCAGCGACACGGCCATCCGCGACGACGACAGCGAGGGTCCGATCGCGTTCGGCCCGAGCGGCTTCACCGTGACCGCCGCGCCGCTGGCGAACCCGCCGCCCGCCGTGATTCCGCCGTTCGACCAGCCGCAGACGGCCGGCGTCGCGTTCCCGGTCTACCTCGCCGCCTACGGCCAGACGCCGACCGACCCGGTCTGCGGCGTCATCGAGAGCTACGACGGCGCGCGCGACCTCGCCATCTGGAACGACTACGTCGACCCGGGCAGCGGCACGCTCGCTCCGACGATCGACGGCCTGCCGGTCGCTGCCTCCGAGGCCGCGGCCGGCACGCAGAGCGTAGTCTTCGCGAGCGGCCAGGCCAGCGTCACGGCGCGCTACAAGGACGTCGGCCGGATCCGGCTCAATTTCAAGGACGGCAACGTCGCCGATCCGGCGTTGCCGAACGGCATCCGTGGCGCGACGGCCGGTTTCGTCGTGCGGCCGTTCTCGTTCCTGCTGAGCGCCATCGAGGATCCGCTCGGCAACCCGAATCCCGCAGCGGCCGACGCGAGCGGCCCGGCCTTCGTCGCCGCCGGCACGCCGTTCTCGGCAACGGTCACGGCCGTCGACGCGGACGGCGATCCGACGCCGAACTACGGCCGCGAAAGCATTCCCGAATCCGTCACGCTGACGCCGGCGCTGGTCAGCCCGGCCGCGGGCAACAATCCGCCGGTCAATTTCGCCGCCGGCTTCGGCGCCTTCGCGGGCGGCCAGGCAAGCGGCAGTGACTTCTCGTGGCCCGAAGTCGGCATCGTCACGCTGACGCCGTCCGTGCTGGACGGCGACTACCTCGGCGCCGGCGATGTCGCCGGCCAGGCCTCCGGCAACGTCGGCCGCTTCTACCCCCAGCATTTCACCGCTGTGCTGAATGCGCCGGTGCTCGCGACCGGCTGCAGCGCCGGCGGCTTCACCTGGCTCGGCGAGTCCTTCGGCTACGTCACGCCGCCGGTCGCGACGCTGACGGCGCGCGCCGCGGACAGCAGCGTCACGCAGAACTACAGCGGGGCGTACTTCCGCATCTCGAACGCAACGCTGCTGAACCGAAGCTACGCGGCGACCACGGGCACGCTTGACGTCTCGGGCCTGCCGCCGGCCGCCGCCGATCCCGTCGTTGCCGATCTCGGCGGCGGCGTCGGCACGCTGACCTTCGATGCCGGCAGCGGGCTCGCCTTCCTGCGCGGCGCGCCGGAGGCGCCTTTCGCCGCTGAGATATCGCTTGCGATCGACGTGTTCGACGCGGACGGCGCAGCGGCGCTGACCAACCCGGTGACCTTCGGCGCGGCCGGCGGCATGCTGTTCGACGGCGGCAGCGAGATGCGCTACGGCCGCGCGCGCTTCGTCAACGCGATCGGCTCCGAGCTCGTCGATCTGAAATTGCCGTTCACGACCGAGTACTACGTCGACGCCGCGAGCGGATTCGTCACGAATGCCGACGACGCCTGCACGACCGGCGTGACGCTGAGCTTCTCGGGCTTCACGAGCAACCTCGTCGCCGGCGACACCTGCGTCATCGAGAACGGCGCCCCCGGTCTCTCCGGCGAGGCCTGCGCGGCGGCCGGGCCGGCCGGCCTGCGCTGGCGGGAGCCGCCGCTCGCGGGAGACTTCAACCTGTACCTGCGTGCGCCGGGCGACGGCAACGACGGCAGCCTCGCGGTCGAGGCCGACGTGCCGGCCTGGCTGCGCTTCGACTGGGATGCGGCTCTGCCGGGCCTCGAGAATCCCCGGGGCACGGCGACCTTCGGCATCTACCGCGGCGAGGACCGCCGGATCTACACCCGCGAGATCTACTGACAGTGGAGCCGCGCAGGCGGTGCTTGCCTGCGTCGGCCTGGCACGCGCACGCTCGCGCGCCGCGCGATCGCTGAACGCATGGCGACCCGCGCCGCAGGGAGCGTGTCGGCGCCGTGAACTGAACACGGGTCACGAATTCGTCTATAATCACGCCTCGCCCGAGGTCGGCAACGCTGCACAGGCGCCGGCCCGGTTTGTCCCGCCCGACGTCCCGCCGAGTCATCGACTCCGTGAGTAGTCCCAAACTGCGCCAGGACCTCGTCCCGTTCGTGTTCTTCCTGCTCGGCCTGTCGCTCGTGGTCGGGCTGGGCATTGCCCGGCGGGCGAACGACGCGGAGCGCACGCGCCTCGAGACCCGGAATACCGCCGAGCAGCTCAAGCTCCGTCTCGAGTCCTGCTTCGACTCGCGGGCCGGGCTGGTGCGCACGCTGGCAACCTACCCCTGGCAGTCGCGCGAACAGGTCGTCGCGGACTGGTCCGAGCGGGCGAGTTCGCTGCTGCCGCTGTACAGCGGCGTGCAGGCGCTGAACTACATCGACCCGGACAACGTCATTCGCGTCATATTCCCCGTCGCGCCGAATCGCGCGGCGCTCGACGCCGACCTGATGCAACACCCGAACGAATCGGTCAAGCGCGCCCTGCAACGGGCTGGCGCGACCGGCTCGATGGCGCGCACCGGGATCATCGACCTGCTGCAGGGCGGCAAGGGCTTTGCCCTGTACCAGCCCATTTACACTGCTGCGGGCGAGCCCGTCGGCTACGTCAATGGCGTGTTCCGTGTCGAGGCGTTGATGAATTCATGCCTGCCGGAAAGCCGCCTGCAGCAAAACTTCGCATTCGTCGTCGCCGACGGTGACGCCGGGTTTTTCGCACAGAATGACCCGCTCGCCACCGGACCGGGCCCGTACGCCGTCGAACTGCAAATCGCCGTGGTCGACGCACCGTGGCGGCTGTCGATCGCCCCGCTGACGAGTTACCTGGCAGAGAGCGACGACTACGTCGACGAGGCGTGGATAGCCTTCGGCGTACTTCTTGTCGCGCTGCTCGCGCTGGCCTTTCGCTCCGTCCTGGTCAAGCAGCAGGACATGGCGGCGCGCGAGGAAGTGTATCGCCTGCTGGTCGAAAACCAGACGGACCTGGTCGTCAAGGTCGACATGCAGGGCCGTTTCGAATACGTCAGCCCGACCTATTGCGAGATGTTCGGCAAGAGCGAGGACGAGCTGCTGGGCCACCAGTTCATGCCGCTGGTGCACGAGGACGACCGGGAGCTCACGGCGCGCTCGCTTGAGCGCCTGCACCAGCCGCCGCACACGGCCTACCACGAGCAGCGTGCGATGACCGCGGACGGCTGGCGCTGGCTTGCCTGGTCGAACCGCGCGGTGCTGGACGACGCCGGCAAACCGGTCGCGATCACGGCCGTCGGGCGCGACGTGACCGACATCAAGCGGCTGGAAGAACGCGTGGCCCGCTCGCAGAAGATGCAGGCAATGGGCGAGCTCGCGGGCGGCATCACGCACGACTTCAACAACCTGCTGCAGGTGCTGATCGGCAACATCGAGTTCCTGCTGATCGACGAGTCGCTCGACCGCGAGACCCGCAAATCTCTCGAGAGGGTCCGGGACGTCGGCATGCGCGGCATCAATCTCACGAAGAAGCTGGCCACGCTGAGTCGCCAGGAGATGCCGCAGCCGGAGCTGTTCGACGTCAACCGCTTCCTCGCGGAGCTCGAAGACCTGCTGGGCCATACGCTCCCGGCGTCGGTACAGCTCGAGGTTGCGCAAGGCGACGGACCGCTGCAGGTGTACGGCGATCGCGCTCAGCTCGAACAGGTGTTGCTGAACCTGTGTTTCAATGCGCGCGATGCCGTCGACTCGAAGGGACGCATCCGGCTGCACGCGTCGCGGCGCACGGTGCCCGGCGACGGCGCGGGTCTCGACGTGCAGCTGGCCGCCGGCGACTACGTCGTGCTGACCGTGGAGGACGACGGCCACGGGATCGACAGCGAAACGCTGCCGCGCATTTTCGATCCGTTCTTCACCACCAAGGGCAAGGAGACCGGGCTAGGGCTGGGCCTCGCGAACAGCTACAGCATCGTCGAGCAGCACCACGGCGCGATTGCCGTAGAGTCGACGCCCGGCAAGGGCAGTTGTTTCTCGGTCTACCTGCCGCTGGCGACGCCCGCAGCGGGCACCGCGGAGTCGGCCGGCCCGGCGCCGGCGCCGGGCGCCGCGCAGGCGGGCGTGCCCGGCGGCCTTGTCCTCGTCGCGGACGACAATCCGCAGCTGCGCGAGCTGGCACGCAAGGTGCTCGAGCGGGCCGGCTACTCGGTCTGCACGGCCGAGGACGGCCGTGAGGCCGTGCGGATCTACAGCGAACGGCGGCAGGACATCCGCTTCGTGATCCTCGACCTCGTCATGCCCGAGATGGGCGGGGAGGAGGCCGCGAAAGAAATCCGGGCCCTTTCCCGCGATGCGCGCATCCTGTTCGTGTCGGGCTTCGTGCCGGACCAGTCGAAGGCCGCGCTCAACTACCCGATCCTGAAGAAGCCCTACACGATCAGGGATCTGACGGAAGCGATCGGCAAGCTCGGCGAAGCCCCGGGGGCGGTAGAGTCGTGATCTCCGCGAGCGCGACAGCTACGGGCGTTGGCGGCCGGCGGCATGGCGAGCAAGGAATACGCAGGCCGCGACAACGTAGGCGCCGGCCAGCCACGTGAGCAGGCCGCGGCCGAGCTGCCCCGATTCGACGGCAGCGAAGGCCGCCAGCAGCAGCACCAGCAGCAGCGGCAGTACCGCGAGTCCCGGCTCTTCTCTCCAGCGGCGCAGCAGCCGCAGTGAATTCTTCGCGCCGACCAGCGCGGCCGCGATCGCGGCGAAGGCGAGCGGCAGCAGGACGAGCATGCCGATGCCCTGCCAGCGCGCGAGTTCTTCGGGCCCGGACGGCCGGCCGTAGAGCGCCTGCAGCGCCGCGGCGGTGACGAAGTACAGCGCGACGAAGCCGTAGCAGGCGTACGCGACGCCGGCGGACCGGCGTCGCGTCACTTCTGTCGAGGCCGCGATCACGACGGCCGCAACCGGCGTGCGAACAGCGCGCCGGCGAGCAGCAGCAACAGGCCGGAGCCGGCGCCACCGCCGCCGTGCCCGGGCTGCCAGGCGACCTGCGCGCTTTCGCCGCGCTTGATCTCCTCGCGGAAAGTCTCGAGCTCGTGGTTCAGGTTCAGGATCATGTCGCCGGTCGCGGCGCCGTAACTCTCCGAGCGCATGCCGCGCAGGTCGCGCTCCGCGTCGATGAAAGTCGAGGTTTCGCTGCCGCGGTGCGTGCCCGGCGCGCGGAACAGGAGCTTCGTCGTCGCGACGTCGAAAACGGCCGTGTCGATCATCGTCTGCACCTCGTTGACGTTGCCCTTGACGACCAGCGCGCCGACGACGGTCCAGTACAGGATCGCGCTGTCACGTTCGCCGGTCAGCGCCAGCTGGTCGTAGGAGACGAGCGCCATCACGTCGACGTCGAACAGGCCCGCGACCTGCTTCATGCCCTGCAGGCCGCGCGTGCTGCGCAGGTAGCTGTCCGGGATCACCTCGATCGCGGCCACGTAGGGCCGGTCGCGGAACGCGTCCGCGACCTGTTCGAGCAGCCGGAGCTGTTCGTCGGCCGGCAGCGCCTGGCCGCTGCTGGCCGGCACGAAGGCGATGCCGACACGCAGCGGCAGCTCGAGGTAGGGCAGCGTCTCGGGCGGCTTCTCCGGGATCGTGCCGTCGGGGTACAGGAAGTCGACCAGGCTCGAGGAATTGCCGCGCCGGCCCTGGTCCATGCCGCCGTACCACAGCGACGTGCAGCCGCCGAGGGTCGTGGCGAGCAGGGTGAGGAGTACGGTGCGTTTGGCGTTCATGGCGGATTGCCTCCGTCGTCGGGACGGGCCGCACAGTGCGCTTGCTGCTACCGCGGCGCAACAGGATTCGCAATAGCGCAAGAAATTGCTGCTGTTGGTATCGAAAAATGATACTTTCGCCGCATTGCAGCAGAGGGGCAGGGCATGGCCGAATCACGTGCACTGGTGGCGGAGCTGAAGCGGGCGTTGCGCGAGGCCCAGCTGACCTACCGCGACGTCGCCGGGCACCTGGGCCTCAGCGAGGCCAGCGTCAAGCGCATGTTCGCGCAGCAGAAGTTCACGCTGGACCGGCTGGAACGAGTGCTCGGGCTCCTGCGCATGGAGATCTCGGACCTGGTCGAACGCCTGCACGAGCGCCGCCAGTACGTCAGCGAGCTGACGCCGGAGCAGGAGCAGGCGCTGGTCGGCGACGAGGACCTGCTGGTGATCGCCTTCCTGGTGCTGAATCGCTGGAGCGTCGAGGACATCGCGGCGACCTATACCTACAGCGAGCGCGAGATCACGCGTCAGCTGATCCGTCTCGACCGCCTCGAGCTTATCGAACTGCTGCCGTTCAACCGCTACCGGCTGCTGACGGCGCGCAACTTCACGTGGCGACGCAGCGGCCCGGTCCAGCGCTATTTCGCGACGCGGATCCAGTCGGAATTCTTCGAGAGCAGCTTTGCGGGCGGCGGTGAGGAGCTGCGCTTCGTCGCGGGCGGCCTGTCGCCGGACGGCATCCGCCAGATGCACCGGGCGATCAACCGGCTGGCCGCCGAGTTCGACGAACTCGCGGAACGCGGTTCACGCTTGCCGACCAGCGACCGCTACGGCTGCAGCGCGGTGTTCGCGATCCGGCCGATGGAGTTCTCGATGTTTGCGCGGCGCCGCAAGGCGCACCCGCCGAAGCTCACGCGGCTGCCGCCGGCGGGTCGCTGAGGCGCGGTCTCACGCCCGCGTGTCGACGAACACGCCCTGGCGGCCCAGCGCGTTACCGACAGCGCCGAGCGCCTTCAGCGTGGCCTCTGCGAGCGCCGTGACCAGGCCATCCTCGACCCGGCCGCCGCCGACGAGCTGCTGCACGCCGCTGCCGTTGGCGCGCAGGGCGCGCGTGAATTCGGCCCGGTCGAACTGCGCGAAGCGCCCGCGTCGCCTGCCGGTGCTGCCGCCGTCGAAGGACAGGCCGAACGCGCCGTCGGCGTCCAGCCGGGAGGTGAACACCGAGGCCAGCGCGTTGCGGAACAGGCCCGTGTGGTCGCGCCCGTCCGCGAAGCGCCCGTCGTCGAACAGCCGGTTCAGGCTCGTGAAGGCTTCCTCGAAGGCATCGGCGATAGCGTAGCTGCGGCGCCGCGACAGGCCGCCGTCGCGGGCCTGCGGGTCGACGCGGCCCTCGGGCAGCTGCAACGCGCCGAGCAGCCCGGTGCCGTTGTCGTCGAGCGTCAGTTCACTCGCGCTGCTCAGGATGCGCACGCGGCCGCTGTCGCGATCGAATTCGGCCGTGACGCCGCCGCCCGCGGCGTTGATGCGCGCCAGCACGTCCTCGAGGCTGTCGGTTGCCGTGTCGACGGCGATGTCGACGTCATTCACGCGCAGGCTGCCGCTGGTCACGCCGGCGAACAGCCCGACGTCGCCGAGCGGCCGGTCCGGTTCGGCGTCGGTGCCCGCGACCAGGACGCCATCGTCGAGCTTCAGCGCCGCCAGCAGGTTGGACGTGTCGCTGCCGAGCGCAATCGTGGGCACGGAGCCGGCGGTCTGCTGCTCGAAGCGCAGGCGCTCGGCGGCCACGTCGTAGGCGGCGGTCACGCCCGTGCCGGAGGCGTTGATGCGCGCGACGAGGTCGTCGAGCGTGTCGGCAGCGTTGACGGCAATCGACTCGCCGTTCAGCAGGAAGCTGCCGTCGACGACGGGCGCCAGCGTTCCCGGGGCCGGGTAATACTGGAAGTTCGGGTTCTGGTTGCGCTCGCCGTTGAATGGCAGGGCGGGGTCGAACACGCTGCCCTGCGTGCTGCTTACGCCGAAGGCCAGCGTATCGTTCCTGATCGCGCTGCCGGCCCCGACGGTCAGGAACAGCCCGTTCGACAGCGCGTACTGCATGTCGAGCGGGTCGTCGTCGCGCACGCGGATGTTGTCGACGCCGCTGCCTGACGGATTGTAGACGCGCAGGCGGATCTCGCTCGTGCCGCGGGTGCCGCTGCGGCGCACCTCGATCGTCATGTCCCCGTCGCCGTCCGAGCCGTCGTACAGGCCGCCGACCGTGATCGGCACCGTCGAGGCGCCGGTCCACCCGGGACCGAACGGCGTGAAAGAAGTCGGCGTCGCGTTGATCTCCGCGTTCGACGTGTAGGTGGCGGCGGTGGCGGTCAGGTCAAGGCCGAGGGCGCTGCGCGAGATCGCGTCCGGCAGGTCGAGCCTGAGCGGCGTGTCGATGTCCAGCAGTTCGCCGAGCGCACGGATCGCATCGTGCAGGCGCAGGAGTTCGCGCCGCGCAGTCTGCAGGTCCGCGCCGAGGTTGTTCTGCGCCGCCGCGGCCGGGCCGGGCTGCGGCGCCGACTCGGGCAGGCGGATGCGCGCGAAGCGCGTGAAGCTCACGGGACTGATGCTCATGGACACCCCGGCGCGACGCGCACGGCGATCGCTGTACCCGGGTTATCGGCAGCCGCGGGCGGGGCTTGAGCCGTCGCTCAGTCGTCGCTCCAGCTCATGCGCAGCTTGAACTGCAGGAACAGGATGCCGCCGATCGTCGGGTCGACCACGTCGGCGCGCGCGATGTCGTGCACGGCCATTTTCGGCAGGTAGGTCAGGTTGACGCCGCCGTAGCGATTGCCGAGCGTGACGGCCGGCAGGATGCCCGGGAACGGGCGGGAGTCGTTGATGTCCTTGCGCGACATCAGGAAGGCCACGACGCCGGCATCGAAGTGCAGACCGCCGAGGCGGTCGGTCTCGAACAGCCGGCGCTTCAGCCCCGCGCCGGCCATGTGGCACATGTTTTCGAGGCTGTCGCGGAAGGAATTCGCGTGCAGCGTGCGCACCCAGCGCGAGCGGCTGTCGAACTCGTACTCGAGCCCGAGCCCGAGGTTGTCCTCGTTCCAGTCGTAGCGCGAGTTGATGTGATGGGACTTTCCGTTGATGACGATGTCGAGGCTCCCGGCGGCAGCGGAACCGAGCAGCGTCACGGACAGGGCAAGGGCGGCGAGGATGCGGCTTGTAAGGGTCATGGGGACTCCTTAGCAAGCCGCGTGCCAGACTGGTTTATCAAATAAATACAATGAGTTGGATATTTTCGACCGGCGGGCCGTAAAGGTCACCGACAAGCCGCGGCGGGCTTTTGTGACCCGCTTCACAGTTCCTCCGGCGGGACTCGCGGCCGCGGCCCGAAATGCGGCTGGCGGGCCGCGTGCGGACGCCCCGCAGGCCGCGAACTGTAAGGAAACCCGACGCGACGCGGCGCGCGACGGGCGGCCGCTCCCTGGCGACGAGCGGTTCCCGCGCCGACGAGCGGCAGCAGCCGGGCGACGGCGTGGCCGCGCGCGCATTGCCAGCGGCCTAAGATGTACCAGGATCGACAGGCAAGGAGCGTAAGCCATGAAGGAAACACGAACGCCAGGGTCCGCGCAGACGACCGGGCGGCCGGCGGTCCGCCGGCCCGCGCCGCCCGCGACCGGCACCGAGCTCGCACTCGACGACGAGATCGACACGGGCACGGACCCGTACAATCGCACCCCGCCGGCGCTGGTAGCGGCCGACCTGCGCCGCCGGCGCGACCGGGACGGCTAGTCGCGGCCGCGCCGCGGGTCATGCACCGCCATTCGCTGACGTTGCGGTTGTCGATCCCGGCCGAGGAGATGCTGCGCCTTTACCGCGGCAGCGCCCGCGACGTGCTGGCCGTCGCGGACGCCGGCCAGAGCGTGCGCTTCCCGGCGGACATCCTGCGCCGTTTCGTCGGGCACGACGGCGTGCACGGCCACTTCCGCATCGACGTCGGCGAGGACGGCCGCTTCCTCGCGATCGAGCGCCTGAACCCCTGAATCAGGCGGCGTGCGGCCGCATGACGCTCGCGACGAAGCCGGCGTCCTCGATGGGCTGGTCCAGGTAGCTGTCGATACCGTCCAGCGTGGCCAGCTGCCGCCGCAGCGGGCGCGGCGCGCACAGGATCACTCGCAGGTCGCCGGCCGCGCGCGCTGCCTCCACGATAGCGACGACGTCGAGCGGGTTCGGCATCGCGCCGATGATCACGGTGCCGGTCGCGCCGTCCGCCTGGCGCAGCACGACGGCGGCCGCTTCGGCCGAGGTCACCCGGCTCACGCTGAGCGCATGCAGCGCGCGGTTGCGCTGGAATGCCTCGGCGACCGCCCGGCTCGATTCGACGACCAAAAGCCGCCGGTCCGCCTGCGCAGCGGCCGCCGGCCGGGCCGGCGCGTCCAGGTGCAAGGCGGGCAGCAGCACCGTGAAGCTGCAGTGCGCACGCTGCGGTTCGCTCAGCACGATGTGGCCGCGCAGCTGGTGCACTAGCGTGTGCACGATGGACAAACCCAGGCCGCTGCCGGCGCCTTTCTCTTTCGTCGAGACCAGCGGTTCGAAGACGCGCAGGCGCAGGTGCTGCGGCACGCCGGGCCCGCTGTCGGACACGCGGATGAAGACCTGCTCGCCGGTCACCAGCGCGCCGCAGGACGTGCACGTATCGTCGCCGGGCAGCGCCTGGCCGACGTGCACGTCGATGAAACCCTGCGCACCGATCGCGTCGCGGGCGTTCAGCACCAGGTTCATCGTGACCTGCTGCAGGTCCTGGCTGCGCGCGATGACGCCGATGTCGTCGCCGTCGTGATGGAATGACAGCCGGACCTCTCCCGGCAGTCCGCGGCGCAGCAGGTCCAGCGTCTCGCCGACTTCGCCGACGACGTTGACGACGCTGGTTTGCAGTTCCTCGCCGCGACCGAGGAAATCGAACTTGCGGACGAGCTCGCGGCTGGCCGCGAGCGCCTGCACCAGGCCGGCCGCGTGTTCCTCGCGGACCCGGGCGGCGTCGTTCTGCGCGTCTTTCAGGATCCGCTGCGCGTACGACTCCGCGCCGAACAGCGAATTGCCGAACTCGTGCGCGAGGCCGCCGGAGAGCTGGCCGATCAGGTCTATCCGCTGCGCCTGGCGTAACTGGTGCTGCAGTTCCGCGGATTCGTGTTCCGCGTCGATGCGCGCCCGCTCGGCAGTCCGCAGCCGGCCCCTGAGGAGCAGGTATTGCCAGGTGAGGCCGGCCCCCGCGCCGAGCAGCCAGAACAGCACGAACAGGTCGCGGACCGCGCGGCTTTCCGGGTTCAGGTAGCCGAGGCCGTAGCCACCCAGGTGGATCAGCGGCACGGCGATCGTCCACGCGACCAGCGGAGTCAGGGTCAGCGTGTCGGACCAGTCGTCGCGCTCGGCGCGCGGCACGAACTGTGCCGGCCCGGGCTCCACCCGCGAGGCAAGGAAAAGGGGCGCATAGAACAGGAACCAGCCCACGTTCAGCGGGCTGCCCGGTACGTAGGTGAGCCAGCCGGCGTTGTACACGGCCACCAGCAGGTCGGCACAGGAGATCAGCGCGAAACCCGCGGCGACCAGCAGCATGATCGCGCGCCAGGCGCGGCTCGTCGATTGCAGGCCCTGCACCAGGAAGCGCAGCGCGATGTAGGTGTCGAGGACGGCGTAGACCACGAACGGCGAACGGTACTGCTCGATGCCGGCCAGCGCCGGCACCAGCGCCGCGTAGCCGAATACGCCGACGATCAGCAACACGCTGCTGATCGCGGCGAGCCGCGCGCGCAGCGCCTGCAGCGGCGACTTGATCAGCCCGGGCCGCAGGTCCGCCGCGACGACGACCAGGCAGGACATCATCAGCAACAGGATGTCCTTGAGGAAATCGTTGAGCCACGGTGACTGCGGATCGAAGAAGAAGCCGAACAGCGTGGACAGGAGCCAGCAGGCGAACGCCGCGGTCATCAGCGTCCAGAAATTGCCCGAGGCCGCGTCCCGCCCGCGGACGGCCGCGGTCGCGAACAGGACGCAGGTCGTGCCAAGTAGCACGATCTCGGCCAGGTAGTCCTCGACGAGCCGCGCCGCCGTCACCGGCAGGAAGGGCAGCGGGATGAGCAGCGCGATCGCGGCCAGCAGGATCAGCGCCGCGAGCAGGAGCCGGTCGATGACGACCAGGTTCTTCGCGACGGCAAGCAGACGGCTCGACTTCATGCCTGGCCTTTATTCGTCGTCCTTCACCGCGGCTGCCCGCTCACCTGGCGCCGCGGGCTCGTCTCGCGCGGCCGATGCATGCAGCTGCGCCAGCCGGCATTGGACCCGGTTTCCGCCGGCGGCACAAGGCAGCCGCCGCTCAGTCCTCGTCGACCTCCAGCTGGCCGGTCAGGCGGCGCCAGATGTGCGAGCCCGCTACGCCGACTGTCAGCAGGAGCGCGAGACAGACCAGTACGATCCAGGTCAGTGCGGTCACCGAGTTCGCCGCGAGCACGCCGAAGTCCACCAGCAGCCAGGCCAGCGCGGCCAGGAACAACGCGCCGAGTGTCAGGCCGAGCGCGCCCAGCGAGCGGAAGCTGGCCACGAGGAAAATGGTCCAGCCGATCATGAGCAGGACCAGCACGAAAAAGTGCAGCGGTCCCATCTCGCTCGCCGCGATCGCCTGGCGTATCCAGGTCCAGCTCGAATAGCCGCTCGGGTTGTAGGTGGCCAGTACCAGCACGAGCGCCGCGACGAAGCGCAGCAACAGCCCGCCGAAAGTCAGGTCGCGGCTGCGCGCATGTGTTGTTTTCTCTGCCATGCAGTCCTTGCCTCGTTCAGCGTCGGTCCGGCGACCGGTACAGCGACAGTCCGAAAGTCACGTCCGGCGCCGTATCGACGCGGACATCTTCGCCGACCGAGATCGCGAGGCGCAAGTTCGGCCCGAGCGCGAGCGTGCCGCCGACGTTGAGCTGCAGCGACGCGGACCCGAGCGGTTCGACCGCCGCGTCGTAGGCCGCGCTGCGCAGTGTCGCCTGCGCCGCGAGCTCGAGCCAGTCCGTGACGCTCGCGCGCAGGCCGCCGTGCAGCGTGCCAACCAGGTCGCGCGCGCGCTCCGGCAGACGGTCTGGCGTGCCGACCAGCGTCAGGTGGGCGCCGTAATGGCCGCCCCAGCGCTCGCTGCCGAGCAGGCCGGCGCGCTCGCCGACGATGCCGAGCGAGAGGTCGGCGGCACCGCTGCCGGTCAGCCTGTCGCTGTCGCCGGTCGGCAGTTTCAGCGTGGCGCGCAGCGCCGTCGCCGAGCCGGCGTCGTGCTGCAGGCTGCGGGCGATGCCGAGCCGCAGGTCGCCGGGCCCGCGGCGATTGCGCCCGACGTCGAGCAGCAGGTCGTCGCCGTCCGCGTAGCGGAAATCGAGCCGATCCTCGGCTACCTGCGCGCGCAGCCCGTCCGGGAAACCGAACCAGTCGTGCCAGCGGTCGATGGCTCCGTCCAGCCCGCCGGATTCGTGCAGCAGGTAGGGCAGCTCGACGCTGAATTCGTACCGGTCGCCGAAACCGCGCCGCAATGCCAGCGAGAACTGCGTGGTCTCGCCGTCGAAGAGCAGGGTCTCGCCGCCGGCCGAGTCCTGCACCGAGTGGCTCGCCGTCGCGACCGAGCTGCGCCAGCGGGTTTCGCCGCCGGCGAGCAGCCGCGCGCCGTTTTCCGGCCGTGGCAGGCCGATCGTCGCGATCAGCGGGTTCAGGTCGGGCGCCGGCAACGGCGCGGCCGCGGGCGCTCCCGCCCCGGCCAGCAGCGCCGCCAGCAGCGACAGGCGGGCGGCGCCGGGCGGCACCGTCGTCGCGCGCGCTATGGTCCCGGCCTCAGCGCTGGCGGTAGTGGTCTTCGAGGACCTGCGCGACGCAGCAGGTCAGGCGCTTGCCGGTCTCGATGTGCAGGAACTCGTTCGGACCGTGCGCGTTCGAGTTCGGCCCGAGCAGGCCGGTCACGAGGAACTGCGCTTCCGGGAATTTCTCGCCGAGCATGCCCATGAACGGAATGCTGCCGCCGGTGCCCATGTACATCGACGGCTTGCCGAAGTAGTCGTCCGAGCCCTTCTGCATCGACGCGTGCAGCCAGTCGGCAACCGGCGGCGCGTTCCAGCCGCCCATCGCCGATTCGACCTCGAAGCCTACTTTCGAGAACGGCGGCGGGTCGGCTTCGAGCGCGGCCTCGACCGCGTCGGCCGCCTGCTCCGGGTCGCAGGTCGGCGGCAGCCGGAACGACAGCTTCAGCGTCGTGCCCGGCAGCAGCACGTTGCCGGCATTGCGCACGGCCGGCAGGCCGTCGGCGCCGGTGATCGCGAGCGTCGGCCGCCAGGTGTTGTCCAGCAGCAGTTCGTAGGGTGGCTCGGCCGGCTCACCGTCCGGCTCCACCCAGGGGAACTTGCGGTAGACCGAGTCGCCGAGCACCTCGGCCGCGCGCCTCGCCTGCTCGAGCCGGGCCTCGGGGATCTCGCTGTGCAGGCCGTCGAGCGTGATGCGGCCGTCCTGCTCGTCCTCGATGCGCGACAGCAGGCTGCGCAGGATCCGGAAACTCGTCGGCACGATGCCGCCGGCGCCGCCCGAATGCACGCCCTCGGTCAGCACGTCGACCTTGAGCGTGCCGACGAGGTTGCCGCGCAGCGAGGTCGTGCACCAGAGCTGCTCGTAGTTGCCGCACTCCGCGTCGAGGCAGACGACCAGGCTCACCTGGCCGATACGCTCGCCGAGCGCGTCGATGTAGTGCGGCAGGTCGAAGCTGCCGGATTCCTCGCAGCCCTCGATGACGACGACGCAGCGCGCGTGCGGGATGCCCTGTTCCTTGAGCGCGCGGATCGCGGTCAGCGAGCCGAACACCGCGTAGCCGTCGTCGGCGCCGCCGCGACCGTAGAGCTTGCCGTCGCGAATGACCGGCTTCCAGGGCTCGAGACCGTTGGACCAGCCGCTGAATTCCGGCTGCTTGTCGTAGTGGCCGTAGAGCAGCACCGTGTCGCCCGTGTCGCCGGGAATCTCGATGAACAGGAGCGGCGTGCGGCCCTCGAGGCGCACGACCTCGACCGTCATTCCCTCGATGGGCTGCTTTCTGCACCAGGCCTCGAACTGCGCGACCGCGCGGTCCATGTGGCCGTGCGCCGCCCAGTCCGGGTCGAAGGCCGGCGACTTGTTCGGGATCTCGATATAGCGCTCGAGTTCGGGAATGATCTCGTCGTCCCACTGGGCGTAGACAAATTCGCGGGTCTGCTTGGCGTCCATGTTCTCCGGGAGCTCGGTTTGGGCAAGTGGGCTAGTGTGACAGACCGGCCCGGGGACTTCAGCCCCGGAACAGCCAGGCGACGAGCGACAGCAGCGCGCTGACCAGCAGCATCGTCGTGAACGGCAGGTACAGCGTGAAGCCCGGCCGCTCGAGTCTCAGGTCCCCGGGGAGGCGCCCCAGCGGCAGCTGCGACAGCCACGGCCACAGCAGGCCCGCGAGCAGGATCGCGAGGCCCGCGACGATCAGCGCGCGCTGCATGGGCCGGCGGCACTGCACGGCCCGGCAGCCGGTGGCAGAATGCGCCAGCGGGCAGACGGGTCGGGCATGTCACTGAAAACTTCGCTCATCATCGTAGCGGGCGCGGCGCTCGCTGGCATCGTGCTGTTGTTCGACGTCGACTGGGCGCCGGAGTTCGCGCTGCCGCGCGACGTCGTCGCCGACGACCCCGCGCAGGAGGCGCGCTACGCCGCCTGCTTCGCCGCGCGCGATGCCGGTATCCACGCGCGCGCCTTCGCGACGATCGATAACCCCGACGTGCAGAAGGAGTTCATCGCGATGCAGCGCGACGCGGCGCAGAGCGCCTGCCGCGAGAGGTTTCCGCGGCAGACCGTCACGCGGCGCCAGCCGTTCGTGCTGCGGCTCGTCGAGCTGGACTATCGCTACGACTAGGCGGGTCCCGGCAGGTCGACAGCCCGCCGGACTCGCGCCGTGAATCGCTAGCGGCCGTCGTGCACGATGCGGCCGGCGACGATCGTCAGCAGCGCGCGGCCGTCGAGCAGGTTGCCCGGATTCTCGATCGCGGCATTCAGCGGATCGATCGACAGCACGCTGAGATCCGCCCACTTGCCCGGCTCGAGCGTGCCGGTCAGGTCCTCGCGCAGCGACGCGCGCGCCGGCCACACGGTCCACGCGCGCAGCGCCTCCTCGATCGACAGCGCCTCGCCGGCATACCAGCCGCCGGGCGGCTCGCCGTCGCGGTCGGCCCGGGTCACGGCGCAGTGCAGGCCGTAGAAAACGTCGAAGTCCGTGCCGTACAGGTCGCTGTTGAAGATCAGCCCCGCGCCGGCGCGGCGCAGGCTGCGCCAGGCGTAGGCGCCCCGCACGCGGTCCGGGCCGAGGCGGTCTTCCGCCCACGGGCTGTCTTCCACGGCGTGGCAGGGCTGCATCGACGCGACCAGGTTGAGTTCTGCGAAGCGCGCGATGTCGTCCGGGTGCAGGACCTGGGCGTGCTCGATCCGGTGATTCAGGCCGCGCGCCGGCGGGTCGTTCGCGAGCACTCGCTCGTAGAAGTCCAGCACCGCGCGATTGCCGGCGTCGCCGATCGCGTGCAGGCCGGCCTGGAAGCCGGCCGCGATGGCCTCGGCCACGGCGGCCTCGGGGAACCCGTACTCGCTGCCCGCGACGCCGCGGTGGCCCGGCTGGTCGGCGTAGTCCTCGAGCAACGCGGCGCCGCGCGAGCCCAGCGAACCGTCGTAATAAGCCTTGACCGCGCGCACCTGCAGGAATGCCGAGCGGTCGGCCGTCGGGCCGCGCGCGATCCATGTCTCGAGCAGCGCCATGTTCTCGGGGCGCGCCGCGATCATCGCCTCGACCCGCACCGGCAGCCTGCCCGCCGCCGCGAGCGACTCGTAGGCGGGCATGTAGTCGGCGTATACCCCGGCGTGGTGGCCGGTGACGTAGCCGGCCTTCGCGATCTCGCGCAGGCCGTGCAGCAGGCGCCGCTCTTGCTGTTCCAGCGTCGGTTCCGGCATGGCGTCGTAGATCAGCGCCTGCGCCCGGTTCAGGAACACGCCGGTCGGCTCGCCGTCCGCGTCGCGCACGATCTCGCCGCCGGACGGCGCAGGCGTATCCGCGTCGACACCCGCGGCGTCGAGCGCCATGCCGTTGACGGCGATCGCGAAGCCGCGCCGGCCCTTGAGCAGCACCGGGTGCCCGGGTGCGGCCGCGTCGAGCGCGTCGCGCGTCGGCAGCGCATCGGCCCACTCGCCTTCGTCCCAGCCGCCGCCGACGACCCACTCGCCCGGCGCGGTTTCCGCGGCGCGCCCGGCAACGCGGCGCGCCATCTCCGCCATCGTCGTGACGCCGGCGAGGTCGACGCGCTCGGCCATTTCGCCGAGTTCGTTGAAGTGTCCGTGGCTCTCGACGAGACCCGGGATCACGGTCGCGCCGTCGAGATCGACGACGGTCGTCGCCGGCCCGGCCAGGCGCTCGATCTCGGCGGCGCGGCCGGTGGCCAGGATCAGCCCGGCGCGGATGGCAACGGCGTCGGCATCGGGCCGCCAGCGGCCGTCGACGAACGGCGCGCCGTCGGCGGGCCGGCCCTCGCCGTCCGGATCCTGCCAGGCAAAGGTGTAGACGCGCGCGTTCGTCAGGATGAGGTCCGCGGCGGCGTCCGGCGCAGGCCGGTCGTCGCTGCCGCAGGCGGCGAGCAGCGTGGTGCCGAGCGCGGCCATTAACATGAGGGTGAGCAGTCGCTTCATCGGTCGTTCCGCTGTTCGGGGGGCGCCGTACTATACCAATGCAGCAGGCGGCATCCGGTTCGGCTGCAACCAATCGCGCGCGGGCCGGTGCTATCCTCGACACGCAGGCAGCGCGGGGGAGATCGGGATGAAAGACGGGGTCACACGCAGGGATTTCCTGAACGGCACGCAGATCGCGATCGGCAGCTCGCTGCTCGGTCCCTGGTCGCCGCTGCTGGCGGCCGACGAGTTCGCGCTGCCGCCCGACTACTACCCGCCGGCGAAGACCGGCCTGCGCGGCAGCCACGACGGCTCCTGGGAAACAATGCACGCGCGCGTGTCCGGCAAGCAGTTCGCGCCCGGCAAGCCGGAGGAGCGCTACGACCTCGTCGTCGTCGGCGCCGGCATCAGCGGGCTGTCGGCCGCGCGCTTCTACCTGCGCGAGCGCCCGGGAGCACGCGTGCTGGTGCTCGACAACCATGACGACTTCGGCGGGCATGCGAAACGCAACGAGTTCGAGATCGGCGGCCGTACGCGCATCGGCTACGGCGGCACCGAGTCGATCGACACGCCGTCGTCCTACAGCGAGGTCGCCCGCGAGCTGCTGGTCGACGTCGGCGTGCACACGCAGCGCTTCTACGACTACTACGACCAGTCGCTGTACTCGGACATGCGGCTCGCGAAGAGCATCCAGTTCGACAGCGCGTCATTCGACGAGAACAGGCTGGTCGTCGGCTACAACAGCATCCCGTGGGAGGAGTTCGCGGCGCAGTGCCCGATGAGCGACAAGGCGCGCGCCGACCTCGTGCGCGTCTGGACCGACGAGCGCGACTACCTGCCGGGCCTGTCGCGCGCCGAGAAGGTAGCGAAGCTCTCCCGCATGAGCTACTACGACTTCCTGAAGGATCTCGTGCAGGTCGACCAGCAGGTGCTCGAGATATATCGGCGCTGGGGCATGAGCTTCTGGTGCGTCGGCATCGACGAGATCCCGGCGACCGCGGTGCAGTCCTACGACGGCGGCATGCCCGGCGTCACGCACACGCTGCCGCGCGTCGGCCACCGCGGCGACGAGCCCTACATCTTCCACTTCCCGGACGGCAACGCTTCGGTCGCGCGCCTGCTGGTGCGCAAGCTGATCCCGGAGGCCGTGCCCGGATCGACGATGGAGGACGTCGTCACGGCGCGTATCGACTACTCGCAGCTCGACCGCGACGGGCAGTCGGCGCGCATCCGCCTGAACAGTACGGCGGTGCACGTCGAGCACAGCGGTACGGGCGACACCGTGGATGTGACCTACGTGCGGCAGGGCACGACCCACACCCTGCGCGCGGACCGCTGCATCATGGCCTGCTACAACAGCGCGGTGCCTTATATCTGCCCGGAGCTGCCGGCCGAACAGAAAGAGGGCCTGGCCTACAACGTCAAGGTGCCGCTCGTGTACACGAAGGTGCTGGTGCCGAACTGGCGGCCGTTCGCGGAACTGGGCACGGACTTCGTCTATTACACGAACGACTTCTACAAGCAGGTCGAGCTCGACTACCCGGTGTCGATCGGCGATTACCGCTTCAGTTCCGATCCGGACGGTCCGATGGTGCTGCACATGTGCCACGTCCGGCACTTCCCGGAGATCAAGGGGCCGGAGCAGTGGCGCGCCGGCCGGCGGCACCTGCTGACGACGCCGTTCGCGACCTTCGAGCACCACGTGCGCGACCAGCTCGACCAGGCGCTGGCTTCGACGGGCTTCGACGCGGAGCGCGACGTGCACGCGATCACGGTCAACCGCTGGGCGCACGGCTATTCGTACAGCACGGGCCTTACCTGGGAGCCCGAATGGCCCGACGAGCGCGCGACGCCCTGGTACCGGGCCCGCCAGCCGTATGGCCGCATCGCCATCGCGAACTCGGACGCGGGCGTCGCCGCGAATACGAACTCGGCCATCACGCAGGCAGAGCGCGCGGTCCGCGAGGTGCTGGCGGGCTGAGGCCGGCTGTCCCGGCGCCACGAAAAACGGGGCCCGCGGGCCCCGTTTTTCGTTCTGCCGGCCTGTCTCAGGCCGGCGGGTAGAGATAGCTCGACTGCAGGCCGAGCGGGATGCCGAGCGCCCAGTAGACCAGCAGGAAGATCGACCACGCGACCAGGAACACGATCGAGTAGGGCAGCATCATCGCGGCCAGCGTGCCGATGCCCGTGCCCTTGACGTAGCGCTGGCAGTAGACGACGACCAGCGGGAAGTAGGGCATCAGCGGCGTGATGATGTTCGTGCTCGAGTCGCCGACGCGATAGGCCGCCTGGGTCAGGTCGGGGGAAATGCCGAGCTCCATCAGCATCGGCACGAAGATCGGCGCGAGCAGGCCCCACTTGCCGCTGGCCGAGCCGACGAACAGGTTGACGAAGCCGGTCAGCAGAACGATGCCGATGACGAGGACGGACGGAAAGTCGCGCAGCGACTTGAGCGCCTCGGCGCCTTCGAGCGCCAGCAGCGTGCCGAGGTTCGAGGCGCTGAACGCGTACACGAACTGCGCGATGAAGAACATGATGACCAGGTAGTAGGCCATGCCCTGCATCGACTTCGACATGCCGTCGATAATGTCCTTCGCGCCCTTGAAGGTCCCGGCGACGTAGCCGAACACGATGCCGGGCAGCAGGAACAGGAAGAAGATCAGGGCGACGATCGAGCGCATGATCGGCGCGCTGAAGCTCGCGAGCCGGCCCTCGGCGTCGCGCCACGGCGAAGTTTCGGGGATCAGCGTCACGACCAGCACGACGAGGCCGAGGACCATGACGGCCAGCGCCCAGCGCATGCCGCGTCGTTCCTCCGGCTTCAGGTCGTGGACCTCGGGCAGGCCGTCCTCGTCGCCGTCGACCGGGGTGCTCGCGATGCGCGGCTCGACGACCTTGTCCGTCAGCCACCAGCCGAGCCCGATGATCAGGAGCGACGAGGCCGTCGTGAAGAAGTAGTTGTTCAGCGTGTTGATCGCGATGTCCGGGGCGAGGATGCGTGCGCCGCCCTGGGTCAGGCCCTGCAGCAGCGGATCGAGCGCCGAGGGCACGAAGTTGGCCGAGAAGCCGCCCGAGACGCCCGCGAAGGCCGCCGCGATGCCGGCGAGCGGGTGGCGCCCGGCCGCGTAGAAGATCACGCCGCCAAGCGGGATCACGAGGACGTAGCCCGCGTCGACGGCCGAGTGGCTGACGATGCCGACGAGGATCACCATCGGCGTCAGCAGCGCCTTCGGCGTGACGTTGAGGAGCGCGCGGATCGCGGTCGTGATGAAGCCGGAGTACTCGGCGACGCCGATGCCGAGCATCGCGACGAGCACGGTGCCGACCGGGCCGAACGTGACGAAGTTGTTCACGAGCCCGGACATGAACGTCGTCAAGCTGCTGCCCGAGAGCTGGTTGATCACGACCAGCGGTTCGCCGGAGCGTGGGTCCACGACGTCGAACGTGACGTAGGACAGTAGCCAGGACAGGATCCAGACGATCCCGAGCAGGGCAATGAACAGGACCGTCGGGTCCGGCAGCTTGTTGCCGATGCGCTCGACGGCGGCGAGCATGCCTCCCGCGCGCTCCGGGCGCGCGGCGTCGGATTCACCCATGAGTGACGTCCCCCGTAATTATTGTGGGGCCGAGTCTACCCAATCCCCGGCGCGGCGTCGCGCGCCGGCGGCACTACTCCGTCAGGCCGCGGAACAGCGTCTCCGTCATGCGCTCGGTCGTGATGAAGCCCCAGTTCCAGTCGTCGTGGTAATCGGCGAGCGGGTTCGCGGCCAGCACCTCGTCGCGGTCCATGCCCTGGTCGATCAGCGCCAGCACGCGTGCCTTCGCGTCGACGAGCATGTCGCGAGCGCGCTCGAGATCCGCGCGATTCGCGAGCGGCCCGTGGCCGGGGATGATTTTCGTGTTCTCGTCGGCCAGGTCGATGATCAGCGTCTGCGCGTCGATGTAGCCGTCGACGCTGCCGCCGGAGTCGAGGTCGATGAACGGGAACATGCCGTTGAACATCACGTCGCCGGTGTGGATGACGTCCTGCTGCGTGAAGTGGATGATCGCATCGCCGTCGGTGTGCGCCTTGAAGACGTGCAGCACGCGCGCGGGCTGGCCATTCAGGTGAAAACTGATCTCGTCGCTGAAGGTCAGCTCCGGGAGCGCGTCTTCGGCAGCGTCGGACGCGAGCATGCGCTTGCGGATGTTGTCGTGCGCCACGATGCGCGCGCCGTGCGCGTGCAGCGCCGCGTTGCCGCCGACGTGGTCGCCGTGCACGTGCGTATTGACGACGAAGTCGACCGGGGCCCCGGCCGCCTCGGTTACGGCGGCGAGCACGGTGTCCGACAGCGCTTCGAGGCCGTCGTCGATGAGGACCACGCCGTCGTCGCCGGTCAGCAGTCCGAGGTTGCCGCCGGCGAAGCCGCCCTGGCCCTCGAGCATGTAAATGCCGCCGCCGAGGTCGGTTGACGCGTAGCTGATTTCGTCCTGGGCCACGGCGGCGACCGCCGCGAGCAGGCCGGTGGCGAGCAGGATGGGCCTGAGTCCGTGCATGGGGGTCTCCTCGTCGATGCCGCGTATCCCCGTCGAAGGCACCGTTTTACCGCAGGGGCGCGCGCATTGCCACGGGCGCCGGGGCGCGACGCAGGTCTCAGTTCCGCCATCCCGCGGGCGGCCCGCGCGGTCGCCTGAGAGCCAGGTCACAGCCGGCGCCGCCGGAACCGTCGAAGATGGCAGCGCAATCGCACCGGGAGCCCGGATGATCGCCACCGCTGACAACATCGTCGCTTTCCCGCTCGAGCGGCGCCGCGAGCTGAAAAGCTGCCCGCACTGCGGCACGCGCAGCGACGTGTACCGCATCGGCCGGCTGCTCTGGGGCTACTGCGACGCGCACGAGGTGCGCTGGGTCGTCGCCGACTTCCACGACGCCTCGCCGCAGTCGATGGAGCGCAGCCAGCTGCGCCGCGGGCTCGAATTCCTGTCGAGCTTCGTCGAGGTCTCGCGCTAAGCCGACCGCTGCCGGCCGTTCCGCGGCCTTGCCCCGGGCCACCACGCCGACCGTCGCCGCGCACGTGATATAAGGAGCACCCGTTCGCCGAGGGCTCCGCCATGCGTTTCCTGCTCGTCCTGTCCTTCGCAGTGCTCGCCGCCTGCGGCGAGACCGCGCCGCCGTCCGGCGTCCTGTCGCCCGCCGACGTGCAGGGACCCGGCGACGCGAGCAGGCTCGCCGGCGAGATCGTCAGCGTGCGCGGCGTCGTCAGCGGCGACTTCCAGGACGGCGACGCCGACGACAGCAGCAAGCTTGGCGGCTTCTTCCTGCAGTCCATCGAGGCGGACGAGGACCCGCGGACATCCGAGGGGCTGTTCGTATTCGAGCCCGGCGGCTCCATCGTCGACGTCGCGACCGGCGACGTCGTGCAGGTCCGCGGCGAGGTCGTCGAGCACTTCGGCGAGACGCAGTTAAAGGCGCAGGAGGTCGCAGTGGAGGGCAGTCGCGCCCCGCGTGCCGTCGAGCTCGCGCTGCCGGCGGCGCGTACCGGCACGAACGCAGACGGCGAGTTCATCGCGGACCTCGAGGCCTTCGAGGGCATGCTCGTGCGCGTAGCGGCGATGCTGTACGTGCAGGACCTGCGCGGTCTCGGCCGCTACGGCGAGCTCGGGCTGTCGACCGAGGCGCGCGAATACCAGTTCACGAACGTCTCGCTGCCGGATCGCGCGGCCTACGCGGCCCACCGCGAGGCGCGTGCGGCGCGCAGCCTGCTGCTCGACGACGGGCTCATCGTGCAGAACGCCTGGCCGCCGCGCTACCTGGCCGCGGCCGGGCTGGCCGGGCGCCCGCCGCAAGTCGGCGACGCGCTGGCCGACCTCGTCGGCGTGCTGCGCTAC
>CALALV010000081.1 GCA_937925605.1 uncultured Woeseia sp.
CGCGCAACAAGGCGATCGTCGGTCAGAACGCGTTCGCGCACGAGGCCGGCATCCATCAGCACGGCATGCTGCAGGACTCCTCGACCTACGAGATCATGCGCCCCGAGGACGTGGGGCTCAGCCGCTCGAACCTCGTGCTCGGCAAACACAGCGGGCGGCACGCCTTCCGCAGCCGCGTCCGCGACCTCGGTTTCGAACTCGACGAATTCGAGCTGAACCGGGCATTCATGGAATTCAAGAAGCTCGCCGACCGCAAGAAAGACATGTACGACGGCGACATCGAGGCGATCATCCTGAATGCCGACTCGGCCTCCGGCGGGCCGTTCTCGCTGAAGTCGCTGGAGGTGCTGTCGAGCACCGAGCGACCGGCCCGCGCGACGCTGGAACTGGTGGACGAGCAGGCCCGGGTGCGGGCGGAGAGCGCGAGCGCCGAGGGCCCGATGGAGGCCGCGTTCAAGGCCCTGGAACAGGCCACCGGGATCTCGCTGACGCTGCGTAACTTCGAGCTGCACAGTGCCACGGCCGGCGACGACGCCCAGGGCGAGGTCACCGTCATCGTCGAGTACAACGGCCAGACCTGGCGCGGCCACGGAGCGAGCGTCGACATCGTCGAGGCGGGTACGCGCGCCTGCCTCGAGGTCGTCAACCGCATCCTGCGCCGGCGCGAACTCGGGCTCGATACGGAGCCGGTGGCGAGCGACATCAACCGCGCCTCGATCTGAACCGCGGGCCTCGCGCGACGGGTGCGCGGCGGGTCGGCAGTTGCTAAGCTACGCCGTCCCGCGAACTGACCTGTCCGACGCCAGGAGGCGAGCAATGAGTTTCAAAGGCGGCAAGCTGATCTGGATGAACGGCCGCATGCTGCCGTGGGAGGAAGCCACGGTCCACGTGCTGTCCCACGCCCTGCACTACGGTTCCTCGGTCTTCGAGGGCATTCGCATGTACGGCACGCCGGACGGGCCGAAAATCTTCCGCCTGACCGACCACGTGAAGCGGCTGTTCGACTCGGCCAAGATCTACCGCATGCCGATTCCGTACGATCTCGACGAGCTGATCGGGGTTTGCAAGCGCGTCGTCGCGGAGAACGGGCTCGAGAAAGGCGCCTACATCCGCCCGGTCGCGCTGCGCGGCTACGGCGAGATCGGCCTGGCGCCGAAACCGGACCACCCGGTCGACGTCGCCGTCGCCGCCTGGGAATGGGGCGCCTACCTCGGCGCCGAAGGCCTGCAGCAGGGCGTGGACGTCTGCGTTTCGAGCTGGAACCGGGTGGCGCCGAACACGATCCCGGCGCAGTCGAAGGCGGGTGGCAACTACCTGTCCAGCCAGCTGATCAGTACGGAAGCCAAGCGCCTCGGCTTCGTCGAGGGCATCGCGTTGTCGACCGACGGCACCGTCAGCGAGGGTGCCGGCGAGAACCTGTTCCTGGTGCGCGACGGCCGGCTGCTGACCCCGCCCTCCACCGCGTCGATCCTGACCGGCATCACGCGCGACACGATCATCAAGCTCGCTGCCCGACTCGGCTACACGGTCGTCGAGCAGAACATCCCGCGCGAGAGCCTCTACCTCGCCGACGAATTGTTCTTCACGGGCACCGCCGCGGAGATCACGCCGATCCGCTCGGTCGACCACATCGCCGTCGGTAGCGGCAAGCGCGGCCCGGTCACCGAGGCGCTGCAGGACGCGTTCTTCGGTCTGTTCGACGGCACGACCGAGGACGAGCACGGCTGGCTGGAAGGTCTCGACGACGCACCGCTGGCCGTCGCCAGCGCGTCCTGAGCCACCGCGGCCACGCGGGGCGGGACGAGGACGGGACCAAGACAGGACGGCAATGAGCCAGGCGCCGGCACGCACGCTGTTCGACAAGGTCTGGTCGGATCACCTCGTCCGCCCGGAGACCGCGGATACGCCGGCGATCCTTTATATCGACCTGCACCTGGTCCACGAGGTAACCACGCCGCAGGCCTTCGCCCTGCTCAAGTCACTGGGCCTGCCGCTGAGGCGGCCGGACCTGACGCTCGGCACGATGGACCATTCGACTCCTACGACGCCGGTGCAGAGCCTGCGCGACATCGCCGTGGTCGGCGAAGGCGCGGCCCGCCAGGTCGCGAAAATGGAAGAGAACTGCCGCGAATTCGGCGTCGAGCTGCACGGCTTCGACAGCGGCCAGCGCGGCATCGTGCACGTCATCGGGCCGGAACTCGGCGCGACCCAGCCGGGCAAGACGATTGTCTGCGGCGACAGCCACACGAGCACGCACGGCGCTTTCGGCGCGCTGGCCTTCGGCATTGGCACGACGGAGGTCGGCCACGTGATGGCAACGCAGTGCCTGTTGCAGCGCCGCCCGAAAACACTGGCCATCGAGGTCAGCGGACGACTCGCGCGCGGCGTGACCGCGAAGGACATCATCCTCGCGACGATCGGCCGCATCGGCGTCGACGGCGGCACCGGGCACGTCATCGAGTACCGCGGCGACACGATCGCCGCGCTGGACATGGACGCGCGCATGACTATCTGCAACATGTCGATAGAGGCCGGCGCGCGGGCCGGCATGATCGCCCCGGACGATACGACTTTCGAGTACCTCGCCGGACGGCCCCGCGCACCACGCGGCGGCGACTGGGACGCCGCCCTCGCCCGCTGGCGTGCGCTGCCGAGCGATCCGGACGCGAGATTCGACAAGCGCGTGGAGATCGACGCGAACTCGCTGGAGCCGATGGTCACGTTCGGCACCAACCCCGGGATGGTTGTGCCGGTCACGCAGCCGGTCCCGGAACGCAGCGACCCCGGTTTCCGCAAGGCGCTCGATTACATGCGCCTCACGCCCGGGCGGCCTCTCAGCGATGCCGCGGTGGACGTGGTCTTCATCGGCAGCTGCACGAACTCCCGGCTCAGCGATCTCGAGCAGTCGGCAGCGATGCTGCGCGGCCGGCGCGTCGCCGACGGCGTACGCATGCTGGTCGTGCCGGGCTCGCAGCAGGTCAAGCGCGAAGCCGAAGCGCGCGGACTGCACGAGGTATTCCGGGCCGCCGGCGCGGAGTGGCGGGAGTCCGGTTGCTCGATGTGCCTCGGCATGAACGGCGACACGGTGCCCTCCGGCAAGCTCTGCGTCAGCACCAGCAATCGCAATTTCGAGGGCCGCCAGGGCCAGGGCGCCCGCACCGTGCTCGCGAGCCCGCTCACCGCGACCGCGTCCGCGCTGGCGGGCCGGGTCTCCGACCCGCGCGCATTCCTGGACTGAGGCCGGCATGGACGCGATCACCCGCATTCGATCGCGCACCGCGGTGCTGCCCGTCGCGGACGTCGACACCGACCAGATAATCCCGGCGCGCTTCCTGACGACGACCACCCGCGAAGGACTCGGCGAACACCTGTTCGCGGACTGGCGCTACCGCGCGGACGGCAGCCCGGACCCGGCCTTCGCCCTGAACCGGCCCGAGGCGGCCGGCTGCGAGATCCTCGTCGCCGGGCGCAACTTCGGCTGCGGCTCGTCGCGCGAACACGCGCCGTGGGCGCTGCGCGACTACGGGTTTCGTGCCGTCATCTCGAGCGAAATCGCGGACATCTTTCGCAGTAACGCGTTGAAGAACGGCCTGCTGCCGATCGTGGTTGCCCCGGACGTGCTGGAGCGGCTGCTCGACGCACCCGGCGCCGAACTCGACATCGACGTCGCGGCATCCACGCTGACGCTGCCGGACGGCAGCGCCGTCAAGTACCCGATCGACGCCTTTGCGCGTTACTGCCTGCTCGAGGGTATCGACCAGCTCGGCTTCCTGCGCCAGCACGAGGACGAGATTCGCCGCTACGAGGAGACCCGGCCATGGACGCCCTGATCACGGTGCTCGGCGGTGACGGCATCGGCCCCGAGGTCGCGGCCGCCGCGCGCCGCGTTCTCGACGCAGTCGCCGACCGCCACGGGCACCGCTTCCGCTACTCGGAACAGCTGATCGGCGGCGCGGCCATCGACGCCGTCGGCCAGCCACTGCCGCCGGACAGCGTCGCGAGCTGCCGCGAGAGCCAGGCGGTCCTGCTCGGCGCCGTCGGCGGTCCGAAGTGGTCCGACCCGAACGCCAGCGTGCGCCCCGAGCAGGGCCTGCTCGCGCTGCGCGCCGAACTCGAGGTGTTCGCGAACCTGCGGCCCGTGCAGATCTACCCGCAGCTGGTCGGGGCCTCGCCGATACGCGCCGAACGCCTGCAGGGAGTGGACATTATCGTCGTCCGCGAACTGACCGGCGGCATCTATTTCGGCGACAAGACCCGCGACGAAACAGCGGCGACCGACCTGTGCCGCTATACGCGCCACGAGATCGAACGCATCACGCGCGTCGCGGGCGACCTCGCGCGGCAGCGCTCGGGCCGGGTCTGCTCCGTCGACAAGGCCAACGTGCTCGAGACCTCACGCCTGTGGCGCGACGTCACGTCACGGCTGCTCGGCACCGAATACAGTGACGTTCGCCTCGAGCACATGCTGGTCGACGCAGCGGCGATGCACCTGATCAACCGCCCGGCGCAGTTCGACGTGATCCTGACCGAGAACATGTTCGGCGACATCCTGACCGACGAGGCCTCGATGCTGACCGGCTCGCTCGGCATGCTGCCCTCGGCATCGGTCGGCGCAGGCGAACGCGGCGTCTACGAGCCAATCCACGGCTCCGCGCCGGACATTGCCGGCCGCGGCATCGCCAACCCCTGCGGCAGCATCGCGAGCGCCGCCCTGCTGCTGCGCCACAGCCTGCATCTCGCCGCGGAAGCGGACGCCGTCGACGAGGCGCTGCGCCGCGCCATCGCGGCGGGCGCGCGCACGGCCGACATCGCACTCGACGGCGAACCGGTCCTGACGACGGCGCAGATGACCGACGCGGTCATCAAGCAATTGCCGTAAGCGCCTCCGGCGCTGCGCCGGGCACCGGGTCGCTGCCCGCGTCGCGGAACGTCCGGAGCAGCCGGCCCAGCGGTCCGGTCTTGATCAGGAAGCCGTCGTGCCCGTCTGCGGAGTCGAGTGTGCGATGCACCGCGTTCGGCAGGTGGCGCGCCAGCAGCCGCTGTTCGTCCGGAGGGTACAGGCCATCCGAGCTGACCGACACGACGAGGGCCGGCTGGCGGATGCTTTCCAGCACGTCGAAGTAGGTGCCGCGACCGCGTGCCACGTCGAAGTCGTTCATGGCCTGGGTCAGGCGCACGTAGCAGTTCGCGTCGAAGCGCTCGACGAACTTGCGGCCCTGGTGCCGCAGGTAGGACTGCACCTGGTAACCGTGGGTCTCGCAGGGCTCGCGGCCGAAGCGCTGCTGGAAGCCCTGCCAGCTTCGGTAGCTGACCACAGCCATCATGCGCGCGGCGGCCAGCCCGCGCGCCGGCGGCGCCTCGTCGCTGTAATCCCCGTCGCGCCAGTCGGGATCGGCGTAGATCGCGGCGCGCTGCGCCTCGTTGCCGGCAATGCACCAGGCGGAATGCCGGCCGCCGACGCCGATCGGAGCGACGGCCGCAACCCGCTCCGGGTAGCTCGCCGCCCACTCGAGCGCCTGCATGCCACCGAGCGACGGTCCGGTCACGAGCGCGAGCCGCTCGATTCCGAGTTCGTCGAGCAGGCGCCGCTGGACTTCAACCATGTCGCGCACGTCGATGCGCGGGAACGCGGACCGGTACGGGGCACCGCCCGGCCCGGGCGAGGCCGGGCCGGTCGTGCCGTAGCAGCTGCCGAGAATGTTGCTGCAGACGATGAAGTCCCGGCGCGGGTCGAGCGCGCCGCCCTCGCCGATCAGCCCGGGCCACCAGCGGTCGACGTCGGCCGAGCCGGTCAGCGCGTGGCACACGAGCACGCTGCGCTGTGCGGCGTTGGCCGGGTCGCCCCATGTGCGGTAGGCGACCCGCACGTTCTCGAGCTCGCCGCCGTATTCCAGCGACAGTGGATCCCGGAGGCGCAGGCTCTGCGTCTCCGGCGCCACGTAGCGGCGCAGGCGTTCGGGCAGCGCCGACAAGGCGGTCGTCTTCATCGTCAGCTCCCGGCGGCCGCCGCCGGCCGACAGACGCTCAGGCGGCTGGCTTGCGCAGCCGCGTCGAGCGCGGCATTGACGTCGCTGACGAGATCGGCCACGTGTTCCAGCCCGACCGACAGCCGCACGAGCGTATCGCCGATACCGGCATGCGCGAGCGCCTCGCGCCTCACGGCCGCGTGCGTCATCGATGCCGGGTGGCAGACGAGACTCTCGATGCCGCCCAGCGACTCGGCCAGCGAAAAGCATGTGAGCGACTCGAGGAAACGCCGCACGGCAGGTTCCCCGCCTGCCAGCTCGAAGCTCAGCATGCCGCCGAAGCCGCGCTGCTGGCGCCGGGCGAGTTCGTGCCCGGCGTGGCTCGCGAGCCCGGGATACCAGACGCGTTCGACCACCGGGTGCGCCACCAGCGCCGCGACGAGCCCGGCGGCATTTTCCTCGTGGCTGCGCATCCGCGCATGCAGCGTGCGCACGCCGCGCAGGGTCAGGAAACTGTCGAACGGCGACCCGGTAATGCCCAGGCAGTTACCCCACCAGGCGAGCGTCTCGGCGAGTTCCTCGCTGCCGGCAACGAGCGCGCCGCCGACGACGTCGCTGTGGCCGTTCAGGTACTTCGTCGTCGAGTGCACGACCAGGTCCGCGCCGAGGGCCAGCGGATTCTGCAGCGCCGGCGACAGGAACGTGTTGTCGACCGCGAGCAGTGCGCCACAGCGCCGCGCTGCGGCGGCGACGGCCTCGATGTCCGTGATGCGCAGCAGCGGGTTGGACGGCGTCTCCGCGAGGATCAATTTCGGGCGGAGCGCGCAGGCCGCCGCGAGCGCGGCCGGGTCTGTCAGGTCGACGAAGCGCAGCTCGAAGTGGCCGCGCGCGGCCAGGTGCTCGAACAGCCGGTGGCTGCCGCCGTAGCAGTCGTGCGGCGCGATCAGCAGATCGCCGGGGTCGAGCAGCTGAACCAGGAGCGTCAGCGCCGCCATGCCCGATGAAGTGACGACCGCCCCGCTGCCGCCCTCGAGTTCGCAGAGCGCGTCGGCGAGCGCGTCGCGGGTCGGGTTGCCGCTGCGGGTGTAGTCGTAGCGGCGCTTTGCGCCGAAACCCTCGAAGGCAAAATTCGACGACAGGTACAGCGGCGGCACGACGGCCCCGTGCTGGGTGTCGCTCTCGATGGCCGCACGCACGGCGCGCGTGGCGGGGTGGGCGCTCTGGGTCATGATGGTCTCCGTCCGGTTGCCGATGGCGCACGCAGCGCGTCTTCTCATCGGAACCCCGCGGAGACCGCAGGTAGGGTGTCGTGCCCGGCGCGGCGGGCATGCCCGACCGCGTTGCACTGACCCTCATCTCTCGAAGCACCGCAGCGCTCCGCAGGAGTTGGCACCTTCCCGGGATGGTTAGTCCCGGAGGTTGCCCCGGCGTCCAAGGGCCTTTCCCTCAGCCGGTCTCGATGAGTTGCCCGCAGTCTAGGCACGCGCGTCCGGCCCCGTCAAGCGCCCCTGTCACCTTGCCGTGCCGCGAAAAAAAGCTTGCGGCTTCCCTGGCAATGCATTAGCGTACTAGCGCATTAATACATTGGAACAGGCATGAAACCGAACCGACAGGACACGGAGCGCGCCAGGCGGCGTGCCGAAGAGGCCCTATGCCGAGCCCTGACGGCGCTCGACGACGTCGGCGAATGCCGGGCTTTCCTCAAGGACCTGTGCACGCCGGCGGAACTGCAGGCGCTCGTTGACCGCTGGCAGGTCGTGGAGCTGCTGCAGCAGGACCTGCCCTACCGGCGCATCCACGACCTGACGGGCGTCAGCGTGACGACGATCGGCCGCGTTGCGCGCTTCCTGAGCGACGGCTTCGGCGGCTACGAGGCCGCGCTGGCCCGCCTCGACGCACGGCCGACGAAGAAACCCGGCGCCTCCCACTAGGACTTTGCCGATGGCTACTCCCGAGCAGCGCATCCAGATTGCGGTGCAAAAATCCGGCCGCCTGACCGACCACTCGCTCGACCTGCTCGAGCGCTGCGGCCTCAAGTTCACGCAGAGCAAGGACCAGCTGTTTTGCTACGGCGAGAACATGCCGATCGACCTGCTGCTCGTGCGCGACGACGACATCCCGGGGCTGGTCAGCGACGACGTCTGCGACCTCGGCATCGTCGGCCTCAACGTCGTCACCGAGAAACGCTGCAGCCTTGCGGGCGAAGGCCGCGAGGCGCTGTTCGACCAGGTATTCGAACTCGATTTCGGCCACTGCCGGCTGTCGCTCGCGGCGCCGGACGACTCGGACTATACCGGCCCGCGGTCGCTGGCCGGCAAACGCATCGCCACCAGCTACGAAGCGACGCTGCGCGACTACCTCGAGCGGGAGGGCATCGACGCCGAGATCGTGTATTTCTCGGGCGCCGTCGAGATTGCGCCGCGACTCGGTCGCGCCGACTTCATCTGTGACCTCGTGTCGACCGGTTCGACGCTGAAGGCGAACCAGCTGCGCGAGGTGCAGACCATCGCCGAGAGCGAAGCGATCATCATCCAGACCCGCGCCGAGCTGCCGCCGGCGAAGCAGCGCTGGGTCGACAAGCTGCTGCAGCGCCTCGACGGGGTGCTGCAGGTACGCGAGAGCAAGTACATCATGCTGCACGCGCCGCGCAGCGCGCTGCCGGAAATCAAGCGCCTGCTGCCGGGCTCGGAGGCGCCGACCGTCATGCCGCTGGATGGCGATGAGGGCCGCGTCGCCGTGCACGCGGTATGCCGCGAGAACGTGTTCTGGGAGACGCTCGAGAACCTGAAAGCGGCCGGCGCCAGCGCCCTGCTGGTGCTGCCCGTGGAGAAGATGCTGGCATGAGCGGCGCGACACGAAAGCAGGAAAATTCGCTGCCGGCGCCGATCCGCTGGTCCACGATCACGCCGTCCGAGCAGGAGGCCCTGCTCGAACGGCCGGTGTTCGGCGCGGGCGCCGGGATCGAAAAAGCCGTCGCCGGCATAGTGCGCCGCGTGCGCGAGCAGGGTGACGAGGCGCTGCGGGCGCTGACCGAACGGTACGACGGCGTCGCGCTCGACGATTTCCGGGTCGGCGAAGCCGAATTCCGCGCCGCCGACGACGCGCTGTCGCCGGCCTCGCTCGCGGCGATCGACACGGCGATCGCCAACGTCCGGCGCTTTCACGAGGCGCAGGTCTCGCCCGACATCGACCTCGAAACGATGCCCGGCGTGCGCTGCCAGCGCCTGACCCGGCCTATCGATGCCGTGGGCCTGTACGTGCCGGCCGGCAGCGCCCCGCTGCCCTCGGCCGCCATCATGCTGGCCGTGCCGGCCGACATCGCCGGCTGCCCTCGCCGGGTGCTGTGCACGCCGCCGCGCGCGGACGGCACGGCGGACAGCGCCGTGCTCGCCGCCGCGCGCCGCGCCGGCGTGAGCGAGGTCTACAAGATCGGCGGCGCGCAGGCGATCGCCGCGCTCGCATTCGGCACGGCATCGATTCCCCGCGTCGACAAGATATTCGGTCCGGGCAATGCCTGGGTGACGGCCGCGAAGTCGCTGGTCGCGGGCATGCCGGGCGGGCCCGCCATCGACATGCCGGCCGGTCCGTCCGAGGTGCTGGTCATCGCCGACGACGGCGCGCGCGCCGACTTCGTCGCGGCCGACCTGCTGTCGCAGGCCGAGCACGGACCGGACTCGCAGGTCGTGCTGCTTACCACGAGCGAGCAGCTCGCGCAGGACGTGGCCGCGGCGCTGCCCGCACAGCTGGCCGCGCTCGACCGCGCCGATATTGCTGTCCGCGCGCTCGCCCACGGCCGGCTGATCGTCGTCGACGACCTCGACGCCGCGGCCGAGCTCAGCAATCGCTACGCGCCGGAACACCTGATCGTGCAGACGCGCGCGCCGCGCGCGCTGCTGCCCGCGCTGCGCAACGCGGGCAGCGTGTTCCTCGGGCCGTACACGCCGGAATCGGTCGGCGACTACTGCAGCGGCACGAACCACGTGCTGCCCACCTACGGCGCCGCGCGGGCCTTCAGCGGGCTCGGCGTCGACCAGTTCGTGCGCCGCATGACCGTGCAGGAACTCGATGCCGACGGGCTCGCCGCGCTCGCGCCGAGCGTCACCGAGCTCGCGCGGCTCGAGGGCCTCGATGCGCACGCCCAGGCGGTCACGATCCGGCTCGCGCGGGCGCCCGGAGATGAGGCATGAGCGCCGCCGCCCTCGCCCGCCCGGAGATCGCGGCGCTCACGCCCTACCGCACGGCCGTGCAGCGCGACGAGACGCTGCGGCTGAACGCGAACGAAGTCCCGCGCGCGCCAGGGGCCGCCGCGGGCCTCAACCGCTACCCGGCGATCCGGCCGGACGCGCTGGAGAACCGTCTCGCCGAATTGTTCGCCGTCGATCCCGCGCGCCTGCTGGTAACGCGCGGCAGCAGCGAGGCAATCGACCTGCTCGTGCGGACTTTCTGCCGCGCGTACCGCGACGGCATCGTGACGATGCCGCCGACGTTCGCGATGTACCGCGTCTATGCCGCGATGCAGTCCGCCTCGGTCACCGAGGTGCCGCTCGATGCCGAACGCGACTTCGCGCCCGACGTGGAGCGGGTGCTGGCCGCCTGCGACGCGCACAGCAAGCTGGTCTTCATATGCTCGCCAAACAACCCGACCGGCGGACTCGTCGCGCGGGACGATCTCGAACGCGTGCTGGAGGAACGCCGCGGACGCTCGCTGGTCGTCGTCGACGAGGCCTACGTCGAATTCAGCGGCGAAGCCTCGTTGCTCGAAGCCCTCGACCGGCACGACAACCTGGTCGTGCTGCGCACGCTGTCCAAGGCCTGGGGACTCGCCGGCGCCCGCTGCGGCGCCGTCGCCGCCAGTGCGGAGATCATCGGCCTGCTGCGGCGCATGCTGCCGCCGTACGCGTTCTCGACGCCGGCGAGCGAGGCGATACTCGCCGGCCTTGCCGATGCGGAAGCGGCGCGCGAAGCCTGCGCGGCGCTCGTCGCCGAGCGCGAGCGGCTGGCCCGCGCGCTCGCGGCCCAGGACGGCGTCGTCCGCGTGTGGCCGAGCCGCGCCAACTTCCTGCTGGTGCGATTCGTGGACCTGGCGGCCGTCACCCGGCGGCTGGAACAGGACGGTGTACTGATCCGCGCATTCGCCGACGAGCCGGCGCTCGCCGGCTGCGCTCGCATCACGATCGGCACGCCGGACGAGAATGCGCGCCTGCTGCGCGCGCTCGCCGGGCCCGAGGCGGTGGCCTCGTGAGCGTGCGCATCCTGTTCGTCGATCGTGACGGCACGCTCGTGCGCGAGCCCGCCGACGAGCAGGTCGACCGCCTGGACAAGGTTCGCCTCGTGCCGGACGCGATTCCGGCACTGCGCCGGCTGGTCGGGGCCGGCTACCGGCTGGTCATGGTCACGAACCAGGACGGGCTCGGCACGCCGGACTTTCCGCGCGAGGATTTCGATCGTTGCCAGGCGCACATCCTGGACCTGTTCGCGTCACAGGGCATCGCGTTCGACGAGGTACTCGTCTGCCCGCACCGAGACGGCGACGGCTGCGACTGCCGCAAGCCGCGCACGGGGCTGCTGACCGCGCTGCTCGCGCGCACGGATCTCGACCTCGAACGCAGCGCGGTCGTCGGCGACCGGGACGCGGACATGGAGCTGGCCAAACGGCTCGGACTGCGCGGGCTGCGGATCGTCGCCGACGGCGACTGGGCCACGAGCTGGCCCGGCATCGCGAGCGCGCTGCTCGACACCGAGCGGCGCGCGGAGCGACGGCGTGACACGCGCGAGACGCAGATTCGCGTCGCCGTGAACCTCGACAACGAGCAGCCGGTGCGCATCGACTCCGGCCTCGGCTTCCTCGACCACATGCTGGAACAGGTGGCGCGCCACGGCGCTTTCAGTCTCGAGCTCGAGTGCCGCGGCGACCTGCACATCGACGAGCACCACACGGTCGAGGATATCGCCATCGCGCTCGGCGAGGCGCTGCGCGAGGCGCTCGGCGACAAGCGCGGCATCGCCCGATTCGGCTTCCTGTTGCCGATGGACGAGACCGAGGCGCGCGTATCCGTCGACCTGAGCGGCCGGCCCTATTTCGTGTTCGACGGCGAGTTTCCGCGACAGTCCGTCGGCGAGCTCGCGACCGAGCTCGTACCCCATTTCTTCCGTTCGCTGGCGGATGCGCTCGGCGCCGCGCTGCATCTCGAAGTCCGCGGCGAGAACACGCACCACATGGTCGAGGCCTGCTTCAAGGCGACCGGGCGGGCGCTTCGGCAAGCGGTGCGGCGCGAGGGCGACAGCCTGCCGAGCACCAAGGGCATGCTCGCCTGACGTGGGCCGCGACGTGACCATCGTCGACTCCGGCGGCGCGAACATTGCGTCGCTGCGCTTCGCCCTCGAGCGGCTCGGCGCCCGCGTGGAGCTGACGACGGACGCCGGGCGCCTGCGCGCTGCCGAGCGCGTGATCCTGCCCGGCGTCGGCGCGGCGGCCGACGCGATGGAGCGGCTGCGGTGGCGCGGCCTGGACGACGTCATCCCGGCGCTCGAACAACCGGTGCTCGGCATCTGCCTCGGCATGCAGCTGCTCGGCCGCTCCTCCGCCGAGGACGATGCGGACTGCCTCGGCGTCTTGCCGCTGGCGGCGGAGCGCCTGCCGGCGGCCGCGGGACACCCGGTGCCGAACATGGGCTGGCTCAGGCTCGAGGGCCTCGTCGACCACCCGCTGCTGCACGGGCTGGACGACGGCAGCTGGTTCTACTTCGTGCACAGCTATGCGCTGCCTGTCGACGAGCTGTGCCTGGCCCGGGCCCGCCATGCGGAGCAGTTCTGCGCAGTCATCGCGCGCGACAATTTCTGCGCCACGCAGTTTCACCCGGAGCGCTCCGCGGCCGACGGCGCGCGCCTGCTCAGGAATTTCCTGGAGCTGGCAGCATGAGGATCATCCCGGCCATCGACCTGCGCGACGGGCGCTGCGTGCGGCTGTACCAGGGCGACTTCGCGCAGGAGACGCGCTACAGCGACGACCCTCCGGACGTCGCGCGCGGTTTTGCCGACATGGGCTTCGACTACCTGCACGTCGTCGACCTCGACGGCGCGCGCAGCGGCCGGCAGCAAAACCGCGACGTGGTCGCACGCATCGTCGCCGACAGCGGCATGCGCGTGCAGCTCGGCGGCGGCCTGCGCGACCGGGACGCGCTGGCGCGTTGCTTCGACGCCGGCGTCGCCCGCGCGGTCGTCGGCAGCGTCGCGGTCACGGATCCGGACGCCGTCAGGGGCTGGTTCGAGGAGTTCGGGGCCGACCGGCTGGTCCTCGCCCTGGACTGCCGGATCGACGCGAGCGGTGCGCCGCAGCTCGCGACGCACGGCTGGGAACGACAGAGCAGCGTGTCGCTGTGGGAGGGTGTCGCCCGCTACGCCGGGGCCGGGCTGCGCCACGTGCTGTGCACGGACGTCGGCCGGGACGGCGCGCTGGCCGGCCCGGCGCTCGACCTGTACGCGGAGTTCATCGAACGTTTCCCCGGTATTCGCCTGCAGGCGTCCGGCGGCGTGCGCCACATCGGCGATCTCGCGGCGCTGCGCGACGCCGGTGCGGCGGCCGCGATCACCGGGCGCGCCCTGCTCGACGGGCGAATCAGTCACGACGAGGTGGCGTCATTCCGGCAAAGCGCATAATACCCTGCCTCGACGTGCGCGACGGCCAGGTCGTCAAGGGCGTGCAGTTCCGCAATCACCGCGTCGTCGGCGATATCCTCGAGCTCGCCGAGCGCTACACGCGCGAGCAGGCGGACGAACTCGTGTTCTACGACATCACCGCGAGCCCGGACGGTCGCAGCGTCGACCGGCGCTGGGTCACCGACGTCGCGCGCGTGCTGAATATCCCTTTCGCCGTCGCCGGCGGCATCCGTAGCGTTGCGGACGCCGAGGAAGTGCTGAATCGCGGCGCGGACAAGATCTCGATCAACTCCCCGGCGCTCGTCGACCCGGACCTGATCGGCCGCCTGGCGCGCCGCTTCGGTTCGCAGTGCGTCGTCATCGGTATCGACAGCCGCGCGCAGGACGATGGCTGGCGCGTCTACAAGTTCACCGGCGATCCCGAGCGCACGACGGCCGCGGAGCGCGACACGCTGGACTGGGTCCGCGAAGTGCAGGAGCGTGGCGCCGGCGAGATCGTGCTGAACTGCATGAACCAGGACGGGGTGCGGTCGGGCTACGACGTCGAACAACTCGCCGCGGCCCGCGCGGCCTGCCGGGTACCGCTGATCGCCTCCGGCGGCGCCGGCGCGGCGGAACATTTCGCGAGCGTGTTTGCGGATGCCGGCGTCGACGGCGCGCTGGCGGCCAGCGTGTTCCACTCCGGCGAGCTGCCTATCGGCCGACTGAAACGCTTCCTCGCGGCGCGCGGCGTCGACGTCCGCACCTGACCCGAATCCCGGAGATCGCCATGACCGGCAACCCGCTCGACTTCCTCGCCACGCTCGAAACCGTCATCCGCGAGCGCCGCGGCGCGTCGCCCGACACTAGCTACACGGCCTCGCTGTTCGCCGCCGGGACCCGGCGCATCGCCCAGAAGCTCGGCGAGGAAGCGGTGGAACTGGCGCTGGCCGCGAGCGCCGGTGATCGCGACGAGCAGCTCGGCGAAGCGGCCGACCTGCTCTACCACCTGCTCGTGCTGCTCGCCGACCGGGACCTGGCGCTCGCGGACGCGGTGGGCGTCCTCGAGGCGCGCCACCGGGGCTAGATAAGCAATTCCTCCGCGGGCTCGCGCAGGTTGTAGCGCGAGCTCATCGCCCGGCCGTAGGCGCCCGCGTTCGCGATCAGGATCACGTCGTTCTCCTCGCAGTTCGGCAGCATGCGATCGGTGCCGAGCTTGTCGCCGGTTTCGCAGATCGGCCCGACGACCGTGACCGACTGCGTCGCCACCTCGTTCGCTCGGCTCAGGTTGACGATCTCGTGCCACGCGCCGTACAGCGCCGGGCGGATCAGCGAGTTCATCCCGGTGCTGACGCCGACGTAGGTGCGCTCGCCCTTGCCTTTGGTCTGCGTGACGCGCGCCAGCAGCACCCCGCACTGCGCGACGATGAAGCGGCCCGGCTCCAGCCACAAGCGGTACTTCGGGCAAGCGGCGCGGATCTCGCCGAGCATCGCGTCCAGCGCCGACAGGTCGAAACCGGCATCGCCGGCACGCTCGGGCACGCCGAGCCCGCCGCCGAGGTCGAGCACGTCCGCGTCGGGGAAGCGGTCCGCGACCTGCGCCAGCACGGCCGCGACGTTGCGCCAGTTATCCGGGTCGAGGATGCCGCTGCCGCTGTGGGCATGGATGCCGATGACGCGCGCGCCGGCCGCGGCGACCAGCGCCTCGAGCTCGTCGAGTTCGAACAGCGGCACGCCGAACTTGGACTGCTTGCCGCCGGTACGGACGTGCTCGTGGTGGCCGCGGCCCTGCCCCGGGTCGATCCGGATGAAAAGGTCACGGCCGCGGAACAGCGACGGCCAGTTGCGCAGCGGATACAGGTTGTCGAGCGTGACCTGCAGGCCTTCTGCCAGCGCCCACGCGTACTCTTCGCGCGGGGCGAAGTTCGGGGTGAACAATATTCGCTCGACCGGCAGGCCGGCAACGGCTTCCCGCAGGTGGCGCACCTCGCCCGGCGAGACGCACTCGAAGTCGGCGTCCTGGTCGGCGATCAGGCGCAGCAGGTCCGCGTTGAAGTTTGCTTTCATCGCGTACAGCACGCGGTCGACCGAGCGCAGCGCCCTGAGCGCGCCTACCGCCTCGCGCACGCTTTGTGCATCGTAGACGAAGGCATGCGGACGCTCGTCGAGCACCGCGAGCAACTCCGCGCGCCGCCGCATCCACCAGGCATCGCTGCTGGCCACCGTCGGCCGCGCGTCGCGGAACAGCGATTCCCAGGTAGGGCCGAAAACCCGGCTGCCGCCCGCTTCCTGTATCACGGAGCCATGGATGCGGACGACGAGCCGCTGCACCTGGGCCTCGTCGACGACGAAACTGAAGTTCAGGTCGTTGGCCGCCTGCGATACGAGGTGGATCTTTTCGTCATCGAACACGCCGAGAGCGGGCGCCAGTCGCGGCAGGATCGTGCGGATACCGCGGCCGACGAGGCTGATAACCGCGCACTGCGGGATCACGCGAACGCGGCACAGCGCCTCGAGGTCGGCGACCAGCGCGCGCTGCACGTCGGCGGAGAAGATCTGGTCCTCGGTATCGATCGAGACGGTGACGTTCGTCTGCGACGTCGACACGAGGTCCACCGAGACACCGCGCCGCGCGAAACAGGCGAAGGCGTCCGCGAGGAACCCGGCCTGGTGCCACATCGCCGAGCCTTCCATCGACAGGAGCGTGACATTGCGCCGTGCGGACACGCCCTTGACCCGCGGGTCCTGTTCGCGCGTGGCGATCGAGATGACCGTGCCGGCGACCTGCGGCGCAGCGGTACAGCGGATAAAGAGCGGAATACCGGCGCGGCGTACCGGCCCGAGGCAGCGCGGATGCAGAACGCGGCTGCCGGTCGAGGCGAGCTCCTGGGCCTCGTCGAAATGCAGCTCGGTGAGCAGGCGCGCGACCGGTACCAGCCGCGGGTCGGCCGTGAACATGCCCGGCACGTCGGTCCAGATTTCCAGCCGGCAGGCGCCGAGCATGGCCGCGAGATAGGACGCCGAGGTGTCTGACCCCTCGCGGCCGAGCAGCACGGTTTCGCCGCGGGCGTCGGCGGCGATGAATCCCTGGGTCAGGATCACGCCGCCCTGCCCGGCGAGCCGGGCGCCCAGCTCCGGGTCGCGAGCGTGCTGACAGGTTGCCGACAGGAATCCCTGTGCCGCACTGCGCCGCGGGTCGTCCTCGCTGCGGAAAATCTCGCGGGCATCGACCGGGGCAACCGGCAGGCCGCAGGCAGCGAGGTAGGCCGAACCGAGGGCCGAGGCCATCAACTCGCCCAGCGCAAGTGTCCGCGCCTCGATGCGCGGGCTGACCTCGCGCACCAGCCGGACGCCGGCCGCCGTCTGCTCCAGCTGCTTGAAGTACGGCGCGAGCAGCGCGTCGCCGTCCAGTCCGAGATCCGTGGCGAGCGCCCGGTAGCGCTCCTCGAGCGCCCCGCGTTCCTCGTCGCCGCCGCCGACGGCGGCCTGCGCGAGGATGCGCTGCAGCGCATTGGTCGCCCCGGCGATCGCGGAGTGCACGACGACCGGGCGCAGGCCGGCGTCGAGCCGGTTGCGGATGACCCCCGCGATCGTCCGCCAGTTGGCCGCGGTCGCGACGCTGCTGCCGCCGAACTTGAGCACGACCCACTCGGAGCCGGCGATGTCCGGGGCGGCGCCGAGCGCCTCGCTCGCGGCGAATTCGGCCTCTTTGATCGCTGTCGTCATGCGTCCGCCTGCTGCCTGCCTTGCCTGTTCGCTCCCAAAAAAAAAACCCGCACGGTGGAACCCTGCGGGTTTGATGGCGACGGCCGGATTGTTGTAGTTCCGCCGTTGCCGCCGCCACTCTCGCCCGCGCACTTCTGGCGCGCCTGTTTGCTTCTGCGTGTTGTACCGGCGATGCGCTCGCCGGCCGGCACTCTACGCGGGCGGATTCCGTGTTGCGGGTTGCTGCGACTCGCCCCGCAGTAGAACCGAGGCGCCGGGCTGCGTCAAGCGCCGCCCGTCGGCTCGTCCCAGGGCGCCGCCTCGGTCACGGCACCGCGCGATGCGGAGCTGACGATCGCCCGGTATTTCGCCAGCAGGCCGGAGCGCACAGTCGATGGCGGCCGGCGCCAGCGCTCCCGGCGCGCAGCCAGCGTCGCGTCGTCCACCTCGAGCCGGAGCTCGCGGGCTTCGGCGTCTATGTGGATCGGGTCGCCGTCCTCCACCAGCGCAAGCGGGCCGCCGACGGCCGCCTCCGGGGAAACGTGGCCGACGACGAAGCCGTGGCTGCCGCCCGAGAATCGTCCGTCGGTGATCAGCGCGACGTCCTTGCCGAGGCCCTTGCCCATGATCGCCCCGGTCGGGCTCAGCATCTCGCGCATGCCGGGCCCGCCCTTCGGCCCCTCGTAGCGGATCACGATCACGTCGCCGGCAACGATGCTGTCGCCGAGGATCGCCGCCAGTGCGTCTTCCTCCGAATGGAACACCCGGGCACGCCCCGCGAAGCGCAGGCCCTCCTTGCCCGAGATCTTGGCGACCGCGCCTTCGGGCGCGAGGTTGCCGTACAGCACGACGAGATGGCTGTCCTTCTTCACCGGCGTCGCGAAGTCACGCACGATGTCCTGGCCGTCCGGATAGTCGGCGACGCCGGCCAGGTTGTCCGCGAGGCTCCGCCCGGTCACCGTCAGGCAGTCGCCGTGCAGCAGGCCGCGGTCGAGCAGGCGCTTCATCAGCGGTTGGATGCCGCCGATCGCAATCAACTCGGACATCAAATAGCGGCCGCTCGGCCGGACGTCGGCGAGCACCGGCACCCGCCGGCCGATGCGCGTGAAGTCGTCGAGTTCCAGGCTGACGCCGGCCTCGTGCGCCATCGCGATCAGGTGCAGGACCGCATTGGTAGAGCCGCCGAGCGCGATGACCACCGTGATCGCGTTCTCGAAGGCCTCGCGGGTCATGATGTCACGCGGCCGGATGTCGCGGCGGATCAGTTCGACCACGGCGGCACCGGCCCGCACGCAGTCGTCCTGCTTGTGCTCGGAAACCGCCTCCTGCGCTGAACTGTTGGCAAGGCTCAGGCCCAGCGCCTCGATTGCGCTGGCCATCGTGTTCGCGGTGTACATGCCGCCGCAGGCCCCGGGTCCCGGGATCGCGGTGCGCTCGACTTCGCGCAGTTCCTTGTCGCTCAGCCGGCCCGCGGCGTGCGCGCCGACTGCCTCGAACACGGACACGATGTCGCGGCGGTCGCGGCCGGGCCGGATCGTGCCGCCGTAGACGAATACCGACGGCCGGTTCAGGCGCGCCATCGCCATCACGCAGGCCGGCATGTTCTTGTCGCAGCCGCCGATCGTGACCAGGCCGTCGAAGCCCTGCGCGCCGGCGACCGCCTCGATCGAGTCCGCTATGACCTCGCGCGAGACGAGCGAATAGCGCATGCCCGGCGTGCCCATCGAAATGCCGTCGGATACCGTGATCGTGTTGAAGACGACGCCCTTGCCGCCGGCGGCGTCGACGCCGCCCGCGGCACGCTCCGCCAGGCCGTCGATGTGCATGTTGCAGGGGGTGATGCGACTCCAGGTCGAGGCGATGCCGACCTGCGGCCGCGCGAAGTCGTCATCTTCGAAGCCGACCGCGCGCAGCATCGCGCGACTCGGCGCGTGCTCGACGCCATCGACGACGATTTTGGAATAGCGGCGAAGTTCTTTTTCGGACATTGGCTGGGTCCCGGCTGTACCTGCCGCCGCCGCGGCCGGCCGGGCCGCGCTACTCGGCGAAATCCTCGTCGTCGTCCCGGATCGTGACGGCGAACTGCGAGATCGTGTCCTCGTGCGTTACCCCGGGATCGAGTTCGATCATGAACGACTCGTCGTTTTCGCGCACGTTATCCTGCACCAGCGGAATCAGCAAGCGAGCGTTGCGCTGGCCGGGACCGAAGGTGACGAACCGTCGCGACGGCACGAAGTAGTCCTGGCCCTCCTCCGCCGATACGTCGAAAACCTCGTAGCGTACCGACATCGTCGCCTGGTCGGGGTTGAAGCGCAGCAGGTCGACCTGCACGGCCGGGTCCTGTTCTCGAACGATTGCACGCGCCACGCTGAAGCCGACCGAGTTCGGCGGGATGCCGGCCTCGAAGCGGCGCTGGTCGTCGTCGAGCAGGCGCAGTTCGATCTGGCCGAAGACCGTGTCGGTGCTGTAATAGTCACGCAGCCGCAGCGACACCTGGCGATCGGCCTCGCGCAGCTCGTTGGGCGCAGGCTCGATTCGCAGCACGGCCACCGTGTCGTTGGCATCGAAACTGACGACTCCGTCGCCAGACAGGCGATAGGCGCCGTCCTCGCCGGGCGAGCGGCTGCCGCTGAATCCGACCTCTTCGACCCGCACGAGCAGGGGCTCGGCCGCCGCATAGCGACGGCTCAGCGTCACGTCGAGCGGCTCGCCGTCCTCGTACAGTTCGAGCGCCAGCACCGGCGGCTCGCTGCCGGTCATCGCCAGTACCAATTTGCCCGGCTCCCCGGCTGACAGCGCCTGCGGCGTTGCCTCCCCGGGCCCGCGCGGCGGGTCCGTAGCCGGGTCGCCCCCCGGCGTCGCTGCAAGCTCCGCGTCGACCTCCGGCGCCGACTCCGCCGTATCGGCCGCCGGCGTCCCGGTAACGGCCCTGTCGACCGCTGCGGGCGCCGCTGCCGCTGCGGCGGGCGCGCCGGCCTGTTCCGGCGGCGGGGTCTCGACCGCCGCCGGCGCGTCTCCCACGGCCGCCTCGCCTGCCGCCGTGTCGTCGGCGGCATCCTGCGCGACGCGCCGATCGAGTGCGCGCAGCTGTTCGATCCAGCCGGCAGCCCGTTCGAGCGCCAGTGCGCGCCAGTCCGGGCGCAGCACGGCCGCCGTCCCGGCGACCGCGAGCAGCAACAGCAGGACCCACGGCCAGCGCCGCGCGCGGCGCGTGGCGAAGCGCCGTTCCAGCAGCGCCTCGGGCGGTATCCGCAGCGAATCGTCCGGGTCAGCGGCTTCGGTCGGACCGGCCCCGACGGCCACGGCGAGGCCCGCGACCAGTTCCCGCGGCGTCGACTGCCGGGCGACCCGCGCGTAGGAGAGGCCCTTGCGCAGTGCCTTCCACTGCGCGTCGTCCAGGTCCGGCGGCCGCTGCGGCTCCATGCCTTCCGCGGCGGCCTCGGCGGCATTGCGCGGACCGAAGACGCGGTGACCCGCGATCATCCGGTAGGCCAGGCAGGCGAGCGAGAACACGTCGTCGCTCGCGACCGGTTCCTCGCCGGTCAGCACTTGCATGCTGGCATACGCGGGCGTCGCCGCCCGCAGGATCGACAGTTCCTGGTCGACTTCCGGGCGTTGCTGGCGGATGCGCGCGACCCCGAAGTCGACCAGCTTGACGGTGCCGTCGGGCAGCACGATTACGTTGCCCGGCTTGACGTCGGCGTGAATCACGCCGCGCTGGTGCGCATCGTGCAGCGCTTCGCCGAGCTGACGAATGATGTCCAGCGCGCGCGCACGGTCGTCGGCCAGCGCACCGCTGTCCAGCAACTCGGCCAGCGAATGCCCGTCCAGCCATTCCATGACGATGAAATACAGATCGTCCTCGCGGTCGAGGTCGATGAAGCGGACGATGTTCGGGTGGTGCAGGCAGCGACCCTTCGCGGCCTCCTGCTGCAGCGCACGCAGCGCTTCGGGGTGCCGCGCCAGCGCCGGCGACAGGACCTTGATCGCGACCGTCGCCTCGGCGGCGGCCGCGAGGACGTCCTGTCCGAGGTGCCGGTCCAGCGCCTTGTAGACGACGCCCATGCTGCCGCTGTCGACGCGCTCGAGCAGGCGGTAGCGGTCGCGCAGCATCGAACCCGGCTGCAGCCGGTCGTCGGGCCGCGCCGTGCCGGGCTCGCCGACGCCCTCGCCGAGCACCATCGTCTGGCTGAACGGGTCCTCGGCGCCGTCCGCCGGCAGCGGCGACGTACCGTGCCGCTCCGTCGAGGCGAGTTCGGGAATTGTCCGGACGTCTTCGCTCAAGCCTGCCTCCGGCCCGCGAGTACCCGGCGCGACCTGCCGCGCCGGCGCCAGCGGGCGCCAGCCGGGTATCTTAGCCCGATTGCCGGCTGCCGCCTTGCGACCTGGTCGTCAGAAACCGCGCCGCTCACAGGACCTTGCCGGGGTTCATGATGCCCAGCGGGTCGAGCAGCCGCTTCAGCTCGCGCATCAGTTCGATCTCGACGCCGCCGCGGTAGCGCGCCAGCGCGTCCTTCTTCAGAACGCCGATGCCATGCTCGGCGCTGATGCTGCCGCCGCAGCGCTCGACGACGTCGTAGATGCACTCCGCCACGGTCTCCCGCAGCGCGAGGAAGGCGCCCGGTTCCGCCCCGGCCGGCTGCGACACGTTGTAGTGCAGGTTGCCGTCGCCGACGTGGCCGAACGCGACGACGCGCGCGCCCGGGCAAGCAGCCTCTACCACCGTGCCGGCCGCGGCGAGAAACTCGCCGATGCGATCGACCGGCACCGAGATGTCGTGCTTCAGGCTCGCGCCCTCGGCTTTCTGCGCGGCCGACAGGCCGTGCCGCAGCCGCCACAGCGCCCCGCGTTCGGCCTCGCTCTTGGCAACGACGGCGTCGCTGGCCAGCCCCGCCTCGAGTACGGCCGCCAACCCGCTCTCGAACGCGTCGCCGGCATCGATCGCGCACTCCAGCAGAACGAACCACGGCGCCGTGCCGGCCAGCGGGTTTGCGACCTGGTCGAGGTGCGAGGTCGCCATCTCGACAACCCGCGCCGACATCAGCTCGAACGCGAGGAGCCGGTCGCTGAAGCGCTCGCGCAGGTCCGCCAGCAGCCGCACCGCCTCGTCCGCGCCGCCGACGGCCATGAGCGCGGTGCCGTGCCGAGCGATCCGCGGATAGAGCCGCAGCGCGGCCGCGGTGATGATGCCCAGCGTGCCCTCGGCGCCGATGAAAAGCTGCTTCAGGTCGTAGCCGGCCGTGTCCTTGCGCAGCTCGCGCAGGCCGTCGATGACGCGCCCGTCCGGCAACACGACCTCGAGCCCCAGCACCTGGTCGCGCGCCGTGCCATAGCGCAGCACGTTGATGCCGCCGGCGTTGGTCGACAGGTTGCCGCCAATCTGGCAGCTGCCCTCGGCGGCCAGGCTGAGCGGGAACAGGCGCCCCGCCGCTGCCGCCGCCTGCTGGATGTCCGCCAGCACGCAGCCTGCCTCGGCGACCAGCGAGTAGTTGTCCGCGGCGACGCGTCGGATGCGATTCAGCCGGCGCAGCGAGAGCAGCACCTGCGTGTTGCTCCGGTCCGGGATCGCGCCGCCGCACAGCCCGGTGTTGCCGCCCTGCGGGACGATCGCGATGCGCTCGGCCGCGCAGGCGCGGACGAGCGCCGCGACTTCGTCCGTGGACGCGGGGCTCAGCATCAGCGGCGTGCGCCCCTGCCAGGTGCCGCGCCACTCGTGCAGGTGCGGCTCGAGCGCTGCGGGGTCGCTGGTCCAGCCGTCCGGCCCCACGATAGCTTTCAGCGCCTCATGCACGCTCGCTGCCCTCCGGCCGGGCGAGCCGCTCCCAGGTCGGCCAGTCGATGTTGCTGCCGCAGAACACGAGGGCCACCCGCTGGCCGCGCAGGCGCCCGGCGAGCGGTCCCAGCAGCGCCGCGGTACTCGCGGCACAGGCCGGCTCGACGGCGAGCTTCTGTTCGTCGAACAGGCGCCGCATCGCCTGTCGCAGCTGCCCGTCGCTGACGCGCACGAGCTCGTCCACGTAGCGCCGGCACAGGCCTAACGAGTACGGCGCCGCGTGCGGCGCGCCGAGACTGTCGGCGATGGTGTCGACGCGGTCGATGCGCTCCGGTCGTCCGCTCGCGAAGCTGCGGTGCATCGTGTCGGCACCCTCCGGTTCGATCCCGTAGACCCGCGCCGCCGGCGCCAGCTGTTTGACCGCGGCTGCCACGCCGGAACACAGCCCGCCGCCGCCGATGGGCACCAGGACGGCCTCGACGCCCTCGACCTGCTCGCAGATCTCGAGCCCGAGCGTCGCGGTGCCGAGCGACGTGAGCGGCCCTTCGAACGGGTGCACCAGGTAGCGGCCCTCGCGATCCCGTATCTGCTCCGCCCGCTCGAAGGCGGCATGCACGTCGTCCGCCAGCACGACCTCGGCCCCGTACTCGCGGCAGCGCGCGATGCGCAGCGGGCTGGCCGTGGCGAGCATGACCACCCTGGCGCTGGTGCCCGTCTCGCGTGCGGCAAACGCCGTCGCGATAGCGTGATTGCCGGCGCTGACCGCGGTCACGCCGGCGGCGCGCTGTTCCCGCGACAGCCCGAGCAGGACGGCCAGCGCCCCGCGGGCCTTGAAGGTCGACGTGCGTTGCAGGAACTCGAGCTTGCCCCAGACCTCCGCGCCGCTCGCGGCCTCCAGCGAGGCGCAGCGCACGACCGGCGTGCGCACCAGCCAGGGGTCGAGGCGCCGGCGCAGCGCCCGGACCTGCTCGATGTCGAGCGTCGGCTCGCTCAAGGGCCGCCCGCGCTCGCTGCCGGGCCGCGGCAGCCGCCCGGCCGATTCGCATTTAGCAACGATTTCTTCACGCTACTTGCGCTACCATGCCGAAGTGATTAATTTCAATTGCATTGTCGTGGCGGCCTCCCGGTGAGCATTGTACCGATCGCGCGCCGCGGCGCCCGCTGTCACCGGGGCACCCCCGCCGTAGCCACGAGCCCCGCCAGCCACCTATCGACGCTCGGACGCATGCATGGAATTTGACGACCTGTCGCCATCGGGCATTCACCGGATCGCCGGTTACTCGCCCTACCTGGACCAGCTCGCCGGCTTCGCCAGCGACATGGGCCTGCGGCAGCGATCCAGCCTCGTGCACCTGGAGCGGGCGTTGAACGAGTTCTGGGCGCTCGGCCAGAACAGCATACTCAGCTGGTCGCCGCTCGACGACGGCATGATCGTGCTGGTCGTGCCGCACTACGCGGTCGCAGAGTACATCTCCGGCACGCCCGGGACGAGCGATTCCGCCCTCGACGTCACCGCCCGCTTCATCACGGAGCTGATCTCCGGCGATCGCCAGCTGTCGCTGGCCCAGATGCAGAAAGTCGCCCGGCTGTTCCAGACGGAACCGCGCCAGGTACGCCTGCGTGAGCCGCTGACGGGACACCCGGTCGAGACGCAGATCATCGAGAAGATGATCCGCCGCTACGGTATCAACTACGTCGAGAGTCGCGCCGTCACGCTGTTCGACATCGTCGGCTTCAGCCTGCTGACGCCGTTCCAGCAGATGACCCAGCTGAACAGCCTGTCCTACTCGCTCAATTCTGCCCACGCCAAGATGCTCGAGCAGGACGTCGGCATCAATTTCGCCCGCTCGACGACCGGCGACGGCTTCTATGTCTGGAACCGCGACAACGGGCTCGAAGCGAACGTCAATCTCTATCATTTCATGCACATCGTGCTGGCGGACAACGCCATCGCGCGGCGCAAGTCGACATCGCACATCGTGCCGCGCCTGCGCGCCTGCTTCCACGTCGGGCCGTGCTACGAGTTCCACCAGGCCGAAGGACTGAACCCGACGATCCACGACTTCATCGTCGGCGACGTCACGATCGAGCTCGCGCGCATCGTCGACGCGGCGATGCCCGGCCAGATCCTGGTCGGCGATTTCCTCGCCGAGGTCAAGGGCTCGACCGACCTGGCGCAGTCGCAGGTGCACCTCGACGCGGCGGCTTTCATGGAACGCGCGCAGGGCAACCTGCCGAAGCTCAGCGGGCTCGTGCTGTCCGGCGAACGCGTTTCGGCCATCAAGTGCTACCTGACGGGCGAGCGCCTCGAAAGCGGCGATTTCAACGTGCGCAAGCTGACCATTCGCGACAAGCACGGATTGACGCGGCACGCGTTCAACGCAAAAGTGAATATCTACCGCGATACTGCCGAGCCGATCCTGCTCGGCATCGAGGACCGCAAGCTGCCTCTCGACGCATTCGGCGGCAGCACGCTGGTCTGACATTGACGGCGGCCATCCTGGCCGCCGCCCTGCGGGCGCGCTGCGCGTGTCCGAATTGGCATCCTGCCAATTCGTCGAACCGGGTACGGTTCCATCGCAGCCGACCATTCTCCGCCGAACAAAAAAAACCTTCCCCCGGTGGGTGAGGAAGGTTCTTTTCGTTCGGCGGAAAATGGTCGGGGCGAGAGGATTCGAACCTCCGACCCCCACAACCCCATTGTGGTGCGCTACCAGGCTGCGCTACGCCCCGACCGGATTCGTTGAAGGCCGGCAATGATACGTGCCGGCCGTTGCTCGTGGAAGGCTTTTGTCAGCGCCGCAGGATCTTCAGGATCTGCTCAAGTTCAATGCGCAACTGCTTGATAATTTGCTGACTTTGACTGACGTCGGTCTTGGCCTGGTCACCCATCAGCCGCTGCCGGGCGCCGCCGATCGTAAAGCCGTCGTCGTACAGCAGTGCGCGGATCTGGCGAATGATCAGGACGTCCTGCCGCTGGTAATAGCGGCGGTTGCCGCGTCGCTTGACGGGCTTTAGCTGCGGGAATTCCTGTTCCCAGTAGCGCAGGACGTGCGGTTTTACGGCGCAAAGGTCGCTGACTTCACCGATGGTGAAATAGCGTTTTCCAGGAATTGGAGGCAGTTCGTCGTTATTCCCCGGTTCCAGCATAGGCCTCTACTCGGGCTTTTAGTTTTTGGCCGGGCCGGAAGGTGACCACGCGTCGCGCCGTGATCGGAATCTCCTCGCCGGTTTTCGGATTTCTGCCCGGACGTTCGTTTTTATCCCGAAGATCGAAGTTTCCAAAACCGGAAAGCTTGACCTGCTCCCCTACCGCGAGCGATGCACGCAACTCCTCGAAGTACAGGTCCACCAGTTCACGGGCTTCGCGCTTGTTGAGCCCCAGTTCATTGAACAGCGATTCGGCCATGTCGGCCTTCGTCAGTGCCATAGGGTCAGTCTCTCAAAACCGCGCCGTGATTATCGTGCAATTTCTTGATGGCCGCGTTCGTTGCCGAGTCGGCATCGGCGTCGGTAAGGGTGCGGGATGTTTCCTGCAAAATCAAGCCTAAAGCTATGCTTTTCAACCCTGCTTCTATACCGGGCCCGCGGTACACGTCGAACACGATGAGGTCGCGCACGAGTTCCGGCGCGGCCGCCGTCACGGTCTCACGAATCGCGCTCGCCGTCACGGATTCCGGCACGATCACGGCGATGTCGCGGCGGATTGCAGGGTAGCGCGACACGGGCCGGAACGCCGGCAGGCGGGCCGCGAAACAGGCCTCTGCGTCGAGCTCGAACAGGAACGCATCGCGACGGAAGTCGAGGGTCCGGCCGGTCGCCGGATGCAGCTTGCCGAGCACGCCGACGGGCTCGTCGCCGCGCAGGATGCGCGCCGCCTGGCCCGGCTGCAGCGCCGGGTGCTCGCAGGGCTCGAAGCGGAACGCGTCCGTCTCGCCGGTCAGCGCGAGCAGTGCCTCGACGTCGCCCTTCAAATCAAAGAAATCAACCGCTTGAGCCTTGACCGACCACTGCTCGGGCAGCGCCGGACCGACCGCGATGCCGGCAACGCGCCGGACCTCGCGGGTATCCTCGAGCGACCCGTGGTAGGAACGGCCGAGTTCGAACAGGCGCACGCGTTCCTGCTGGCGCGCGAGGTTGCCGGCGGCCGCTTGCAGCAGGCCGGCCCACAGCGTGCCGCGCATGACCGAGAGCTCCGACGAGATCGGGTTGCTGAGCACGAGCGCCGAATCCTCGCCGGTCAGTGCGCGGTTTGCAGCCGGATCGACGAAACTCCAGCAGATGGATTCCTGGTAGTCGCGTGCGAGCAGCGTCGCCGCAAGCCGGTCGCTGTCGACGCGCGACTCGGGAACCGGCACGAGCGGCGTCCCGGCGATCGCCGTCGCCTCGTCGATTCGGTCGTAGCCGTGGATGCGCGCAACCTCCTCGACCAGGTCCTCCTCGATGACTATGTCAAATCGGAACCCGGGCGGCGTGACCGTCCAGCCGTCCGCCGTTGTCTCGACCGCGAGCTGCAGGCTCTCGAGAATGCCGGTGACCGTGTCGTCGTCGAGGGTCACGCCGAGCAGACTGGCCAGGCGGTCGCGGCGCAGGTCGACCGGCACTCGGGTCGGCAGCCGACCGGCATGCCGGTGGTCGCGCAGAGGCCCGGCCTGCCCGCCCGCAATGCCGGTCAGCAACTCGGTCGCGCGTTCGATCGCCAGCGGCGCGAGGTCGGGGTCGACGCCGCGTTCGAAGCGCAATGACGCGTCCGTGTGCAGGCCGTAGCGGCGGGCCCGTCCGGCCATCACCGCCGGCGGCCAGAACGCCGCCTCGAAAAACACGTCGACCGTGTCGTCGCTGACCGCCGTGCCGAGGCCGCCCATGATGCCGGCAAGTCCGATCGGCCCGGAGTCGTCGGTGATGACGACCGTGTCGGCATCGAGCTCCACCTCGCGCTCGTCCAGCAGCGTCAGGCATTCGCCGGCCCGCGCGAAGCGCGGCCGCACCGGCCCCGCCAGTTTCGCGAGGTCGTAGGCGTGCAGCGGCTGGCCCAGTTCCAGCATCACGTAATTGGTTACGTCGACGACCGGGTGGATCGCGCGGATGCCGCTGCGGCGCAGCCGCTCGGTCATCCAGATCGGCGAGCGGGCCTGCGGATCGATGCCGCGCACGACCCTGGCCGCGAATCGCGGGCAGGCCGCGCCGTCGACCAGCTCGACCGGGTGCTCGGCCTCGGTCGCGGCCGCTACCCGGGCCGCCGGCCGGTCGACCAGCGGAGCACGCGCCGCCGCCGCGAGATCGCGGGCGACCCCCAGCACGCTGAAGCAGTCGCCACGGTTCGGCGTGATGTTGAGATCGAAGACCGCGTCGGGCAGCCCCAGCGTCGCTGCGAGCGGCTCGCCGGGCGTAGCGCCCGCTGTGAGCTCGAGGATGCCGTCCGACTCCTCCCCGAGGCCGAGTTCCACGGCCGAGCACAGCATGCCGGCCGACTCGACGCCGCGAATTTTCGCCCTGCGCAGTTTCGTGCCGTCCGGCAGCCGGGTTCCGGGCGGCGCAAACGCGCTCAGCAGGCCGGCACGCGCGTTCGGTGCCCCGCAGACGACCTGCACGGGCTCGCCGCTGCCCGTCGCCACCCGGCAGACCTGCAGCCGGTCGGCGTCGGGGTGCGGCGCGGCCTCGAGAATCTCGGCGACGACGACGCCCTCCAGGCCGTCGCCCTCCACCGTGAGTCCTTCGAGTTCGTGGCCGCTCATCGTCAGCAGCTCACCGATGGCCCCGGCATCCAGGGACGGGTCCACCCACTCGCGCAGCCAGCTCTCTGCAAATTTCATCGCAAGGGCTCGCCGGTCAGTGGAACTGCTGCAGGAAGCGCAGGTCGTTGTCGAAGAAGGTGCGCAGGTCGGTAACGCCGTAGCGCAGCATCGCCAGGCGCTCGACACCCATGCCGAACGCGTAGCCCGTGTACTCCTCCGGGTCGACGCCCGCGTTCTCGAGCACGCTCGGATGCACCATTCCGCAGCCCAGGATCTCGAGCCACTTGCCCTCGCCCCACAGGACGTCGACCTCGGCCGAGGGTTCGGTGAACGGGAAGTAGGAAGGGCGAAAACGCAGCTCGGCGTCACGTTCGAAGAAGGCCTCGACGAACTGGTGCAGCACGGCCTTCAGGTTGGCGAAGCTGATGCCCCGGTCGACGACCAGGCCTTCAACCTGGTGAAACATCGGCGTGTGCGTCTGGTCGGAGTCGCAGCGGTACACGCGTCCCGGCGCGATGATCCGGAGCGGCGCGCCCTCCTCGACCATCGTGCGAATCTGCACCGGGGAGGTGTGGGTCCGCAGCAGCTTGCCGCCCGGAAAGTAGAAGGTGTCGTGCATGGCCCGCGCCGGGTGGTTCTCCGGGATGTTCAGGGCCGTGAAGTTGTGGAAATCGTCCTCGATTTCCGGCCCGGAACGGACGGCGAAACCGGCGTTGACGAAGATCGTCTCGATGCGCGCCATCGCGCGGGCCACCGGGTGACGTCCGCGCACGCCGGCGCCGCGCCCCGGCAGGGTCACGTCGACGGCGTCCTTCAGCAGGCGTTCTTCGAGCGCTGCCTGCTCGAGTTCCGAGCGTCGGGCGTTGAGCAGCTCGACAACGGACTGCTTCGCGCGGTTGATGGCCTGGCCCGCCGCGGGTCGCTCTGAGGCCGGCACCTGGCCGAGCGCCTTCAGGCGCGCGGTCAGCTCGCCTTTCTTGCCGAGGTAGGCGACGCGCACGGAATCGAGCGCAGCGAGGTCGGCGGCGGCGGCGATCTTCTGCCCGGCCGCCGCAACCAGCTCATCGAGTTGCTGCATGACCCCGACGTCCCGTCAGGGTTCAGCTGTCTGCGAGTGCAGCTTTGGCCTGCGCCGCCAGTTCGCCGAACGCGTCCGGATCGTGTACCGCGATATCGGCCAGCACCTTGCGGTCCAGGTCGACCTCGGCCTTGTTCAGGCCGTTGATCAGGCGGCTGTAGGACATGCCGTGCAGGCGCGCGGCGGCGTTGATGCGCGTGATCCACAGCGCGCGGAACTGGCGCTTGCGCTGCCGCCGGTCGCGGTAGGCGTACTGGCCTGCCTTGATGACGGCCTGCTTGGCGATCTTGAAGGTCTTGCTGCGCGCACCGTAGTAGCCCTTGGCCTTGCCGAGGACCCGCTTGTGCCGCGCCTTGGCGGTTACGCCACGTTTTACTCTTGCCATGTCTCGATCACTCCCTTAGCTGTACGGCAGCATGCGGCGCACGCTTTTCACGTCGCATTCGGCAACCTGTTCGGTCAGGCCGAGCTGGCGTTTCCGCTTCGACTTCTTTTTCGTCAGGATGTGATTGAGGTGGGACTGGGCTCGCTTGAAGCCGCCCTTACCCGTGCGCCGGAAACGCTTGGCAGCGCCCCGGTTGGTCTTCAACTTGGACATTGTCCTCTCCGATTTTCATAGCCCTGCAACGTACGTCAGCGCGGTATTGCGCAGCGCCGCGGCAGGCGGGTATTGGCAGTGACCCGTCAGGCGGGTGTGCCTCCACTCACTTTTTTTTCGGTGACATCACCATGATCATCTGCCGCCCTTCCATCTGCGGCATCTGTTCGACAACACCGATTTCCTGAAGGTCGTCTCTGACCCTCGCCAGGAGCTTCGCACCGAGATCCTGGTGCGCCATCTCCCGACCCCGAAAACGCAACGTGACCTTGCACTTGTCGCCGTCCTCGAGGAATTCGGTCAGCTTTCTCAGCTTGACCTTGTAATCGCCCTCGTCCGTGCCGGGGCGAAACTTGATTTCCTTGACGTGTACCTGCTTCTGCTTGCGCTTGGCAGCCTGGGACTTCTTGTTCAGCTCGAACAGGTATTTGCCGAAGTCCATGATGCGGCAGACGGGCGGACTCGCCGTCGGGGACACCTCGACGAGGTCGAGACCCTGCCCCTTTGCAACTTCCAGCGCTTGCGCGATGGGCATGACTCCGGCCTGTTCGCCGTCCTGGTCGATGACACGGACTTCCGATGCCTCGATTTCTTCATTGCGCTTGACGCGCTTGTGGGCTGCGATACTGCGATCCTCCGAATCTGCTACACGCCCGTGCGCCGGCGTCACTGCCGGGGTCCACGGGGATGCGAAGTTTATATTGGCCCGGGACCGGGACACAAGCGCGGAACAGCGCAATTTGCAACGATTTCAGCGCCTAGAGGCGGAAATCGTGAATTTTGTCGCGTATTCGCTACAGCCTGGCCCGTCACCGGCGGCCGTCGTCACGGCACGGGCCCGAACGGGCCTCGGCGGGACTGGTGGGCGATGGTGGTTTCGAACCACCGACCTCCACGATGTCAACGTGGCGCTCTACCCCTGAGCTAATCGCCCGGCCGGACTCTCGAGAACCCGCGGGACCCCGCGAGCGGCGGACAAAGATACCGATACGACCCGCCGCAGGCAAGCGCCGCGAGGCATTCGCTGGCGCCGATCTCGCGGCGGCTCGATCGTGGAGCCGCGAGCGGTGCTCGCGGGTGGCGAAGGCGCGCCCCCGACAGCCGCTTTCCACGGACGCTGTGAATACGTCCCTGTACGCTCCGGGCTCGGCGTCCCTGCCTCGCACGGCCCTGGAAAGCGGCTGTCGGGGCCGCGCCTTCGCTCCGACGCCGGTGGTGTCGCAACTGGCCCGCCGGCGCTGACTTCGCCTAGCCCGCCAGGCGGTCGCTCAGGCCCATTGCCGCCTCGCGCATGTCGCGGATCTGGTCGCGCAGCTTTGCCGCCTCCTCGAACTCGAGGTCGCGCGCGTGCCGCAGCATCTGCTTTTCGAGTTTTTGCGCTTTCTGCAGCAGCTCCTCGGAACTCATCGTCGCGTACGGCGCGGCCTTTTCCGCGGCACGCCGCCGTCCGCGCCCCGGCTGCGGATAGCTTGCCTCCATGATGTCGGCGACCTGCTTGACGATCGTCGCCGGCGTGATGCCGTGCTTTTCGTTGAACGCGACCTGCTTCTCGCGCCGGCGGTTGGTCTCGTCGATCGCGCGCTGCATCGAGCCGGTGACGTCGTCGGCATACAGGATCGCCCGGCCGTTCAGGTTGCGTGCCGCGCGCCCGATCGTCTGGATCAGCGAGCGATCCGAACGCAGGAAGCCTTCCTTGTCGGCGTCGAGGATCGCGACCAGCGACACCTCGGGCATGTCGAGGCCCTCGCGCAGCAGGTTGATGCCGACGAGGACGTCGAAAGTGCCGAGTCGCAAGTCGCGGATGATCTCCATGCGCTCGACCGTGCCGATGTCGGAGTGCAGGTAGCGCACGCGGATGCCGTGCTCCTGCAGGTAATCCGTCAGGTCCTCGGCCATGCGTTTGGTCAGCGTCGTGACCAGCACGCGCTCGTCGGCGGCGGCGCGCTCGCGGATCTCGCCCAGCAGGTCGTCGACCTGCGTCCGTGCCGGCCGCACCTCCACCTGCGGGTCGACGAGACCCGTCGGCCGCACGACCTGTTCGACCGTGTTGTCCGAGTGCTCGCGCTCGTAGTCTCCGGGCGTCGCCGACACGTATATCGTCTGCGGCGACAGGCGCTCGAACTCGTCGAAGCGTAACGGCCGGTTGTCGAGCGCCGACGGCAGCCGGAAACCGTATTCGACCAGCGTCTCCTTGCGCGATCGGTCGCCGCGGTACATGCCGCCGAGCTGCGGCACCGTCACGTGGCTCTCGTCGATGATCAGGAGAGCGTTCGGCGGCACGTAGTCGAACAGGCAGGGCGGCGGCTCGCCGGGCTCGCGTCCGGAAAGGTAGCGCGAGTAGTTCTCGATGCCCTGGCAGTAGCCGAGCTCGCGGATCATCTCCATGTCGAACAGCGTGCGCTGTTCGAGGCGTTGCGCCTCGAGAAGTTTGTCATGCTTGCGCAGGTAGTTGAGGCGCTCCTTGAGCTCTTTCTCGATCTCCTCGACGGCCGCGAGCAGCTTTTCTCGCGGCGTCACGTAGTGGGTTTTCGGGAAGATCGTCAGGCGCGGCACCTTGCGGCTGACCTCGCCGGTCAGCGGGTCGAAGTAGGACAACGCCTCGACCTCGTCGTCGAACAACTCGATGCGCACCGCGTCGCGCTCGGACTCCGCCGGGAACACGTCGATGACGTCGCCGCGCACGCGGTAGTTGCCCTGCGCGAGCTCGAGCTCGTTGCGCTTGTACTGCATCTCGGCCAGCCGCCGCAGGATGCTGCGCTGGTCGACCGGCTCGCCCCGGGTGAGGTGCAGGACCATGCTGAAGTAGGCTTCCGGATCGCCGAGGCCGTAGATCGCCGAGACGGTCGCAACGATCACGGTATCGGGCCGCTCGATCAGCGACTTCGTCGCCGACAGCCGCATCTGCTCGATGTGCTGGTTGATCGAAGCGTCCTTCTCGATATAGGTATCCGAGCTCGGCACGTAGGCTTCCGGCTGGTAGTAGTCGTAGTACGAGACGAAGTACTCGACCGAGTTCTTCGGGAAGAACTCGCGCATCTCGCCGTAGAGCTGCGCGGCCAGCGTCTTGTTCGGCGCCAGGATCACGGCCGGCCGCTGCACGGCCGCGATCACGCTGGCCATCGTGAAGGTCTTGCCGGAACCGGTCACGCCGAGCAGCGTCTGCCGCGCGAGGCCGTCGCCGAGCCCCTCGACCAGCCCCTCGATGGCGCCGGCCTGGTCGCCCGCCGGGTTGTACTTCGAGGTCAGTTCGAAGCGGCTGCGGTCGTCGTCACTCATCGCTTGGGGGCCTGTCGGGATTCACGTAACATGGCGCGGCCTACAGGAGACCGCCCGTGAGTCTAACAGTTTCAGAACGCATGAATCGGGTCATGCCCTCGGCCACCAGCGCGGTGCTGGGGCTCGCAGCGAAGCTGCGCGAGGAAGGTGCCGACGTCGTCAGCCTCGGCGCCGGCGAGCCGGATTTCGACACGCCGGAGCACGTGAAGGAAGCGGCAATGCGCGCGATTCGCGACGGCCAGACGAAGTACACGGCCATCGACGGCACTTCGCAGCTCAAGGCCGCGATCGCGCGCAAGTTTGCGCGCGACAATGGTCTCGACTACGCGCACGACGAGATCCTGGTGTCCTGCGGCGCGAAGCAGACCCTGTTCAACGTCTGCATGGCGACGCTGAGCCCGGGCGACGAGGCGCTGATCCCGGCGCCCTACTGGGTCTCCTATCCCGACATGGTCCGGGTCGCCGACGGCGTGCCGGTCACGCTGCCGACCGGCATCGAGTCCGGCTTCAAGGTCCTGCCGGACCAGCTCGAGGCATCGATCACCGACCGGACCCGCCTGCTGTTCCTGAACAGCCCGTCGAACCCGACCGGCAGCTGCTACACGCGCGAGGAGCTCGAAGCACTGGGCGAGGTGCTGGTCCGCCATCCGCAGATCGTCATCGCGGCCGATGATATCTACGAGCTGATCCACTGGGCGGACGCCCCGTTCTGCAGCCTCGCGACCGCCGTGCCGGAGCTCAAGAGCCGCACGGTCACGATCAACGGCGTGTCGAAATGCTACGCGATGACCGGCTGGCGCATCGGCTACGCCGGCGGGCCGGCCCCGGTCATCAAGGCGATGAAGACGATCCAGAGCCAGTGCACGTCGAATCCGTGCAGCATCTCGCAGGCCGCGGCCGTCGCTGCGCTGGACGGCGACCAGGCGTGCGTCGCGGAGATGGTGCGTGCCTATGCCGAGCGCAGCGCCTACATCGTCGAGGCGCTGAACGGCATCCCGGGCTTCGAGTGCCGGCCGGGCGAAGGCGCTTTCTACGCGTTCCCGCGGGTCACCGGCGCCGTCGAGGCCCTGGGACTGAAGGACGATCTCGAACTGGTGCAGCGGCTGCTCGAGGAGGTGATCGTCGTCACGGTGCCGGGCACGCCGTTCGGCGCGCCGGGCTACCTCAGGATCTCGTTCGCCTGCTCGCTGGGCCAGCTCGAGGAGGCCGTGAGACGCATATCCGGCGTCCTGGGCTAGCCTTCGCGGGCCCGGACCCGCGTCCTTGACTTGGGGGGCGCCGCTGGACCAGAATGCCCGCCCTGCGCCGTAGCGCGCAGCGAAAATCCCCGGTAGCTCAGTTGGTAGAGCGATTGACTGTTAATCAATTGGTCGCTGGTTCGAGTCCGGCCCGGGGAGCCAATCAACGAAAAAGGGGTACCCGTTGGGTACCCCTTTTTCGTTGATCGACACCCCGGGGAACTCTCAGCTCCGGCTCGTCGCGTTGTTCCCAATCGCACTAAAGATCAATCCGCACCGGCCAGCCGGGCTGCTGTCGGCACCGCGGGCGGATTGGGTTCGAGTCCGGCCCGGGGAGCCGACCTGCTAGCAACTCCCGCTCAGGGCACACTCGCTGCCAGTTGCCGGGTAACGCATCTGGCGCAATGCTTCCTGGCCTTCCTCGGCTTCCGCATCGATCTCCGCGCGGCTGCGGCAGATCTTTGTCGTCATCCGGGTGCCGGCAATCTGCTCCCGTCGACAAACCACCTCGGTCGACGGGTCCGAGCTCGAAGCGGCCGCAACCTGCGCCGTAGCCTCCGGGTCTGCGGGGCCGGACGATGCGCACGCACCAATACACAGTGCGAGCGCGACAACCAGGATTCGATCGGGCATGGCATTCACCTTTGCACGAGCTGCGATATTCCGCTCATTGTACGCCCGCAACCCGGCCTGCGAAACGCCGCTGCTGCGTGTTGCCGGAAACGGGCTCTCGATAAATTACCCGGGGCCCGGTCCTTGCGGGGCGCGTCTGTCGCTTGCCGCGCAACGCCGGCACGCTGGAGCTCGGCAGCCATGAGGCCGGCAAGGCTTCCCGTCAGGCCCGGGCCTCAGCCGATGCACAGCAACTGCACAGCGCCGATCCTGAAGATGGCCGGGTTTTCTTCTAACCTTGTTACTGAACACCTGATTCGAACGCGTAGTAGAGAAGGCACCAGCCGGGGAGGAATAATGAAAACGAGCATAAAGACACTCCTGTGTGTGTTCCTTGGCGTCGCGACCGGAGCAGAGGCGCTGGCCGACGGACCGTGCTCCAACCGTGCGATCGCCGGCAAATGGGTATTCGCCACCGGTATCGGGCGGCAGATGCTGGGCGCGCCGTTCCCGGCGGACAAGGACATCACGGCCATCGGCACGATGAACATCGCGGCGGACGGCAGCCTCACGGGCACTTTCGATGCGACCGTGCAGGACACCTTCTTCCTGCCGGACCTCACCTACTCCGGTTCGGTCGTCATCAATGACGACTGCACCGGCACGATAACCTTCGTGACCAGCGCGGGCAGCGCGCGCACGGACAGCGTCGTCGTGGTCAGCCCGAAGGAAATGCTCGCGATGTCACAGGACCCGCTCAACCTCTGGACCTACCAGGTCAGGAGGATTTCCGGCGCGCCCGGCCGCGACGACTGAGCGCCGCATCAGCCGACGCCGATGATCCACCCCTCTATCGCGGCGGTCGTGCGCTCGGCAGGCGACAGTGCCGGGCTGAAGTTTGCGGCCAGGCGGCCGTCACGGTCCGACTGCTGCAGCCAGGCAGCGACCGTAAACGCGTCGTGCTGGTCGGCCGTCCGGCCGCCCCGGCCGAACGTGTGCCGCCACAGCGACGGGTAGGCTTCGACGACGACGGACCGGCCATCGGGAATTATCCAGCCGTCGTAAGGCCAGAAGTGCGCCCGGGTATGCCGGCGCAGGTAGCGGAGCCAGGGCAGCCCGGCGTGCGTCGACTTCGCGACCGAGCCGGGCACGTCGAAGTGGAATACCGACTTCGCGCCGCCGGCCCGCAGCTCGGTCAGGCGCCGCCAGCGGCTGTCGCCGTCGCGCGCCGCACCGCGGCCTGCCCTGCCCCGGCGCACGTCTTCGACCGTGACGTCGTCGCGGTCGGTCGGCCAGTGCCGCACGAAGTCGTCGAGGAAGCCGGGCCACCCGGGAGCCAGCGCATGTCGCTCGAAATAGGACCGCGGGAACGAGAAGCCGTGGTCGATCCCCGCGATGAGGCGAATGTCCGCCTGAAGTCGCTTGTATAACCAGCGGGCGATGCCCTGGCGCGTCCACCGTCGTCGGCGAGTACCCGGCGGGTGCTGCTCGACGGCCGGTTCCGCGCCCGCGGCCGCGTACACCCTGAGGCCGGACAGCGGTGTCAGCGGCGTCGCGGCGCCCGAGTAGTCGATACCCACGTACAGGTCGAACATGTCGTTGAATTCCTCCACTGCCACAATTCGGCACTTTCCCGCCCCCGCATTGTCGATGTTGCCTCGTTTCATACGCCTCAGGGACGGCGATTTGGGAGTGACAAACATGCGGCCCGACGAGCGACAACTGACACCGGACTGGCGACGCTGGCGCGACTTCTTCGAGGCCCGGCCGCTGCACGCGCTGCCGGACCCGTTCTCTGCGGACCCGGCGCTGGCCGACGTGTCCACATCGGTCGCGCGCTCGCTCGCGATCTTCCAGCTCGGCGAGTCGGGCGGCGGCAGCGTCGTCGAGCAGGCGCGCCGTTCGCGGCTGCCCGGCATCGACGCCGACTACGCCCGCGCGCTCGAGCGCTTCGTTGCCGAGGAACACCGGCACGCGGAACTGCTGGCCTGCGCGGTGCGCATGCTGGGCGGCGAACTGATCCGCCGCAACTGGACGGCCAGGCTGTTCGTCGCCGGCCGCCGCCTGCTCGGGCTGCGTCTCAAGGTCGCGGTGCTGCTCGCTGCCGAGGTCGTCGGCATCTGCTACTACGAGCTGCTTGCCTCCCGGCTGCCGCCCGGTCGCCTGCGCCTGTTGCTGCGCACGATCGCCCGCGACGAGATCGCGCACCTCGACTTCCACTGCACGTTCCTGCGCACGCAGACCCGCAGCCCGTGGCGCCGGCGGTTGTTCCGGCTGGCCTGGCGCACGCTCTCGTTGGCGGCCGGCTGCGTCGTGCTCATCGATCACCGGCAGGCGCTGCGCGATCTCGGCCTGCCGCCTCGTGTCGTACTGCGGCGCTTCCTCGCCTGCGCGCGGCAGGCCGAGACGCTGGTCGTTACCGATCCGCGCGATACCGGCTGTGGCGACGTGCCGGCCGCCGACGGACGCCTGTCGTCCTAGGAGCCGTCACTCGCGCCGATTCGAGGCGTTGCCGGCGTGCTTCCACAGGCCGCCGTCCCGGCGCACGAGCATGGTACTGGTGCCCGAGGGCGAATGCCTTGGCGAACGCGCCTGCCTCCGATACCTCGCCGCTGCTCGACGACCAGCCGACGGGTCCCTCGACCGCAACCGTGCGGGCAGCGTCGTCCACGTGCCGGATCGCCGCGGCGTTGCGGCTGTGAAACCACGAAGTCGTGCGGAATGAACTGCCGTCGGACACCGTGACGTCTGCGGATGCGACGACGGCGCGTGTCGAACAGGCGTCGGTGGCGAATGCGGCGAACGGCCACGACCAGGCCGCGATGGCCAGCGCGACCGCCCCCGGCGCCCGGTCGCAGCGCAGGCGGCGGGCATCGGGTCGGTCGCGGCACGTCATCGTGCTAGTCCAGCGACAGCGACTTCAGGTGGCTGCGGAAGCCGTCGCTCAGTTCCGGGTGGTCGAGCGCGTAGGCGACCGTGGCTTTCAGGTAGCCGAGCTTGCTGCCGCAGTCGAAGCGCTCGCCGCTGAAGCGGTACGCGTGCACCGGCAACTCGTCCAGCAGGTCGGCGATCGCGTCCGTCAGCTGGATCTCGCCGCCGGCGCCCCGCCCGGTGGTCTCGAGCTTGTCGAAAATCTCGGGGGCCAGCAGGTAGCGGCCGACCACGGCCATCGTTGACGGCGCATCCTCGGGCTTCGGCTTCTCGACTATGCCGGTAATTCGGTTGTTCTGCTCCTCGTTGATCGCGACGATGCCGTAGCTCGAGGTCTGATCGCGGGGCACTTCCTGCACCGCGATGACGCTGCCGCCGTGATCCGCGTGGGCATCGGCCATCTGTTTCAGGCACGGCGGTTCGCCCTGGATCAGGTCGTCGGCGAGGTGCACGAAGAAGGGCTCGTTGCCGACGGCCGGCCGCGCGCACAGCACCGCGTGGCCCAGGCCGAGCGGCTCGCCCTGGCGGATGTAGATGCAGGAGACCCCGGGCGGCACGATGCCGCGCACCATTTCCAGCATGTCCTCCTTGCCGGCCCCGGTCAGCGCCCGTTCGAGGTCCGCGTCCGTGTCGAAATGATCCTCGATCGCCCGCTTGGAACTGCCGGTGACGAACACGAGCTTGGTCGCGCCGGCGGCGACCGCCTCCTCGACCGCGTACTGGATCAGCGGCTTGTCGACGATCGGCAGCATTTCCTTCGGGCTGGCCTTCGTGGCCGGCAGGAAGCGGGTGCCGCGCCCGGCGACGGGAAACACGGCGGCGCGAATAGGTGCAGACAAGATGGCTCTCCGGTTGATGCAGGGACGCCGCATGATACCGGACCCGACCTGCGGCGCCCAATGGCGCCGCGGCCGCGCGCTCGCAGCCGTAGCGATCCCCGTTCGCGCCCGCGCAATCGCAGCCGCCTGCGGCAACCGGTCGACCAACAGTCGCCGTGAGCGTGCCGCCAACTTGCCGCCCCGTGGCCGGCAGCGCCGCAGGGCGCGGCGCGCCGGCCGGCCGGGCTCAGCGGCGCGACGCGTCGTCGTCGCTCAGGCGGATGTTGTGACGGTTCAGCTCCAGCGTGCGTGTGCCGATGCCGGTGACCTCGACCAGCTGTTCGACGCTGCGGAACGGGCCGTGGGTCTCGCGGTATTCGACGATCGCCTGCGCGCGCGACAGGCCGACACCGTTCAGCTCCGCGGACAGGGTTTCCGCGTCCGCGGTATTGACGTTGACCGGCCCGCCGAACGCGGCGAGCGGGAAGAACGCGACGGCCAGACAGCCGGCGATGCGCCTTGCGATGTTTTTCATGACTGACTCCCGAATTGCTTGACGATGACCGCGACGCAGGAACGCGCGCGGAGGTCGAAGCTTAGGAACAGGAGGCCCGGCGCGCCGCTCCAGAAACTGGCGGCAATCGCGGGAAAGTCGCTTACATCGCGATCTCGTTACGCTGCAGCAGGGAATCGAACTGCACGCGCGAATACGGCCGCTGGGTTTCCCAGTTCTTGCAGCTCGGGCACTGCCACAGCAGGCGCTGGCTGGAGAAACCGCATTCGTGGCACTGGTAGCGCGGCGTGGCGGCCGCGAGCTTGGCGAGCCCGCCGCGCACGCGTGCCAGCGCACGACGGCGCTTCTCCGGGTCGCTGTCGTCTAGTTGCTGCGCGTCGATGAACTCGGTCAGCGTCGGCTCGCTCAGCATGTACTTTTCGACGCACTCGTCGACCGTGGATATTCCGTCGATACGGTTGACGACTGCCGTGTACGCCAGGTTGCGTGACAGCTCCGGGTGGCGCTCGAGCATCGCGCGCAGGTCGCGGTCCAGCTTTTCCAGCGTGTCCTGTTCGCGGTGAATCTCGACGAGCTTCGGCAGCGCCTCGACGATCAGGTATTCGCTCTCGTCGATGACCCGGTGATAGAGCTTGAGCGCCGTCTTGAAGTCGCCCGTCTCGCGCGCGATGTTGGCCCGGGTCAGCGCGCCGCGGAACGTGCGCGGCCGGCCGCTCTGTGCCTTCTTTACGAAGGCTCGCGCCGCGGTGAAGTCGCCGCCGGCCGCGGCCTTCTCGGCGAGTTCGCAGTAGTAGTGCGCGATCTGCAGTCCGAGCGAGCGGCCGCTCAGCGTCTCCAGTTTCTGCCCGGCCTCGATCGCACTCTGCCACTCGCGCTCCTGTTCGTAGATGCGGCACAGCTGCTCGAGCGCCTCGACCTGGTGGCGCGAGCCTTGCGCGAGCTGCGTGAACATCTTCTCGGCACGGTCCAGCAGGCCCGCGCGCAGGTAATCGCGGGCCAGCGACAGCAGCGCCTGGTCACGCTGCTCCGCGGCCAGGTCCGGCCGCGCGATGATGTTCTGGTGGATACGGATCGCACGGTCGACCTCGCCGCGCCGGCGAAACAGGCTGCCGAGCGCGAAGTGCGTCTCGATCGTGCGGTCGTCGACGCGCACCATCTTCAGGAAATGCTCGAGCGCCTGGTCCGTCTGCTCGTTCAGCAGGAAATTCAGTCCCTTCAGGTAGTCCGTGTTGATCGGCGCGGCGCGGTCGTCGTCGTCGCGCTCGGCGAAGCGCCCCAGCGCCCAGCCCGCCGCGACCAGCAGCAGGAACAGTCCGGCGGCGAGAAATGTCGCTTCAGTCGGCATCGGTGAGCGGCAGGCTGCGCAGGCGGCTGACCTCGGACTCGCTGGTCTCCAGCCGACGCCGCAGGCGGCGGCGGTCGTTCGCGAGGCGCAACAGCAGGAGCCCGGTACAAGCCACCCCGAAGGCCGAGCCGAGCACGAACGTGACGGCGAACGCGAGCGGGATCGATGCCTCGACGACACCAAAGGCCAGGTCCAGGCGGACGTCGCCGGGATTCATGCGCGTGAAGACGAGCATCGCGACGAACACGATCGCGAGGACGAGGACTACGCCGATTTTCTTGAACATGCGCCCGCTCCGTGCACGGCCCGCCGCCGCGCCTGGTCAGTGGCGACAGTGTATTGCTTTGAAAAGGAATTGGTAAGCGGCCGGGCCGCTTGCCGGCTCAGGACTTGATCGGGAAATGCCGGCTCGCGTTGACCCGCTCGCGCAGGTCCTTGCCGGGCTTGAAGTGCGGCACGTACTTGCCGGACAGCGCCACGGCCTCGCCCGTCTTGGGATTGCGGCCGATGCGTGGCGGGCGGAAATGCAGCGAGAAGCTGCCGAAACCGCGGATCTCGATGCGCTGGCCCTTGGCCAGCGAATCGCTCATCAGGTCCAGCAGGTGCTTGACGGCCAGTTCGACGTCCTTGGCAGGCAGGTGTTTCTGTTTCTTTGCTATGACTTCGATCAGTTCAGACTTTGTCATATCCCGCTTGCCTTCCTGTCTGGAGCCGGTTCCGTCTAAGCCACCGATTGTAAAGGAAATATAGCCCGGCCCGTGCGGTCGGGGCCGGTTTTTTTTCGCTTACTTGCCCTCGCCGGACCTTTTTTCCTTCAGCAGCTCGCCGAGCGTCGTGCCCGCCGGGGTGCTGGCGGAGTCCGACTTGTAGCTCGACAGGGCCTCGGCTTCCTCGTGCACTTCCTTGGCCTTGATCGAGAGCGCGACCGAGCGGTTCTTGCGGTCCACGTTCGTGAACTTCGCCTCGACTTCCTCGCCGACCTTGAGCACGGTGCGGGCATCCTCGACCCGGCCGCGGGCCAGTTCCGATGCGCGCAGCGTGCCGGTCACACCGTCGCCGAGGTCGACGACGGCATAGCGCGCGTCGACTTCCGTAACGGTGCCCTTGACCACCGAGTTTTTCGGGTGCTCGGCCAGCCACGACGAGAACGGGTCCTTGTCGAGCTGCTTGATGCCGAGCGAGATGCGCTCGCGCTCCGCGTCGATTGCGAGTACCGCGGCCTCGATTTCCTGGCCCTTCTTGTAATTGTGCACGGCCTCTTCGCCCGGCTGGTCCCAGGAGATGTCCGACAGGTGCACGAGGCCGTCGATGCCGCCGTCGAGGCCGATGAAGATGCCGAAGTCGGTGATCGACTTGATCTGGCCGGACACCTTGTCGCCGCGATTGACGGTCGCCGCGAACTCGGCCCACGGGTTCGACATGCACTGCTTGATGCCGAGCGAGATGCGGCGACGCTCCTCGTCGATCTCGAGCACCATGACCTCGACATCGTCGCCGATCTGCACGACCTTCGACGGATTGACGTTCTTGTTCGTCCAGTCCATCTCGGAGACGTGCACGAGGCCCTCGACGCCCTCTTCGATCTCGACGAAGCAGCCGTAGTCGGCGATGTTCGTGACCTTGCCGAACAGGCGCGTCTGCGGCGGGTAGCGGCGCGACAGGTCCTGCCAGGGATCGTCACCGAGCTGCTTGATGCCGAGCGAAACGCGCTGGCGCTCGCGATCGAACTTCAGGATCTTGACCTCGATCTCGTCGCCGACATTGACGACTTCCGACGGGTGCTTGACGCGCTTCCAGGCCATGTCGGTGATGTGCAGCAGGCCATCGATGCCACCGAGGTCGACGAACGCGCCGTAGTCGGTCAGGTTCTTGACGATACCCTGGACGACGTTGCCCTCCTGCAGCGACTCGAGCAGCGCCTCGCGCTCGGCCGAGTATTCCTGCTCGACGACCGCGCGGCGGGACACGACGACGTTGTTGCGCCGCTGGTCCAGCTTGATCACCTTGAACTCGAGGCTCTTGCCCTCGAGGTAGGCGGGATCGCGAACGGGACGCACGTCGACGAGCGAACCCGGCAGGAACGCGCGCACGTTGTCGATCTCGACCGTGAAGCCGCCCTTCACGCGGCCGTTGATCATGCCGTTCACGATCTCGTTGTTCTCGAACGCTTTCTCGAGCTGCGCCCAGGTGCGGGCGCGGATGGCCTTCTCGCGCGACAGGCGCGTCTCGCCGAAACCGTCCTCGACGGCATCCAGCGCGACCTCGACCTCGTCGCCAACGGCGATCGCGGCCTCGCCCTTGTCGTTCTTGAATTGTTCGATGGGGATGACGGCCTCGGACTTGAGGCCTGCGCTGACGATGACGACGTCATCGTTCACGTCAACGACGGTTCCGGTGATGATGGAACCGGGCTTTATCTGTTGACTGGCGAAACTCTGTTCAAATAATTCAGCAAAACTTTCAGACATTAGATTAAACCAGAGGGCACGATCGCCCTCGCCCAAATCGTCCGGCCGCATCCGTGGGCCGACGGTTACTTGACAAAAAACGGGACCTTCCTGGCCCGTCGGTTGCGGATCAATTCGTAATCCTCAGGGTTTCACGGGCAGGCACTCTCGTGCCCAGACGAGAACCGTGTCGGTGACCTCGTCGATCGACTGATTACTGGAATCCAGTATTCGGGCGTCGTCGGCCGGTCTGAGCGGGGCCACCGATCGCTCGGAATCCCGCCTGTCACGTGCCTCTATGTCCCGCGAAAGGGCGGCAAGGCTAACATCAAGACCCTTGTCTTTCAACTGCTTATGGCGCCTCCTGGCGCGCTCCGCCGGGCTCGCCGTCAGGAACACCTTGAGGCCCGCTTCCGGGAACACCTGGGTGCCCATGTCGCGGCCGTCCGCGACCAGGCCGGGCGGCCGCCGGAAGTCGCGCTGCAGGCCGAGCAGGGCCTCGCGCACGGCCGGGAACCGCGCCACGGCCGAGGCCCGCTCGCCGCTGGTCTCGGTGCGGATGTCGGCACTGACCTCGTCGTCGCCGAGCCAGATCTGCTCGCCGCCGTCGGCCGTACCCCCGAAGCGCACCGGGAGCCCGGCGGCCAGCGCCGCCAGCGCCGGCTCGTCGTCCACGGAGACGCCGGCGCGCGCCGCGGCCAGCCCGAGCAGCCGGTACAGCGCGCCGCTGTCCAGCAGGTGCCCGCCGAGCGCGGCCGCGACCTGGCGCACCATCGCGCGCTGGCCGGCACCGCGCCGCCCGCGGCTCGCGCGGGCCGGGGCCGCGTCCGAGCGCCGCGCCCCGCGGGCGGCCCG
>CALALV010000082.1 GCA_937925605.1 uncultured Woeseia sp.
TACGCGAGCTTGTTGAAGAACTGGTTCAGTTCCTCGGCCACCTTCAGCGTACCGGCGACCGACGGGTGGCAGCCGTCGGCAACGAAATCGCCGCGCTCGTAGAACAGCCCGTCGTCGCGTGCCGTTTCGCCCGCCCAGATGTACGGGCCGACGAACCATTTCGTCTCGTCGGCGACGGCGCCCTCGACCGCGAGAATCGTGTTCCAGGCAAACGGCTCCGGGTTCGCCGGGTCGCACCAGCCGCCGTAAACGCGCGACGAGCGGAAGCCGCCGATCAGGTTCGGGAAACGCGCCTCGGCCTGGTCCTGGATCTGCTCGAGGTGGTCCTGAAGTACGGCCGTCTCGGCCTCCACGGTGCAGGGATCCGGGCATTCGTAGACGCGCGTCGCGTTCTTGCCCCACATGAGCACGACGTCCTCGTTCGTGTAGCCGGCCAGCCGGATCTCGTTCTCGACCTCGCCCCAGTACACGTCCGGCTGCTCGGTGATGTCGCGGGTGTCCCAGCCCGAGCGGGCGCCGTTGACGATCGGGATCGGGATCGTGCTGACGCTCTGCCAGCCGCCGGCGCCGCCCGGCGGCGAACCGCTGCACTCGTAGTTCGCCTGGCTCATGCCGAAGCAGAGGATTACGCCGTCGAGCGGGATGGACCCGAGGTCCGGCGGGGACCCTTCGTCGGGATAGCGCGGCTCGTTCGAGGTCTGGGCATGCGCGGACAGCGCGACACAGACGGCGGCGGCGACGGGTGTCAGCCGGAAAGCGGCTCGTGCGGGCATAGGCGGTTTCCCCGATAGCCGCCACGGGAAGGGGCGGCAAACGCGCGGAGTATAACAAAGCGCAGGGCCGCAACCCGGGCGCCGCGAAAGCGGCTTATGTCAAGCCGGGCGGCGGGCGCAGCCGCCTCAGCCGGCCGCGTCGACCCGCTTCCTGAGCGCCTCGACGGTGCGCGCGGCGGTGCGGCCGTCCCAGAGCTCCGGGCGCCGGCCGTGCTTCCAGCGGCCGCCGACGGCGTCGGCGAGGTGTCCGGCCAGCGATTCCGCGCGGGCCAGGACGTTCGTGCCCTCGCTGATCGTGATCGGCCGCTCGGTATTCTCGCGCAGCGTGATGCAGGGAATGTCGAGGTAGGTCGTTTCCTCCTGCAGGCCGCCGGAATCCGTGATGACGACACGTGCGCCGGTCACGAGGTTCATGAAGCGGATGTAGGGCAGGGGCTCGAGCAGCCTGACGTTGGCCGCCGAGGCCAGGCGGTCCTCGAGTTCGAAGCGGCGCAGCCCGGCGAGCGTGCGCGGGTGGGCAACGAAGATGACCGGTACGGTCCGCGAGGCCGCGAGCAGCGCGTCCACGATCGGTTCCAGCGTCTGCAGCGAGTCGACGTTGGATGGCCGGTGCAGCGTCACCAGCGCGTAGCCACGTTCCTCGAGACCGTGTTTGCGGCGTTCGTCGCTGGCCTCGACGCGCTCGCGCAGCATCTCGAACGAGTCGATCATGATGTTGCCGACGCGGTCGATCCGCTCGGCCGGCACACCTTCGGCGACGAGGTTCTCGTCGGCATCGGGCGAGGGCGTCCACAGCACGTCGGCGATCGCGTCGGTGATCAGCCGGTTGATTTCCTCCGGCATGCGCCGGTCGCGGCTGCGCAGGCCGGCCTCGAGATGCGCGACCGGGATCCACAGCTTCGCTCCGACCTGGGCGCAGGCTGCCGTCGAGTTCACGTCGCCGACGACGACGATCCAGTCCGGGCGATGCTCGTCACAGAGCTTCTCGTAGGCCATCATCACGCCGCCGGTCTGCTCGGCGTGCGTGCCGCTGCCGACGCCGAGATGAAAGTCCGGCCTGGTGATGCCGAGATCCTCGAGGATCGCGTCGGACATGTTGCGGTCGTAATGCTGCCCGGTGTGCACGAGCACGGGCGTCGCCCAGTCACTGGCTTTCAGCGCGTGCATGAGCGGCGCGACTTTCATGAAATTGGGCCGCGCGGCGGCGATCAGGTGGACCTTACACGACGTCATGGATTCGCTTCCGGATGAATGGCTGGCCGGTGTCCCGGATCGTTGGTTCGTATCGACGCAGTGCGCCGCCCGAGGCCGGTGGCAGCGTGGGTCCGGCGCCGATCGCGGGACCCGATGCCGGGGGCCGCGACGCCGGGCTTGCGTATTCTGCAGGCTCTGAAATGATGCGAACCAATGACTTCAGGACAACGGGCTGATGTGAGTCGGCTGCGACGCGCGACGGGGCGCAGGATAAACGATGTGAAAAACTCAGGAAAGCGAAGCGCGCCGTGAGCCTCTCTCCTGCCATCGTCGGTTACCTGGCCGCCGCGGTCCTGTTCCTGCTGCTCGCAGCAGCCGTGCTCACGACCTGGCGTCAGCGCTTCCGCGGCTCGTCGCTGGCGCTGGCGACGCTTGCGACCGCGGGCTGGGGCGCTGCGCTCGCCTGGTCGGCGGACGCCGCGCATTTCTCCGGTGACCTGCTGTTCGCGGCCGAGTTCCTGCTCGACGCCGCCTGGCTGCTGTTCCTCGCGTCACTCCTGGCCGGCGGCCTGATGACGCAGCGGGTCTGGGTCGTACGCAATGCGGGCGTGCTCCTCGCGCTCGCGATCCTGGCGCTGGGCCTGCTCGCGGCGCACTTTCAGGCGTTGCGGGCTGCCGGCGTCGCGCCGGGGGACGTGCTGGTGTTCGGCTCGATCCTGACGTCGCTGTACGCGCTCGTGTCAATCGAGCAGATCTACCGCAACGCGCGCGACAACCAGACGGCGGAGCTCAAGCACCTCTGCCTCGGTCTTGCTGCAATCTTCGGCATCGACCTGTTCCTGTACTCCAACGCGTTCGTCAGCGGCGAGCTGTCCGCCGTGCTCTGGGAAGCGCGCGGTTTCGTCGTCGCGATGTGCGCGCCGCTCGTGGCGCTGTCCGTGCACCGGCGCCGCGGGCACAGCCGCGGCCTGTTCATGTCACGCCGCGTGATCTTCTACACGGCGACGCTGGTCGCGGCCGGCGTGTATTTCCTCGTGATCTCGGCGGCCGGCTACCTGGTGCGGAACTTCGGCCTCGACTGGTCGGGCGTATTGCAGATCGTGCTGCTCGCATCCTCGATCCTGCTGTTCGTCGCGCTCGCGATGTCGGAGCGGTTGCGCGCTCGCCTGCGCGTGTACATCGTCAAGCATTTCTTCGAGAGCAAGTACGACTATCGCGAGGAATGGCTGAAACTGAACCGCACGCTGAACGACAGCGCGAGCGACCTGCCGCTGCGCAAGCGGGCCATCGAGGCACTCGCGAACATCGTCGGCTCCGCCGCCGGCACGCTGTGGCTGGCAGCCGAGCCGGGGGACGACTACGTGCCGGTCGCGGCCTGGAACATGCGCGCGCCGGCAGGCGTGCTTGCCCACGACGGGCCGTTCCCGAGCTTCCTGCGCAGCAAGGGCTGGGTCGTCGACGTTGAGGACCTGCTGGCGCAGCCGGATCGCTACGCGCAGGCCGACGGCAGCGAGGTCAGCACAGCGCTCGGCGACATCCGCATCGTCGTGCCGCTGGTACAGGAGGGCCGGCTGGTCGGGCTGGTCGGGCTCACGGCGCCCAAGAACGCACCGAACTTCAACTTCGAGGACCACGACCTGCTGAAGACCGCCGGCAACCAGGTCGCGGGCTACCTCGTGCAGGAGGCGGCGACCGAGCGCCTGGCGGAGAGCCGCCAGTTCGAGGCCTTCAACCGGCTGACGGCCTACGTCATGCACGACCTCAAGAACGCGGTCGCGCAGCAGTCGCTGGTGGTCAAGAACGCCGAGAAGCACAAGCGCAACCCGGAATTCATCGACGACGCGATCGAAACGATCAAGGGCAGCATCGGCCGCATCCGCAACGTCGTCACCCAGCTGCAGCAGGGCGTCATGGACACGCATGCCGATCGCGCCGACCTCGGCAAGCTGATCCTGCAGGCGATCTCGATGAGCGCGGACCGCAAGCCGGTGCCGGTCGCGCGCCTGCCCGACGAGCGCCTGTTCGCGCTGGTCGACAAGGATCGCCTGCAGATGGCCCTGTGCCACGCGATTCGCAATGCGCAGGACGCGACGCCGGCCGACGGCACGATCGAGGTGCGGCTCACGACGGAGAATGGCGCCTGCGTCATCGGGGTGCGCGACACGGGGCAGGGCATGACCGCGGAATTCGTGCGCGAGCGCCTGTTCCGGCCGTTCGACAGCACGAAAGGCACGCAGGGCATGGGCATCGGCGCCTACCAGATCCGCGAGACCGTGCGCGCGGCCGGCGGCGACGTCCGCGTCGAGAGCGCGCCCGAGGCCGGCACGACGCTGTACCTTACCTTGCCGCGGACCGCGTGATAGCGTAGCCCGCCCGCGCAGCCGCCCGACACTTCCGCCATGCCCGACGATGTCCGCGAGCCGATACTGGTCCTGAGCCAGGATTACGAGCTGTTCTTCGGCGACAGCGGCAGCGTGGAAAACTGCCTGCTGCGGCCGACGCAGCTGCTGCTGGACTACGGCCGCCGGAGCGGCGTGCAGATCACCTTCTTCGTCGACGCGGGCATGCTCGCGGCCTTCGACCGCCACGCCGGGTCGTCGCCCGGCCTGCAGCGCGCGGCCGACACCGTGCGCCGGAATCTCGAGGAGGTCGCCGCCGCGGGCCACGAGATCGGGCTGCACGTGCACCCGCACTGGGAAGACACCCGCTGGCAGGACGAGCGCTGGGATTTCTCGGCGACGCGCTACCAGCTGCGCGACTTCGACGACGACGAGATCGAGGACATCTTCCGCCGCTACCACGGCCTGCTCCAGGCACTGACGCCGGACCCGGTGCAGAGCTACCGCGCCGGCGGCTTCTGCGTCGAGCCCTTCGGCCGTATCGCCGGCGTCATGCGCGAACTCGGCGTGACCATAGAAAGCAGCGTCGTGCCCGGTGCCGCGCTCGTCGACCCGGACAAGGGCTTCGATTTCGCCGACCTGCCGGACGCTCCGTGGTGGTTTTTCAGCGACACGCCGGCGCGCCCGCTGCCGGACGGCGAGTTCATCGAGATCCCGGTCACGCCGTGCCGGTTGACCCGCGGCTATTACTGGGGCCGCCTCGCCCGGCGGCTGCAGTCCCGGCTGCAGGGTCCGGGCGCCGGCAGCTCGCAGGCGGGCGACGGCCGGTCGAAGGCGATCGGTCGCACCGAGGTTCTGCGCCGGCTGTTCGGACGCAGTCTCGTCTCCGAGTTGTCCGTTGACGCGGCCAAGGCCCCGGTGCTCGGGCGCCCGGAGATTCGCGGCCAGCGGCGTCGCTGTTGGCACGTGATGGGCCACCCGAAGCTGCTGTCGGCGGAGGCGCTGGACGAACTCGAGGCGTTCCGCGCCGCGCAGGGCATCGCGACCTCGCTCGGGGTCACCGCGCTGGCGCAGCGCCTGCGCGGCTAGGACTCCCGGGCGCGCCGACAGCAACGTCCGGCGAGGCCGCGACGACCACGTCCGGCCGACAACGTGCGGCGGTTGCGCGCCCCTGTGTGACGCAGTTCGCAATTCCACAAATCCTCCCGTGCAAGACAGACAGCGCCATGGTGCTGCGATAAACTGCCGCGGCGGTGCGTCGAGGGAACCGGCGCCGCGTCGCTGCAGGCGCCGCATGCGCCGCCAACCACCACGATGGAACGCTGACGGGACGGAATGGCCTCCGATCGGGATACACTGCTGAGCGCGTTCGCCGGCGCCGAGACTCGGTCTGCGCACCGGGTCCTCGTGGTTTCGCTCGCGCTGATCGCGGCCCTGGTGCTCCTCTACTGGCAGACCTTCGCCTGGCTCGTGGCCGAATGGTCCTCGTCCACGACGCGCCTGTCGCACGGCTTCCTGCTGGCCAGCGTCACGCTGTTCCTGCTGGTCCGCTCCGCGCTGCGCGTGGAACCCGCAGCCCTGGCGCCGGCATGGCCGGCATTACTGCCGCTCGCCGCAGCGTGCTCGCTGTGGCTGCTCGGGCACGTCGCCAACGTCGCGGTCGTCGAGACCCTGGCCTTGCCCTTCATGGGATTTTTCGCATTGCACGGCGCGCTCGGTTTCGCTGCGGCGCGGCGCTTCGCCTTCGCCGTGTTCTTCATCTTTTTCGCGCTGCCGGTCTGGGAATATGCCGAGCCCGTCTTCCAGGGACTGACCGTGGTGGTGGTGACGGTGCTCCTCGAGCCGCTCGGCGTGCCGGCGCTGATCGATGGCAACGTCGTGCACATCGGCAGCGGTTCGCTGCAGATTGCGAGCGGCTGCAGCGGCGTGACGTTCATCATCGTCGCGCTCGCACTGACGACGCTGTACGGCCACCTGTTCATCGACAGCCGGCGCTCCCGGCTGCTGCTCGTGGTCGCGGGTTTCGGCATGGCGTTGCTCGCCAACTGGATCCGCGTGTCCGGGGTCATCGCCATCGCCCACGCGACGCGCATGCAGAGTTCGATCGTCGAGGATCACCACGCGTTCGGCTGGGCCATCTTCGCGCTCGGGCTGCTGCCCCTGTTCCTGTTCGCGCGACGCCTCGAGGATGCCCCGGCGGAGCGTGCGACGCACCCGGCCGGCGCGGCTGAGTCCGGCGGCCCGCCGCGCATCTCGTGGGCGGCGCTCGGCGCCGTGCTCGCCGTGCTCGCGGCGGCGCCGCTGTGGTCGGCGCGACTCGATGCCGCCGCGGTCGACCGCAGTATCCACTTGGCGCTGCCGGCCGGTCTCGCGGGCTGGCGCGGGCCGGCGCCGGCGGTAGTCGCCTGGCAGCCCAGGTATCACGGCGCATCGTCGGGCACGACCGTGAGCTATGCCGACGGCAGCGGGCGCCTGTACGTCTACAGCGGCGTGTACCTGTCGCAGTCGCAGGGTCGTGAGCTGATCTACCTGCACAACAGCGTGGCCGGCGACTTCCAGGCGCCGCGCGACGCGCGGGACCGGGCCAGCGTGGCCGGTATCGAGGTCAACACGCAGACCGCGCACGAAGGCGCCCGGCCGTGGCGCATCTGGTACTGGTACGAAATCGCGGGCGATCGGGAAACCGACGAAACGCGGTCCAAGTTGCGCCAGGCCCTGGCCGCACTCGGCGGCCCTGCCGTCGCGGGCGTGTTCGCGCTCGCGGCGCCCTGCGACACCGACTGCGCCGCGGCCGACCGGCGGCTGGCCGGGTTTCTCGAGACCGCGGCCGACCGGCTCTGGCTGGACCGGGTCGTCATGACGCTTGAGGTGAAAGAATGAGAAAACTTGGGTGGCTGGCTATCGTGCTCAGCACCGTCGCGATGGCGGGCTGCGGCATGCTGGTGTCCGACGAGGAGCACCTGTCCGCGGCCGCCGCGCTGATGGACGAGGGCGATTACCGCGCCGCGGAAATCCGCGTGAAGAAGGTACTCGGCCGCAGTCCGGACAACGCGGCAGCCCGCCTGCGACTGGCGCGGATCCACCTGGGACTGAACGACGTCGCGAGCGCAACGAAGGAACTCGAGCGCGCCGAGGAGCTCGGCTCCCCGGCAGCCGAGGTAGCGCGGCTGCGACTGCGACTGCTGGCGGCGCAGGGCCAGTACACCGAATTGCTGGCAGCGCTCGGCATGCTGTCCGATGAACTGCCGGAGGCGACGCAGCTCGAGTTCCGCGGGCTCGCCCTGGTCGGCCTGCGCAACGGCGAGGCCGCGGAGGAGACCTATCGCGCCTGGCTGGCATTGGAGCCGCAGAACAACGACGCCGCGGTCGGGCTGGCCAAGGCACGCGCGATCCAGGGCGAGATCGACGAGGCGCTCGCCGCGCTCGACGCGGTCGTTGCCAGCGATCCCGGGCATGCCGACGCCTGGCTCGGGCTCGCCAACCTGAATTACAGCCGCAGCGAATACGCCAAAGCGCGCGATGCCTACCGGTCGTCGCTTGCCGCCCAGCAGCCGCAGTCCGATGTGCAGCGCACGATCATCACGCTGATCGGCCTGGCCGACGCGGACCTGATGCTGCAGGACGCGAACTCGGCGCGCACGACGGTCGACCTGCTGTCCCGCTACGCCCCCGACGCGCCGCAGACGCTGATGCAGGCGGCGCGGCTCGCCCAGCTGGAGCAACGTTTCGCCGAGTCCGCCAGGATCCTGCAGAAGCTCGACCAGATGCTGCCCGACAACCTGCGCGTGCTGACGATGCTGGCGGTGGCGCAGTGGCGCCTCGGCAACGTGCAGCAGGCGGCCAGCCACCTGTCGCGGGTCATCGCGCTGTCGCCGAACAACCTGCACGCCCGCAAGATGCTCGCCCAGTTGCAGCTGCAGCAGTCCGACACGGCGGCCGCGCTGAACACGCTGGACCCGCTGCTCGACCTCCAGGAGGGCGACCCGGAGCTGTACGGCCTGCTCGCGATCGCCGACCTGCAGAGTGGCGACGCCGGGCGGGCGATCGAGCGCCTCCGGGCCGCGTTGCGGTTGAATCCCGACGATCGCGACAGCCGCTTCCAGCTGGCGGAAGTATTCCTGCGCACCGGTCAGCCGGGCGAGGCTGTCGAGGTCGTGGCCGCTTTGCCGGCGACTGCGTCGGGCGGCGACTTCCGGCGCGAACGAATCCTGCTCGCGGCCTACGATCAGCTGCGCGAGACGACGACGGCCGCCGCGCTGGTCGAGCGCCTCGCCGGGCTTTCGCCCCCGGACCCCGCGGCATTGAACCTGGCTGCGGAATTCCGCATCCAGACCGGCCGCACCCGCGAGGGCCGTGCCTTGCTCGAACGCTCGCGCGAGGTAGACCCGGAGAACATCGACACGCTGCTGCGACTTGCGCAGCTCGAGATCAGCGAAAACCGCCCCGAATCGGCACGCTCGCTGTACGAGTCCGTCGGCCACCTCGACGCCGACAACCTGGCGGGGCTCGTCGGCATGGCCCGGGTCTCGCTGGACAGCGGCGACGAGCGTGCCGCGATCGAGTTCCTGCAGCTGGCCGCCGACGCCCACCCGGCCGAGGTCATTCCGCGCGTGCTGCTGGCACGTACCTACTACGAGACCGGCAATCTCGACGCGGCCGAGTCGCTGGCGCGGGAAGTCGTGCAGCTGGACCCGCGCAATGCCGCCGTGAATCGTTCCCTCGGCCGGCTGCTGATGCAGGTCGGCGCGCTCGAGGAGGCCCGGGCGCAGTTCCAGCTGGCGGCCGAGAACGCGCCGCGCTCGCTGCCCGCGCTGCTCGACCTGGCGCACTTCCTGATCGCGCAGGGCGAGCACGGCGCGGCGCGCGCCGCGCTCGAGCGTGCCGTGGCACTCGAGCCGGGCTCGCGCTCCGCGCAGGCGGCGCTGGTCTTTGTTGATATTGCGCAGGGTCGCGCCGGCGCCGCCGCCGAGCGGCTCGCGCTGCTGCGCGAGGCATACCCGGGCGACGTAGCGCTGCGCATCATGCAGGGCGAGGTCCTGTTCGCCGAGGCGCGTTACCGCGAAGCGGCCGCGGAGTTTTCGCGGGCCGTGGCCGAGGGGGCGGGGCTCAACACGGTGCTGCGCCAGGTCGAGTCGCTGCGGCGCGCCGATGCCGGCGCCGACGCCCTGCAGCCGCTCGAGCGCTACAGCGACGACAACCCCGAAGACCTGCGGGCACTGTCGCTGCTTGCACAGCTTTACCAGCAGCAGGGCGACGGCGACCGGGCGCGGGCCGTCTACGAGCAGGTGCTCGCCTCGCGGCCGCAGGACCCGGTGCTGCTGAACAACCTCGCCTGGGAATACCACCAGGCCGGCGACTACGGCCAGGCGCGTGCGCTCGCCGAGAAGGCCCACGAGCTGCAACCGGCGTCCGGCAACATCGCCGACACGCTGGGGTGGATTTACCGTAGTATTGGAGAACTCGAAAAAAGCATAACAATGCTTCGCAAAGCCGTAGAACTTGCGCCAAATAATGCCGAAATCCGCTACCACCTCGCCGCCGCGCTCGCCGACGCGGGCGAGAGCGCCGAGGCCGCGCGGATTCTTTCAGAAATACTAGAATCGAATCAGGTATTTACCTCGCGCGTCGAGGCGGAAGCACTGCTTGCGAAGCTGTAATGACGAGGAGACAGACCATCGTGACGGATGCCCCCTTTATTCGCTCCATTGCCGCCCGGCTGGCGGCTCTCGGCGGCTGCCTGCTGCTCGCTGCCTGTGCCGGCGGTCCGACGATACCGGCAGAACAGTGCCCGGTACCGCGCGCAAGCCTCGAGGATTATGTCATTGGCCCGGGCGATTCCCTGCAGATCGTCGTCTGGCGCAACGAGGAACTGTCCACCACGATCCCGGTGCGCCCGGACGGCAAGATCACGACCCCGCTGGTCGACGACATGGTCGCCTCCGGCAAGACGCCCTCGCAGCTCGGCGCCGACATGGAAGAGGTGCTGGGCGAGTACCTGCGGACGCCCGAAGTGAGCGTCATCGTGACCCAGCAGGGCGTCACCAACCAGATCCAGGTCGTCGGCGAGGTCGCCTCGCCGCAGGCGCTGTCCTACCGCGAGAACCTGCGCGTGCTCGACCTCGTCGTCGCCGTCGGCGGCTTGAGCGATTTCGCCGCCGGCAACCGCGCAAACCTCGTACGCCAGACCGCTAATGGCCAGGTCGAGTGCCGCGTCCGCATCAAGCGGCTGATGGCCGGCGACATGAGCCAGAACATCAACGTGTATCCCGGCGACGTGCTGGTGATCCCGGAGACCCGTTTCTGATGCAGGATCTCGTCCAACAAATCCGTCGCGAAATCCGCGGCACCTGGCGCTACCGCTGGTACGCGATGGCGGCGGCGTGGCTGATCTGCCTGCTCGGCTGGGGCTTCGTCCTGTCGATGCCGGATATCTACCAGGCGAACGCGCGCGTCTACGTCGACGCCGACTCGAGGCTCGCCGAGGTCGTCGGCCAGGTCGGCGTTCCGCCCGGCGTCGGCTCGCGCGTCTTCGTCGTGCGCCAGGCCATGCTCGGACGACCGCAGCTCGAGCGCGTCGCACGCGAAACCGATCTCGACCTGCGGGCCACGAACGAGGAAGAGAAGGAAATGCTGCTCGCGTCGCTGCGCGAGAAAATCAGCGTCACGACCGGCCGCAGCTCTAACCAGGCGCAGAACCTGTACTCGATCAGCTTCGAGGATCACGACCGGGCGATGGCGATCTCGGTCGTGCAGACGCTGCTCGATACCTTCGTCGAGGACGTACTCGAGCTGAAGCAGCGCGGCGCCGCAGAGGTCTCGGGTTACCTGCAGGATCAGCTGTCGCACTACGCCGGGCTGCTGTCACAGTCCGAAGCCAACCTCGCGGACTTCAAGAAGCGTTACGTCGGCCTGCTGCCCGGCGAAAACGGCGGCATCTTCGAGAAGTTGCAGATGGAAATGGACACGCTGAAGCAGCTGCGCCTGGACCTGCAGATCGAGCAGGACCGGCGCGACGAGCTGCGTCGCCAGCTGACCACGACCAACGCGATGCTGCCCGAAGGCGCCGAGGGCGCGCTCGGCGTCGGCGTGCCCGGCGGCGAAACGGCCGCCGCGATCAAGGCGCTGCAGGCGCGGCGTGCGGAGCTGCTGCTGACGTTCACCGAGAAACACCCGGACGTGATCGCGATCGACGAGCAGCTCGAGCAGCTGGCCGCCCAGCGGCGGGCCGAGCTCGAGGCGCTCAGGGCTTCGGGCAACGGCATGGAGGGCGTGGCCAACGCGACCAACCCGGTTTACCAGAACGCGCAGATCGCGCTGAACGAGGCGGGCGTGAAGATCGCCGGGCTGCGTAGCCAGATCGCGCAGCGCGAGGCAATCGTCAACACGCTGAACTCGCAAATCAACACGATCCCGGAGATCGAGGCCGAGTACTCGCAGCTGACCCGCGACTACGACCAGTATCGCTCGCTGTACAACGAACTCCTGCTGCAGAAGGAGCGCGAGCGCCTCGGCTCCGTCGGCGAGGAGCGCGACGTCGTCAGCTTCAACGTCGTCGAGCCGCCGTCGGCGACGTTCGACCCGGTCGCGCCGCAGCGCGGCATCCTGCTGATCGGTGTGCTGATCGCCGGCCTCGGTGCCGGCGGCGCGCTGGCCTTCCTGGTTCACCAGCTCAACCCGGTGTTCCACGACGCCGAGACGCTGCAGCGGATCGCCGGGCGCCCGATCCTGGGCGTCGTCAGCCGGACCTGGCTGGAGCGGGTGCGCGCGGGGCGGCGCATGGACGTGACCAAGTTCGCCGCGGCTGCAGCCGGGCTGGTCGCGCTGTTCCTGTGCGCGGTGATGTTCCAGGAGCCGGGCACGGAGCTCGTGCGCACGTTGATGATGGCGGCCAGCGGATGAGCAGGAGACAGGGATGAGCAAGATCCAGGAAGCATTGCGCCGAATCCAGTCCGCGAAGCCCGGCGGCGTGCCGCGCCCGACGGCGGACCGCGAGGCGGAATTGCAGATCGCGAAGCTCGCCGCGCGGCAGGCGCAGGCCGAGGGCGCGGTGCCGTGCTTTTCGCAGTCCGCGCATACGCTGCACGTCGACGCAGATGCGCTGCGCGATGCCGGGCTGATCCCGCCGGACGAGGATTCCAACCAGCTTGCCGCCCAGTACCGGCAGATCAAGCGGCCGCTGATCCGGCACGCGTTCGGCAAGCGCGCCACGAAAGTCGCGGACGGCAACCTGATCATGATCACCAGCGCGCTGTCGGGCGAAGGCAAGACCTTTACCAGCATCAACCTGGCGCTGAGCATGGCGCGCGAGCGCGATCACTCGGTGATCCTGGTCGACGCGGACGTCGCGAAGCCGCACATCAGCCGGATCTTCGGCATTGCCGAAGAGCCCGGCCTGCTGGACGCCATCGAGGATGCCGGGCGCAGCGTCGCCGAGCTGATCATGCCGACGGACATCGACGGCCTGTACGTGCTGCCGGCCGGACAGCCGCGGCCGCACGCGACGGAGCTGCTGGCGAGTTCCCGCATGGAGCAGATCGTTCAGGAGCTCGGCACGATAACGCACGAACCGATTGTAATTTTCGACTCGCCTCCGCTGCTGCAGACCAGCGAGTCGAGCGTCGTTGCCAGTCTCGCCGGCCAGGTCGTGGTCGTCGTACGGGCCAATCACACGTCGCACGATGCGCTGCGCGCCGCGATGAAATCGCTGGGCCCGGACCGGGCCGTGAGCATGGTCCTGAACCAGTGCCGCGATGCAGGGCAGACATTCCAGTATGGCTACGGCTACAGCTCGGAAAAGTCCCGGTATCCGGACGAGGACCCGGGCGAGGCAACAGAGGTCGCCGAAGACGGCCGCCCGTAGCAATCCCCGGGGGAGACCAGCATGAATAACTACAACAAGCAGAACGCTACCGCTTCCGTCCTACTGGCCGCGCTACTGGCCGTCAGCATGCAGGCGCCGCAGGCGGCCGAATTGACCGGTGCGCTGAACGCCGGCGTCGGCACCAGCGACAACCTGCTGCGCACGCCGGACAACCAGCTGGACACGACGATCGCCTTCGTCGGCGCGGAGTTCGGCTACGTCGAGACCGGCAGCCGCCTCACTGCGAACATCGTCGTCAACGCGGACTACCTGACCTACGACGAAAGCTCGATCGACAACGAGTTGATCGGCGGTGCATCGGCCTTCGTGGACTATTTCTTCGTCGAGGAGGTCTTCTGGCTGAATGCGCAGTACAACTTCGGCCAGCAGGTGTTCGACCCGCTGACGCCGATCCGGCCGGACAACCGCGAGGACGTCAGCTTCGTGACGGCGGGCCCGGGCTTGTCGCTGCCGTTCGGCGACAACAACTCGCTGGATATCGAGGCCAACTACTCGACCGTGCGCTACGAGCTGCGAGCGAACGACAACGACCGCATCAACCTCGAGCTGGGCCTGAGTCGTGACGTCGGCGAAGGCAAGACGATCTCGCTGATCGGTTCCGAGGAGCAGGTCCGCTTCAGCGACGAGGTCATCAACCCGGACTTCAACCGGCAGGAGGCCTTCATTCGCTGGTCGTCGGTGTCGGTCCGCAACGTCATCGACATCGACGTCGGTTACAGCGAGCTCGAACTCGAGGACCTGAGCCGGCAGAGCTCCGGTTCGGTTTTCCGCTTCGACTGGACCCGCATCGTGTCGCCGTCGACGACGCTGACGTTCGGTGCCGGCTCGCGCTTCTCCGACCAGGGCGATATTTTCCGCTTCGCGCAGAACACGAGTTTCGACATTCGCGAGACCGAGGACGTTATCGGCACGGCGACGCCGTTCCGCAACAACTTCTTCAATGCGACCTACCTGCTCGAGCGCGAGCGGACCACGATCACGGTGGCGGCGCGCTGGTCGCAGGAGGACTACGAAGAGGAAAACACCTTCGACCGCGACGTCGGGCGCCTGAACGCGTCCGTCAGCCGCCAGCTGAGCCGCAAGATTACCGGCGAACTGTCCCTGATCTACTCGCAGCGGTCTTTCGATACGCTGAATCGCGATGACGACGACATGCTCTGGGAGCTGTCGTTCGGCTACCAGTTCAACCCGGCTCTCTCGGCGGCACTGAGCTACCAGCGGCTCGATCGCAACAGCACGCTCGCGATCGATGAGTTCGGCGAGAACCGTATCTTCCTGACCTTTTCCTACGTGCCGAGATGGAGTCGATAGACCAGCGGACGCCCGCCCGGCGCGGGAGCCTTGCACGCGACGGCGCCGGCGGCCCTCGCGATCGCAGCCGGCTGCCCGCGTTCCACGCGAAGTCCGACTACCTGCGCCGCCTGCTGGTCATTCTCGACCTGTCGCTGCTGGCGCTCGTCTACAGCGTCACGCTGGAGCTGATGGCCTGGTTCCGGCCGCAGGCCTCCATCGATATCACGGCTCACCTGGCCATGCTGCCCATCATCATGGCCGCGTTCGCGCTTGCGCGCGGCATCCTGGGCCGCCACCTGGACCTGGGGCGCTACACGCTGCGCCAGCAGCTCTTCTGCCTCAGTCGCGAACTCGTGATTGCGCTCGGCGTCGCGCTGGCGCTGATCTTCCTGCTGAAACTGCAGTATTTCAGTCGACTGTTCTTCGGCAGCTTCGCCCTGGCCTCGTTCAGCGTGCTCGCCGGCACGCGACTGTTCATCGTCTGGTGGTATTTCATCAAGAACGAGGAAGCGCAGGAAAACTATCTCAACGTGCTGATCGTCGGTTCCGGCGCGCGCGCGCGCAGGCTCGCCGATCGCATCCGCTCGACCTACGAGTTCGGTACCAACGTGCTCGGGTTTCTCGATCCCCAGGGGGTATCGGCAGGCCGGCGCAAGGACGACGAGATCCTCGGTCACGTCGACGACATCAGCCGGATCCTGCGCGACTACGTCGTCGAGGAGGTCATCATCGCCGTGCCGCGCTCGCTGCTGGGCGACGTCCAGCCGATCGTCGATGCCTGCGAGGAAGAGGGCGTACACCTGCGCTTCATGGTCGACCTCTACGATCTCAAGCCGTCGCGGGTCAGGCTCGCCATGGTCGGCGATATACCGCTCGTTTCATTCGAGCCGGTCGCTCGCGACGAGCGGGCGCTGATCGTCAAGCGGATCTTCGACATCGTCGCGACGCTTGCCATGCTGCCGGTCCTGGTCCCGATTTTTGCAGTGACTGCGCTGGCGATCCGCCTCGACTCGCCCGGCCCGGTGTTCTTCACCCAGAAGCGCGTCGGCCTGCACAAGCGGCAGTTCGACATGGTGAAATTCCGCAGCATGGTGCAGGACGCCGAGGCGCGCATGCAGGAGATCGAGCACCTCAACGAGGCCGACGGCGCGAATTTCAAGATCAAGGAAGATCCGCGGATCACCCGCGTCGGCCGTTTCATCCGCAAGACCAGCATCGACGAGTTGCCGCAGCTGATCAACGTGCTGAAAGGCGACATGAGCCTCGTCGGGCCGCGGCCGATGTCGCTGCGCGACGTATCGCTGTTCGACAAGGGCGTGCAGCGCAAGCGCTTCAGTGTCCGGCCCGGCATCACCGGGCTCTGGCAGGTGTCGGGGCGCGCCGACCTGCCGTTCGACCGCTGGATCGAGCTCGATCTCGAGTACATCGAGACCTGGTCCTTCTGGTTCGACATCAAGATCCTGTTCAAGACCATACCGGCGGTTCTCAAGGGCAGCGGCGCGGCCTGAGCCGCCCGGCAACGCGGCATGAAGCAACTCGTCCGGGGTTACCTGCGCTCCGCCTGTCTCGGGGCATTCCGCCTGCTCGGCGGTCTCGCGCTGTGGCGCTTCTTCAACCGTGACAAGGTCACGATCCTGATGTTGCACGGCGTGGCCGGCGAGCATCCCGAGGCCGGCTGGCAACCGCTATGGCCGCGCCTTACGCCCGCGGATCTCGACCGGGTTCTCGCCCAGCTCGCGCCGCACTATACGTTCGTCGCGCTGCCGGACGCGGTCGCGATGCTGCGCGGCGAGCGTCCGCCGGTACGCCACGCCCTGGTGCTGACTTTCGACGACGGCTATCGCAACAACCTCGACGAGGCCCTGCCGGTGCTCGAACGCCACGGCGCGCGGCCGACGCTGTTCGTCGCGACCGGTTTTACCGGCGAGCGCCGCCCGTACTGGATCGACCGGCTCGACTACGCCTTGCAAAAAGCGCCCGACGACGCCCGCCTGCTGCACGCGGTCGGCAGGGACTTCGACCTGCGCGGGCTCGACCGTGCCGGGCTCGCCCGCGGCTACCAGTCGCTGCGGCTCGCCGTCAAGAACGCCGTACCGGACGATGCCGGGATGCTCGCGATTTTCGACGAACTGTCCGCGCAGCTCGAAGCCGCCGCCGGCACCTCGATCGACGCGGTGCTGGACCGCGATCCCTGGGCGGGCATCGCGGGCTGGGACGAACTCCGCGGAGCCGCAGGCGTCGCCGACGTCGGCAGCCACACGGTCGACCACCTGCGCCTCGACGCCATCGAGCCGGCCGAGGCCGAGCGCCAGCTGCGCGAGTCAAAAGCGGCCGTCGAGCGCGAACTCGGGACCGATTGCAGCCTGTTTTGCTATCCCAACGGCAATTACAACGCCGCGGTCGCGGCCCTGGTGCACCGGGTCGGCTACCGCGGGGCCGTCACGACGTCGTCCGGGCTGAATGCAATCGGTGACGACGCCTGCACGCTCAGGCGCTATTCCTTCCCGAACCGCGCCACGGCATTCGCGAACCGGCTGGCGATCAGCGGCCTGCGCGAGGCGCTGCGGCCGAGCCGGCACGTGGATACGACGGGCTGATGGCCGCGACCGGGACAGCAGGGGCGGGGCCATCGATCTGCTTCGTCGCCCACAACGCGTACGGCTCGCTCGCGGGAGAGAACCGTCGCCATGCCGGGGGGATCGAGCGGCAGCAGGCGACGATGGCGGTGTGGCTGGCGCAACACGGATTCCGGGTATCGCTCGTCTGCTGGCGCGAACCGGGCGCGATGCCGGAGTCGGTCGACGGCGTGCGCATCGTGCCGCTGTGCGAGGCCGACGCCGGATTGCCCGTCGTCCGCTTCGTGCATCCGCGCTGGACCAGCCTGAACCGGGCGCTGGCGGCGGCGGATGCGGATCTCTATTACTACAACTGCGGCGACCTCGTGCTCGGCCAGCTCGCGCTGTGGGCCGGCCGGCGCGGTCGGCCGGTTGTGTTCTCGGTGCCGAGCGACCCGGACTGCGACCCGGCGCTGCCGGCCCTGAAAAGCCGCCGCGAGCGCTTCCTGTACCGCCTCGGGCTCGAGCGGACGCAGCACATCATCGTGCAGAGCACGCGCCAGCGGCGCATGCTCACCGAGGGTTTCGGCAAGGACTCGACCGTGCTGCCGATGCCCTGCCGCGGTTTCGACCCCGCGTCCCGCGTCGCGGGCAGCGGGCCGCTGCGCGTGCTGTGGGTCGGCCGCCTCAGCGCCGAGAAGCGCCCGGACTGGATCATCGAGGCCGCGCGCCGGCTGCCCGACGTCGAGTTCACGATCGTCGGCGATGCGAACCGGGAAACGGACTATGCCGACCGGGTACGGCGGGACGGTGAAGCGCTGGCCAACGTGACGCTCGCCGGGCGCGTCCCCTACGAGCGCATGGGCGAGTTCTACGCACGTGCGGACGTGCTCTGCTGCAGCTCCGTCTACGAGGGATTCCCGAACGTCTTCCTGGAGGCGTTCAGCACGGGCGTACCGGTGGTCACGACCTGCGATCCGGACGACCTGGTCGAGACCCGCGGTCTCGGCCACGCGGTCGACGACCTCGACGGCCTGGCGGCGGCTCTCGGCGAACTGCGTGACGATTCCGTGACGCGCTTGGCCATGGGCGAGGCCGCAATGCGGTATTTTGCCGGGCGCCACACGCTGGACGCCGCGATGCGGCAGTTTGCCGCGTATTTCCGCGACGTCCTCGGCTTGCAACACGGTGGAAACGATGGCTGACCGATTTCCTTTTCCGCAGGTGCCGATCCTCGGCGCCGGCGTGCACGCGGCGACGATGGACGAGGCGCTGGACGCGGTCGACACCGCGATCCGCGAGCGCGAGCGGCTAATGATCGGCGTCGTCAACGCGGCCAAGATCATGAACATGCGCAAGAACCCGGAACTGTCCGAGGACGTCAACGGTTCCGACCTGGTGCTCGCCGACGGCATGTCGGTGGTGCTGGCGTCGCGGGTGCTGCGTACGCCGCTGCCGGAGCGGGTATCGGGCATCGACCTGATGCACGGCATTCTTGCGCGCGGCGCGCAGTCGGGTTACCGGGTGTACTGCCTCGGCGCGAAGGAGGAGATTTCCGCAATCGTCGAGCGGCGCTTCAACGAGATGTACCCCGGGATCAACATCGTCGGCCGGCGCAACGGCTATTTCAGCGACGACGAGGAGCCTGCGATCGTCGAGGACATCGCTAAGCGCGACGTCGACGTGCTGTTCGTGGCGATCACGTCGCCGAAGAAAGAACGCTTCATGGCCCGCTGGGGCGACGAACTCAACGTCACAGTCGTGCACGGCGTCGGCGGTTCCTTCGACGTGGTCGCCGGTTTCGTCGAGCGCGCGCCGGAGAGCTGGCAGAAGCTCGGCCTGGAGTGGCTGTACCGCGTCAAGCAAGAGCCGCGAAGGCTCTGGAAACGCTACCTCGTGACCAATACCTCGTTCCTGGCCGCGCTCGCAGTGGCCTGGTTCAAGAGCCTCGTCCCGGGATCCCGCCGGTGAGCGAGCGCCCGACCCTGCTGTACCTGCTGGCGCCAAGCTACTCCGGCTCGACGCTGCTCACCTACCTGCTCTCGCAGCACGATCGCATTGCGACGATCGGCGAACTGAAAGCGACGCGCATGGGCGACGTCGACCGCTACGATTGTTCCTGCGGCACCCGGATTCGCGAGTGCGCGTTCTGGCAGGAGCTGGCCCGGCGCGCCGCGGACCGGGACGTCGAGTTCTCGGTAGACGACTTCGGCACCGTGTTCGGCTCGTCGAACGCGCTGCTCGACAAGGTCATGCGCGCAACCGTCCGCGGGCCCTGGTTCGAGCGCCTGCGCTCCGCGCTCCTGGCGCTCGCGCCGGGCGCTGCCGCGCGGCTCCGGGCCATTGCCCGGCGCAACTTCGTGCTCGGGCAAGTGGTGTGCGAGATGCAGGACGGGGACATCTTCCTCGACGGCTCGAAGGACGCGGTGCGCCTCCGGCATTTCATCGACGCGGGTCTCTGGGACATTCGCGTCATCTACCTGCAGCGTGACGGCCGCGGCGTGACGAACTCCTACCGCAAGCACGACGACATGAGCCGAGACCGGGCGATCGATTACTGGCTGGCCAACGTGCGCGAGCTAGAGCGCATGCGCGCGCGGCTGCCCGGGGAGAGCGTTTTCGACCTGCGCTACGAGGACCTGTGCCGCGAGCCGGCGCGGACCATGAGCGAACTCTGGCGCTGGCTGGGCATAGCCGAGAGGCCGCTCGAGGCACTCGCCGAGACGGCCGACAAGTCGCACATACTCGGCAATCGCATGCGCCTGACGAACGTCGCGGAGATCCGCTACGACGAATCCTGGCGCAGGATCTCGAGCGCCGACGACCTCGAACGATTCGCGGAGCGTGCCGGGCACGTCAACCGCCAGCTCGGCTACGCGTAATGGCCCGGCCCCCGCAGGACAGCGGCCTGACGCCGGAGGAGATCAAGGCGCGCCGCAGGGCCGCGAAGCAGTCCGGGCAGGACCGCATCGCCTTCAACCTGTTCGCCCGCTGGGCCGGGCAGCTGGTCGTTATCGTCTCCGGCTTCGTGATACCGCGGCTGATCGACGACAGCCTCGGGCCCGAGGCGCTCGGCGTCTGGGACTTTGCCTGGTCGACCGTCTCGTACTACCGGTTCATGGGTTTCGGGCTGTCCGGCGGCCTCAATCGCTTCGTCGCGCTCTACAGTGCGCAGCAGGACACGGCGAAGCTGGTGAGTGCCGTATCCTCGACGTACGTCCTGCAGGCGGGTGTCGCGTTGCTGGTTACGGCCGCGTCGGCCGTCATGGCGATGTTCCTGCCGCTGATTTTCCACGAGCTGACGCCGCAGGAAGTCGAACAGAGCCAGTGGGTGGTCTTTTTCCTGGGCGCCAACCTCGCCGTGCGCATGCTGTTCTGGCCTTCGCGCAGCGTGCTGACCGGCTACCACCAGTGGGCGCTGACGGCCGCCGTCACGGCGGTCGGCGACATCGTCCTCCTGATCGCGATGACCGTCGTGCTGAAGACCGGCGGCAGCATTGGCGACCTGGGCCTGACCGTGTTCCTGAACGCGGTCGTGTTCGAACTGATCCGCCAGTACATGTCGAGCAGGGTGTACCCGCACCCGGCCATCGTCCGCTCGGCAATCGACTGGGCGACGATGAAGCAGATGATCGGCTTCGGCGTGACCAACAGCGTGACCGGCCTGCCGAACATCGTCGCGATCCAGACCACCTCTATCGCGCTCGGCGCTACGGCGGGCCCGGCGGCGCTCGCGGTCTACGCGCGCCCGCTGGCGCTCTTCAATCATATCGACCACCTCGTGAAGCTCTACGCGTTCCTGCTGACGCCGGTGGCCGCGAGCCTGCAGGGGCTCAAGCGCGAGGCGGACCTGAAGCCGGTGCTGCTGCAGGCCATGATGTCGTCCATCGCGATGACGTTGCCGCCGCTGCTGCTGCTGGCCGGCTACGGCGACGTCATCGTCGCCGTGTGGATGGGGCCGGACTACGTCATCCCGGTGCTGGCGCCGATACTCGGCTGCGCGTTCCTGCTGCCGTATGCCAATTCCTCGGCGATGCGCATCCTCGTCGGCGTCGATGCGCACACTTCCACCGCGCTCCGCTCGCTGCTGGTGACCGCGGTCGTGCTGGCTATCGCGATCACCGCCGTCAGCCTGATCGGCTGGTCGCCGGCCACCGCGGGCATCGTGATCGGTGCGGCCATGATTTGCGGGCCCGGGCTCGTGGTCCTGCACGGCGCGCTGAAGCGCTTCGACGTCAGCCTGCGCGAGTACGTCGTGACGGCCGTGCTGCCGCCGCTGGCCTGCAACGGCATCTGGCTGGCGCTGATCGTGATCTCGCGTCTCGTCGATCGCGACCTTACCTTCGCCGAGGCGGCTGCCTGGTCACTGGCCGGCGGCGCGTCGGTCATCGTGCTCTACTGGAAGTACCTGTTGACCGACGGCATGCGCGAACGCGTGACGCGTCGCCTGCTGCTGCGCGGCCGGCGGCGTCCGGACGCGGCGAAATGACAGCGACTCCAGGGAGGATTGCATGCGTATAGCGATGTTCAGCCGTTTCCCGCAGGACCCGGACCAGCCGAAGGGCGGCGTCGAGTCGGCCACCGTGGGGCTCGTGCGCGGGCTGGCCGCGCGGCCTGGCACCGAAGTACACGTCGTGACGCTCGAGAAGGGCCGGGACCGCGACTCGGTCGAGCAGACCGATCTCGCTGTCATCCACAGGCTCGCTGCCGGTCGCCTGCCGATGATCGCGGACGTGTTCGGCGGCCCGGGCCGTCGCCGCATCGACGAGTGCATCGCCGGGATCGCGCCCGACGTCGTGCATTTCCAGGAAACCTACGGCTTCGGCGGGCCCTGCCGGGACCTGCCGACCGTGTTCACCGTGCACGGCTTCGACAGCCTGAACCTGGTCACCGAGCGCAAGTACCTGTGGTGGCTGCGCGCGCCGCTGTGGAAGCTGGCCGAGAGTCGCGGCATCCGCCGGCATCGCTGCATCATCTCGATCGCGCCCTACGTCAGCGAGCAAATTCGCGAGTACTACGACGGCGAGATCGTCGACATACCGAACGCGATCAGCCCGGCGTTCTTCGAAATCGAGCGCCGGCCCGTGCCCGGGCGGCTGTTCTTCGCCGGCTGGATCAACCGGCGCAAGAACATCAAGGCGGCCATCCGTGCGCTGCATCGCCTGGTCGAACAGGGGCACGACGTCAGCCTGCACGCCGCCGGGGCGCTGTCCGACGAAGATTACCTGGCCGAGGTCGAGACCCTGATCGCCGAGCTCGGCGTGGCGGAGCGCGTGCGCCTGCTGGGCCGGGTCGGCCAGGACGTGCTGCGCCGCGAACTGTCCGAGGCGAATGCGTTCCTGCTGCCTTCGCTGCAGGAAAACGCGCCGATGGCGATCGCGGAGGCGATGGCGGCCGGCGTGCCGGTCGTGACCTCGCGAGTCTGCGGCATGCCGACGATGGTGCCGGAAGGGCAGGCGGGGTACCTCGTGGAACCCGACGACGTCGAGGCGATCGCGGGCCACTGCGCGAGCCTGCTACGGGACGATGCGCTGCGGGAACGCATGAGCGCGTTCGCCCGCGAACGGGCCGAGGCGAGTTATCACCCGGAATCGGTCGTCTCGGCCACGCTGGCCGTGTACGAGCGCCTGCGTCAGGCGGTCTGAGGCGTGGCGCCCTCGGGATCGGCGCCATTGTCGCTGTTGTCGCGCAAGGCTTCGACAGCGTCTTCGAAGCTCTCGAACACCTCGATGTCGTGTTGCCGGGCATAGTCCAGCAAGCTCTGCCGGAGTTCGCGGACCTTGTCGAAATTCGTCGTCCAGTGATCGAACCACGGCAGGAAGTTGCGCAGCTCGCGGCGGCGCTGCTCGCATTGCCGACGATGCCTCTCCTCGGGGATCATCACGATGCCGAGGCGCGCGCGCCTGAAGGTCTCGCTTTCCAGATACTGCGGCCGCAGCCGACGTCCCATGACGATCATCGGTTGCTCGGCCGAATCCATGAACTCGGTGACGGCATCGAAATAGTAATGCGGGCCGACCTTGTTGAGGCGCGGACTGAGCCGCGCGCGTCGCTGCAATGCAGGGAACGGGCGGACGATGTAGAACAACGCGAGGACCAGCGGGTTGTTGCGCGGCAACTTGCTGGCGAAATCGACGACGCGGTAGCCGGCATATTCCGGGTAACGCGCGGCGAAAGTCGACTTGCCCGACGCCGCCAGGCTCATGAGGTAGATATGGTTCGCGCTCACCGGGTCATCCGTGGCCGTGTGAAGGACTCATTGTCATACAATGGAGATTCCGTGACAATACCTAGATCATTGTTTTTTAACATTTTTCAAGACAAGTTAGCGCTTGCTGCCGCTTGCCCGTGGCTACCGGAGCAGAACCGATGCGAATTCTGAAACGCTGGCTGGCAATCACGGTCCTGACGCTCGGCTACGGCACTGCGCTGCTGGTAGCGAAGCTCCTGAAGTCGCCTGCCGCGCCGGCGCGACGCAGCGGGCGCATACTCGTCAACGGCACCTTTCACAATCCGAACTGGTTTTTCGCCCATCTCGAGCCGCTCGCCCGCTGCTCGGATTCGGAAGTCGTCCTGATCGCGGACGGACACACGGCCGAAATCGACAACCTGACACTCGTCGTACCTCCGCCGCTCGCGATGAAGCTGCTGTCCCGGGCCGGCGCCAAGTTCCTGTGGTCCGCCTGGTACGCGCTGCGGAACCGGCCCGACTTCTACATGGGCTACGCGATCTTCCCGGCGGCGACGACGGCCCTGCTGCTCGGCCGCCTGTTCAGGCGGCCAGCCTGTTTCCAGGTGACATCGGGCAAGCTCGAACTCGAAGGCGGCGGGTATCGCGCCGAAAACCGGATTCTCGCCGCGCTCGGCAAGCCCTCTCCGTGGATAGAGAAGCTGGCCCTCGCGCTGACCCGGGAATTCGAATTGCTGGTCGTGCGCGGGGGACGCGCCGAGCGCTACATCCGCGATTTCGGCGGCCGCAACCGCATCGAGACGATCACGGGCAGCGTCGCGATGCCGGAAACCTGTCCACCGCCGGCGGAGCGGGAACACGACGTGGTTTTCGTCGGCCGCCTGACGGAACGCAAACGCCCTGACCGCTTTGTCGAGGTGATGCACCGGGTCCGGCAGCGCGTGCCCGGCGTGCGCGCGATCATGGTCGGCGACGGCCCGGATACGGCTGCCCTGCAGGCGCAGATCGCGGAACTCGGCCTGGTCGACAACGTGGAGCTGCTGGGCCTGCGCAGCGACGTGCTCGAGTTGAACCTGCGTTCGAAGATTTTCGCGCTGACGTCACGCTGGGAAGGCGTGTCGATAGCAATGCTCGAGGCGATGTCCTGCGCCACCGTTCCCGTCGTCAGCGACGTCGGCGACCTGCGCGACGTCGTGGCCCAGGGCGAGAACGGCTTCGTGTTCGATGAAGACGACCTGGATGCCTTCGCCGAAGCCATAGTCTCGCTGCTCGAGGACCCGGGCAAGCTCGCGCGCCTGTCCGCCGCGGCGCGCCAGACCGTCGTCGAACGCTGCAGCCGCGAGGCCATTGCCGCGCGCTGGAGGCGTGCGCTGAGTTCGATGGGGGTCGTTGCCTAGCTGGCTGTTGAAAGACGCAGGTTTCGGCAGCCAGCGGCCGGCACGGGGAAATGCCGACCTGCCCGATGGCTGCAAGCCATGGAAAATGGGAGACGGCTGAAAACCACGCTTTCCGGTTGTCGCCGTCGGAGAGCCATGGACGGCTTTTTCGACAGCCTGCTAGCGGCCGCCGACGATCGCCGGGCGTCGCAGGCTGGCGCCGTCGCCGAAGTCCTCGCGGAACGCCGCTTCCTGTTCGGCGATCATGCGCGCCGCGTGCTCGGCGACCTGTGGCTCGCGGTGCAGGGTCAGCGAGCCGTCGTCCGCCACGCGGATGGCCGGGTCACCGACCAGGTTGTCGTCGCGCTCGCTGACGTCGAAGCTGCCCGGCTTCGAGCGCCCGTTGCGTCCGCGGCCCCAGTGCACGCGGATATCGCCTTCGTCGTTCCAGAACTGGTTCATGCCGATCGTGCTGCGCGATGCGACCCGCCCGTTGATGCTGATCGCGCGCTGGCTGACGTTCGCGAACACGTTGCCGTGCACGTGGATGCCGAACTTGTCTCGCCAGTACTGGTCGATGCCGGTCGTCACGTCGTAGATCACGTTGTCCAGTATGTACAGCGGATCCCCGTCCTTCTGCAGCGACAAGGCGCGGTTGTCGATATCGTGGATCGTGTTGCCGATGATCCAGGCGTCGCGGACTTCCTCGATGCGGATGCCCTGTTCGGAGTCGTAGATCCGGTTGTAGAGGATCCACGGGTGCTTCGGGGCCCCGTCGGAGCCGACAACGATCGCGCTGCCGTCGGAGCCGCTGGAGAAGGTGCCGCAGTAGCTGTTGTCGTCGAAGCACCACTCCGTGTCCGGGCGCGCCCGGCGATAGCCGTGCATCGTGTTCTCGGAGATCACGATGTACTTGCCGAATTTCAGGTCCACCGCGTTCTCGCGGTCGCTGTGCATCAGGTTACGGCCGACGAACACGCGGCGCGGCGGGTCCTTGCGGCAGCGATGGCAGAACTGCACGGCGTCGCCACCGTTATGGTGGTAGTAGTTGTCGACGATCCAGACGTCGCTCGAGCCGCGCGCGACGGTCGTGCCGTGCCGGTCATCGCCCGTATTGTGGTGCACGTGGTTCCTGTAGAAGACGATGTGCTCGCCGCCCAGGCCGGAGCCGTTCTTGTCGGGCTGGTTGCGGATCTCCAGGTTGCGCAAGGCGATATGGTGGCCGCCGGTGGATTCGCGGCCCGGCCCGCCGGTGCGCACGCTCGTGCCGACGAAGACCAGGTTCTCGACCACGACGTAGCTGCCGTCGAAACCGAAGGTGCTGGCGTCGCGAATCTCGGGGAAACCATTGCCGTCATCCACGCCGCGGATGAAGATCGGCCGCTCGCGGCTGCCGTTCGACGTCAGTACCGGCTTCGCTTCGGTCAGCACGTAGGGACCGCCGTGCACCTCGACGACCGCACCCGGGTCCGGAAGGCTGTCGGGCAGGGAGCAGCGCGGCTCCTCGGCCGTTGCCGGCCCCGAATCGCTGCACGCAGGGGCGGTATTGTCGACGTAGATCGTGTAGGGACCGTGGCCGCTGTCCCGATAGCCGGGCTCGCCGGCATAGCGTTCGTGCGAGTCGTGGATGCCGAATTCGGGTTCCGGAATGCCGATGGGCGGCGTCCAGGCCGCGGCGCCGGCCATGACCGGGGACAGCAGTATCGGGAAAAGCAGGCGGGCTGGTCTCAAGGGATTCCCCCGGTTCGGTCTCAGCGCTTCTCGCCGAACTGGTAGCCGAACGTCTCTATGTCTTCGGCATAGTAAGCGCTAATCAGTTCCCGCGTACGGTCATCGAAGTCGTCCGCGTAGAAGCTGCGCGACAAGGGGCTGCGATTCTTGACCAGGACCCGCGGGAGCTCGGCGGACGGCAGTCCCAGGCGCTCGGCCACGACGGCAAAGTCCTTCGCGATCGTTTCGAAGCGGCAGATGTAGTCCATCTCGATCTCACCATTCGCGGAGCGTAGCCAGTCGACCTGCGGCCGGAAGCGCTGGTGGATGCGCAGGCGTCCCTGCAGCAGGCTCTGCAGCCGCCCGGACAGGTTGCGGTGCAGGTAGTGGTCGGCGAATTCGGGCAGGCTCAGCTCGTGGCGTTTGCCGACGTAGCGGCCATTCCACCAGAGCGAGTGGAAGCGGTCCCAGGGATTGCGAACCACCGCAAACTTGAAGTATTCGCGCCACTTGTCTTCGCCGACCCACTGCCGGCACTGGCGCGCGGTCAGGTGCTTTTCTTCCCCGGTCACGACATTGACGTGCTCGCCGGTCGCCAGGTCGGTCGCGCCGGTATTGCGCTGCTCGACGGCGTCCAGAGCGACCTCGATGCTGCTGCCGGCAGTCTTGGTGATGTGGACGTATATCGCCTTGAGGGAGTGCGCGATCATGCGTGCTGAATCCGGTGCGGGCGACCGACGGGTCGCGTACGGAAAGGGCGCCGCGCACCCCCGATGCGGTCCGCTGGCGTGGCGGTCGAGCAGCGCGGAATTGTAAAGGCGGGGCAGGCGGCATTCAACGACACAGGTCGCGTTCCTCAGCGTGCCCGCGCGCACGAACCGGGACGCCCGGTGCGCCGGCAGCAACGCGCCCGCCGGTCGGTCATCGGTATTCTGTCAAACTCCGCGCCCTGCCGGTCGTGCCCGGCGACCGCTGCGCCCGCTCAGCGGCCGAGCTTGCGCCGCGCGCGTGCGCCGCCGGCCGCCTCGCGCCGGCGCCCGGCGAAATAGCGCTGGCCTTCGTGCATCAGCGCCGTGAACGCGTCGCGGTCGCCGTTCGCGACGACCTCGCGCACGGTCGCCGCGGCATCGCACAGCGAATCGAGCGCCAGCAGCCCGTGGCGGTTGGCGTTCTGGATGTCGAAATAAAGGTCGGGGTTTTCACGCGCCACGGCCGCTGCGACCAGCAGCTGGGCGTCGAACGTCGTCGAGGACAGGCGGATCAGGCGCGCGGCAGTTTCGCCGCTGCGCGCAAGCGCCGTGAAGAAGGCGATGTTCAGTGCGTGCGAGAGGCCGAGGATGAACGCCACGACCCGGTCGTGCTCGTCGAGGCTCATGTCGAGCGTTTCGACCATCGTGCCGGAGAACAGCGACTTCGCCGCCTCGGCGTCCGCCGGGTCGCCGGTGTCGACGACGATCAGGTGCCGGCCGGACAGCATGTCGGTGTCGGGGCCGAACATCGGGTGGATCGAGGCCACCCGGCAGCCGTTTGCGCGCAGCCGTTCGAGGCCGCGCGCGGCGGCGGTCTTGATCGAACTGATGTCGATCACGAGGCCGCGGGGCCGGCTCGCCGCAAGGCCCGTGAGTATTTCGTCGGTCAGCGTGAGCGGTGACGCAACGAGTACGAGGTCGTAGTCGACGCCGGCTTCCTGCCATGTCGCGAAGTTCTGCGGTCCGGGCTCGGCGGACGGGTCGGCGATGCTGACCGAGTAGCCCTTCGAGCGCAGGAACGCGACGAACCAGCGACCCATCTTGCCCGCACCGCCGATGACCAGCGCCGACGCGTCGGCAACCGTGTCCAGGCTGGCGACGGCATCCCGTTCCTGGGTGGCCAGCGAGTGATGGATCAGGCGCTCCATCAGGTCGACGACGAACGCGGCGTCCAGTCCCAGCGTCTCGGCGTGTGCGACCGCCTGGTCGATCACGGTTTTCTCGCGCTCGTAGTCGCGCAGGGGCCGTCCGTCGCGGCTCTTGCTGCGCCCGATCTCGGCCACGATGTTCTGGCGTTGCGCAACGAGGTCGAGTATACGCCGGTCGACGTCGTCGAGTGCCTCGCGCAGGCCCGGTATGCTCATGCCTACTCCCGCATTGCGTTATTCCGCGACGGGCGGGTCACCCGCGACGGCAGCGCTGGCACTGTGCAACGGGCCGGCGGTCATGGCAAGCGTCCCGGCCTTCATTGGCGGCGCTCGCAGTGTCAGAATGCGACCTGCGCCTGTTGCCTGACCCGGACGCCGGGAGTGTGATCCGGTTCGTGGCCGACAGGCGCCGCTTGGCGAATCATCTGGCGATCGACTCGGGGCATCGCCGGAGCCGGTATCTCCTGTGCGCCGCCCGGACCCGGGCGCGGCCCGGCGGGGGCGGCCGCACGTCCCCGACACCTGACGCAGGCAACGGGAGCCGTTCTTGGACAAGCTGGTCGTACCGGACAGCAGCACGCTGCTCAAGCTGCCCTACGACAGGTTGCGCGCGGGCTCGACGGCGCGCCGTTCGAAACTGTCGCGATCGCTCGACGACGCTTGCATCGGCCCTGCGCTCGCGGCCCTTCCCGCGACCGCGCGCGAGGCCGCGTGCCTCGCCGCCGTCG
>CALALV010000083.1 GCA_937925605.1 uncultured Woeseia sp.
ACAACGAGGGCAGGGGGAAATGGTGGGGCGTCGAGGGATCGAACCCACTACGACGAAGTCAGGAGTGAAAGGGTGGGGCGTGTAGGGATCGAACCTACGACCAGTCGGTTAAAAGCCGAATGCTCTACCTCTGAGCTAACGCCCCGCCGGAAGACGCGGAAAGTCGCGACGGCGCCGGACTGCGCCGGCCGGCATGATACCGGACCGGCGCGAAATGACAAGCGAGCCGCGGGCCACTGGCCCGGTCAGTGGCCCTCGTCGTCCATGCGTGCGAGGCGCTGGTCCGCGAGCCGTGCCGCGGTCGTGTCCGCGTACTCGGCCTGCACGCGGCGCAGCGCGGAACGGGCATCGGCCCAGCGCTCGAGCTCGTAGTTGCAATAGCCCATCTTGAGCAGCGCGTCGGGTACCTTGCGCGAGCGCGGGTACTTGTCGACGACCGCGCGGAACTGCTGCAGTGCCTCCTGGAACTCGCCGGACACGTAATGTGCCTCGGCCAGCCAGTACTGCGCGTTGTCGGCGAGCTGGCTGTTCGGGAAGCTGACCAGAAACTGCTCGAAGGCGATTTCGGCTTCGTCGTAGCGCTGCTCTTTCAGCAGTTCGAACGCCGCCTGGTAGTTGTCGCGATCCGAGCCGTCCGGCAGCGGCAGCGAGCCCGGCGCGAGGCTGCCGCCCTCGAGTACGCCGGGCTGGCTGACGGCGCCGTTGCCCACGCGCCGCTCCAGGTTCTGGATGCGCTCGTCGAGATCGACGTACAGCTCGCGCTGCCGCTCGCTGCCCTCGCCCGCCTGGTATTCGAGCGTTTCGATCCGGCCCTGCAGTTCGGCCGTGCTGCGTTCCAGCTCGTCCGCCTGCACGGCTAGTTCGACGAGGCTGCCGTTGGCCAGTATGCGTTCGACCGCGGCGAGCCGGCGCTCGATCTCGGCCAGCCTGATCTGCACCGGGTCCTCGGCGGGCGGCGTCATCGCGCAGCCGGATGCGACCAGTACGGCGCAGGCCAGCGCGGCGCTTCGGGTTGCAATCATCGCTCCGTGGCCTCCGTTCAATTCAGGTACTTGATCTCGACGCGGCGATTCAGCGAGTAGGCTTCCTCGTCGCTGCCGAAAGCGGCAGGCCGTTCCTCGCCGAAACTGACGGTGGATATCTGGTTCGCCGATGCACCCTGGATCAGCAGCATGCGCCGTACCGTCTGCGCGCGACGCTCGCCGAGGCCGATGTTGTACTCGCGCGAGCCGCGCTCGTCGGCATGGCCCTCGAGGCGCACCGACAGCCGCGAGTTGTTCGCGAGCCGGTTCGCGTGCTGGGCCAGCAGGTCGGCGTACTCGGGACGCAGCTCGGACTGGTCGAAGTCGAAGTAGACGATCATCGCCAGTTCGCCGTCCATGCGCTCGTCGCCGAATTCCTCGCCCTCGCCCAGCAGCCCGTCGTCCCAGCCGGCCGACGAGGCCTGGTCGCCATCGTCCGCGCTGCCGTAATCGGTCGTCGGTTCCGGATCGGGGATGCTGCGGTTGCCCGCGCAGGCCGCGAGTCCGAGGGTGAGCATGACGATCAGTAGCAGGTTCGTGTGTTTCATGTCGTTACCTTGTGGTGGCGGCCTGCACGCCCGTCGGGCGGCAGGCCGGTTGTCTGTTCAGGCGTCCTGCCCAAGAACTGCCGGCCGCAGTGCGTCCCGCTCAGTAGCGCGGGAACGGCGACCACACCGGCTCGCGCACGTCGCCCTCGCCCGATGCCAGCCGCTGGCGGATCAGCCCGTCGGCCGAGACCGTTGCGAGCACGCCGCGCCGGCCCTCGCGGGTTGCGTAGATCAGCGAGTCGCTGTTCGGCGCGAAGCTCGGCGACTCGTCCTGGTCGCCGGTCGACAGGACCAGCAGGTCATTGCGCTCGAGGTCGAGCACCGCGATCCGGTAGTTGCCACGATCGAGGTGCACCATCGCGAGCTTCTTGCCGTCCGGCGACAGCCGCGGGCGCGCATTATAGCTGCCTTCGAAGGTCACGCGCTCGGGCGTTCCGCCGGTCGCGTCGACCCGGTAGATCTGCGGACCACCGCTGCGGTCGGACGTGAAATAGATCTGGCTGCCGTCCGGCGACCAGCTGCCCTCGGTGTCGATGGAGCGGTTGGTCGTCAGCCGGGTTACCTCGCGGGTCGTGATGTCCATGACGTGGATATCAAGGTTGCCGTCGGCGCCGCCGAGCGTCAGGACCAGCTTGCGGCCGTCCGGCGAGAATGCCGGCGAGCCGTTGATGCCGACCCTGCTCGAGACCCGGACGCGATTGCCGGTACGCAGCGTCTGGATGAAGATCGACGACACGTTCTGTTCGAAGGAGACGTAGGCGATACGCCGGCTGTCCGGCGACCAGGCCGGCGACATGATCGGGTCGGTCGACTCCATGATCACGTTCTCGTTCTCGCCGTCGGCGTCCGCGACGACGAGCCGGTAGAGCCGGTCCCTGCCCTCGCCGATGGCCGTGACGTAGGTCACCTTGGTGCCGAACACGCCCGGGATGCCGGTCAGCTTCTCGTAGATCATGTCGGCCGCGCGGTGCGCGCCGGCCCGCATCGTGCCGCGGCTGGCCGGCATGCGGTAGCCGACCAGCTGCTCGCCGCGGAACACGTCGAACAACTGGAACTGGATGCTGTAGACGTTGTCGCCGGTCTGCGTCACCTGGCCTACCACCAGCGCCTCGACGCCGAGGATGCGCCAGTCGTCGAAGTCCACGTCGATGCCGGTGGTCGGCTTCTGCAGCATGTTGCTGATCGGAATCGGCGCAAAGCGGCCGCTGCGCGCCAGGTCCGCGGCGATGACGCCGGCCACGTCGAGCGGCGCCGTGGCGCCAGAACCGTCGTAGCCGAACGGCACGACCGCGACCGGCACCTGCTGGGCGCCGCCGCGGGTAATCTCGATATTCAGTTCCGCGCTCGCCGTGGCGCCCAGCAGCAGGCAGGCGCCAAGCGCGACGAGGCGTCGGGCAAAAGTCTCAGTCATATGTCCCCGATGTCGGGTGGGCCCAGCGAAAAGTGCCCCTATTGTTCAGGTTTGACGGTAATCCGCAAGTTCCGTTCGAACAGGGCCGGGTTCGCCGGTTCGGGCAGCGGCGAGGCCTTGAAAATGGCCGCCTCGATCGACCGGCGCACCGCGTCGTCGCCGTTGCAGCTCGCGAACTGCACGCTGACCACCTCGCCGCCCGGCAGCTGTCGCACATTGACGACGCATTCGATGCCGGGGTGCGCGCTGGGCGGCTGGATCCAGTTGCGCTGGATCTTTTGCTGAATGGCGAATATGTATCGCGCGAGCTCCCCCGAGCGCATCGCCTCGAGTCGAGCCTCCTCGGCATCCAGCTCCGCCTGCAGCCGCCGCTGGCGCTCGGCCTCCTCCGCCTCGCGCCGCTTGCGCTCGTTCTCGACCCGCTGCCGCTCCAGTTCCTCGAGGCGTTTCTGCTCGGCCAGCTCGCGCTGCCGCTCGCGCTCGGCTTCCTCGCGCCGCTGGCGCTCGCGCTCGGCTTCCTCGCGGCGCTGGCGTTCCTGCTCCTGCTCGCGGCGGATACGCTCCTGCTCCTCGCGCAGCTGCTGCTGGCGCACACGCTCCTGCTCGGCGCGCTGTTCCTCGAGCCGCTTCTGTTCCTCGAGCGCGCGCCGCTCGGCTTCCTCGTCCACGGGCGGCGGTTCGGGTTCGGGCTCGGGCTCCGGCTCGACCAAGGCTGGTTCCGGTTCCGGCTCCGGCCGCGGCGCCTGCGTCAGTTCGTTCGCGCTGACCAGGCTCGCGGTAACGGCGAGCGGTGTCGGCGGCCGGGCACTTTTCGACCAGTCGAAGGCGAACACGACCGAGGCCAGCAGCAGTGCGTGCAGCAGGACGGCCATGGTCACCGGGATGATGTTGCGTTCGTCGCGCATGGGTCGGGCGCGCTACTCCGGTACCGGGTAGGTGTCCAGCGGATCGGTGACGAAGCCGACGCTGTCGGCGCCACCCTGCTGCAGCAGCACCATCGCCCCGACGACGTTGCCGTAAGGCACGGCGCGGTCGGCCTTGACCAGCACGGGCGTGTCCGGGCGCTGGTTCAGCACGGCCTGGACGCGGGTGACGATGGCCTCTGCCGAGGCGGGCTCGTCCTCGTCGTCGCCGACATTGATGTACAGGTTGCCGTCGCGGTCGACGCTCACGATCAGCGGCGGGTGGTTCGGCACGTCGGGGATGGGCTCGGCGCCGGCCTGCGGCAGCTCGACCTTGATGCCCTGGGTCAGGAGCGGCGCCGTGACCATGAAGATGATCAGCAACACCAGCATCACGTCGATGTAGGGCACGACGTTGATCTCGCCCATGAGCTTGCGCTTCCTGATCGCGGAGGGCATATCAGGCCGCCTTGTGCGCCCTGGCGTGGCGCTGCAGGATGCTCAGGAATTCCTCGACGAAGCCGTCGTAGCGCGTCTCCAGCCGCACGGCCTTGTCCGCGTAGCGGTTGTAGGCTATGACCGCCGGAATGGCTGCGAACAGGCCCATCGCGGTCGCGACCAGGGCCTCCGAGATGCCGGGCGCGACCATGGCAATGGTCGCCGTCTGCACGCCGGCCAGTTCGCGGAACGAGTTCATGATACCGATGACCGTGCCGAACAGGCCGACGTAGGGGCTCGTCGAGCCGATCGTCGCCAGCGTCGCGAGGCTCTGCTCGAGGCGGTCGACCTCGCGCATCTGCGACACGCGCATCGCGCGCTGGCACTCGTCGACCATCTTCTCCGCGCTGACGTCGCCCTGCTGCTTGATGCGCTGGAATTCGCGGAAACCGGCCTGGAAAATGTTCGCCATGCCCACGCTGCTGTCCCGCCTCGTGACGTTCTGGTACAGCGTCTGCAGGTCGCCTCCGGACCAGAAATTGGTTTCGAAGTCGTCGGACGCGTCCTTGGTCCGCTGCAGCAGCCGGCGCTTCGTGAAGATGATGCTCCACGACACGATGGAGGCGGCCAGCAGCAGCGCCATCACGATCTGCACCGCCAGGCTCGCGTTCATCACCAGGGCGATCAGGGACATGTCTGTCGTCATGATTGGATTTCCTCGAATAACTCGTCCGGCAGACGCGCCGGTTTCATGGTCTCGGCATTGAGGCAGGCGGCCCGCACGCTGCCGCGCAGCAGCAGCGCGCCGTCCGCCCGCCGCAGCACCGTCTGCTCCAGGCCGAAACTGGCCCGGGCGCGGTCGGCCAGGCGCACGGTAACCGCCAGCTCCTCGTTGAATTTCGCCGGCCGGAGAAACTCCGCCCGGGTCTCGACGACGACGAAAACGCGCTTTTGCTCGCGCATCAGCACGTCCTGTTCGACACCCAGGGCGCGCAACCATTCCGTGCGGGCGCGCTCCAGGAAGCGAAAATAATTCGCGTAGTAGACGACGCCCTGCGCGTCCGTGTCCTCGTAGTAAACGCGGACCGGCCAGCTGAAGGTCTGGTTGGTGGCTTCGCTCGACACGGCGGGACTCAGTTCTTGTCGAACAAGGGCAGTTCCGGTGCGGCTTCGCGCGCCGGCGGCGCGAGCCCGAAATGCAGGTAGGCGTTGCGGGTCGCGACGCGGCCGCGCGCCGTACGCATCATGAAGCCCTGCTGGATCAGGTAGGGCTCCAGCACGTCCTCGATCGTGCCACGTTCCTCGCCGAGCGCCGCGGACAGGCTCTCGATGCCGACCGGTCCGCCGTCGAATTTCTCGATGATCGTCTGCAGCAGCCGCCGGTCCATCGCGTCGAAGCCGTGCGGGTCCACCTCCAGCAGGTCCATCGCGCTCTGCGCGATCGCGGCCGTGACGACGCCGTCGCCTTCCACCTGCGCGTAGTCGCGCACCCGGCGCAACAGCCGGTTGGCGATGCGCGGCGTGCCGCGCGCACGGCGGGCGATCTCGTCCGCCCCGTCCCGTTCGATCGGCAGGTTCAGGATGTCGGCGGAACGGGTCGCGATCGCGCGGAGTTCCTCGCCGGAGTAGAACTCGAGGCGCTGGACGATGCCGAAGCGATCGCGCAGCGGCGACGTCAGCAGGCCGGCCCGGGTGGTTGCCCCGACCAGCGTAAACGGCGGCAGGTCGAGCTTGATCGAGCGGGCCGCCGGCCCCTCGCCGATCATGATGTCGAGCTGGAAATCCTCCATTGCCGGGTACAGGACTTCCTCGACGACCGGGCTCAGCCGGTGGATCTCGTCGACGAACAGCACGTCGTTCGGTTCGAGGTTCGTCAGGATCGCGGCCAGGTCCCCGGGCCGCTCGAGCACGGGCCCGGAGGTCTGGCGCAGGTTGACGTTCATTTCGTTCGCGACGATGTGCGCGAGCGTCGTCTTGCCGAGCCCGGGCGGGCCGAAGATCAGCACGTGGTCGAGCGCCTCGCCGCGGTTGCGCGCCGCCGTGATGAAGATCTCCATCTGCTGGCGCACCGCCGGCTGGCCGACGTACTCGGCCAGCGTGCGCGGCCGGATGGCCCGGTCGAAATTGCGGTCCTCGTCGCGCGGCGTCGCGCTGGTCAGGCGGTCGTGTTCGATGGCTGACATGCTCGCTTCCCGCTACTGGCCGACGGCGTGGCGCAGCGCCTGGCGGATGATGTCTTCGGAAGACTTGTCCTTAGTGTCCATGCTGGACAGCAGCCGCTTGATTTCCTGCGGCTTGTAGCCCAGCGCGGCCAGCGCGTCGAAGGCCTCGGTGCGCGCGTCGTCGACGGCATTCGCCCGCTTGACGGCCGGCAGGCCTTCCGCGGCCTTCTGCAGGCGGTCGCGCATTTCGATGATCAGGCGCTCGGCCGTCTTGCGGCCGACGCCCGGGATCTTGGTCAGCATCGCCGCGTCTTCCTGCTGCACGCAGCGGGCGAAGTCGGAAACGCTCATGGCCGAAAGGATCGACAGCGCCATCTTGGCGCCGACCCCGGTGACCTTGAGCAGCGTGCGGAACAGGAGCTTTTCGTCCTCGGTCGCGAAGCCGTACAGGATCTGCGCGTCCTCGCGCACGAGCAGGTGCGTGAACAGTGAGACTTCCTTGCCGAGCGGCGGCAGCTCGAGGAACGTCGACATCGGCGTTTCGATCTCGTAACCGACGCCCGAGCAGTCGACGATGATCTGCGGCGGCTGCTTGTGGGCCAGCCTGCCCTTCAGCATGCCGATCACCGGACCACCGCGAGGCCGGCGGCACCGCCGAGCGCGGCGCCGAGGCGGCGCCGGTGTGCGTGGCACAGCGCGGCGGCGAGCGCGTCGGCCGCGTCCGGCGACGGCGGGCCGTCGAGCCCGAGCAGCGCCGTGACCATGTGCTGGACCTGTTCCTTGGTGGCCGAGCCGGTACCGACGACCGCCTGCTTGATCTCGCGCGGCGCGTACTCGTGCACCTCGGCCTGTGCGCCGAAGGTCGCGCACAGCGCCGCGGCCCGCGCGTGGCCGAGCTTCAGCGCGCTCGACGCGTTGCGGTGCACGAACACGGATTCGAGCACGACGATGTCGGGGCGATACTCGGTGACGATCTCCGCGACAGAGTCGAAGATCAGCTGCAGGCGCTCTGGGAACGAGCCGCGCGCGCTCTGCACTGCGCCGGAGGCCACGTACACGGCCTGCCGGCCGCCCGCGTCGATCACGCCGAAGCCCGTCAATCGCGAGCCCGGATCGATGCCGAGGATGCGACTGGCCGCGGGCGGAGACGGGTTCATAGCTGTTCGAGCACCTCGTCAGGGATGTCGGCATTGCTGTAGACGTTCTGCACGTCGTCGAGGTCCTCGAGCATCTCCAGCAGCCGCACCATCGTGCCGGCGTCGTCGAGGCCGAGCTCGGCCGAGGTCGAGGCGCGCATCGTCAGCTCCGCGGTTTCCGGCTCGAGGCCGGCCTTGCGCATCGCGTCGCGCACCTGCTCGAACTCGGCCGGGTCCGTGACGACTTCGATCGAACGATCCTCTTCGACCACGACGTCCTCCGCGCCGGCCTCGATGGCGGCCTCCATGATGCGGTCCTCGTCGCTGCCGGCCGGGTAGCCGAGCAGGCCGACGTGGTTGAACAGGTAGCTCACCGAGCCATCTGCGCCGAGGTTGCCGCCGAACTTGGAAAACGCGTGGCGCACATCCGCGACGGTGCGATTGCGATTGTCCGTCATGCAGTCGACCATGACGGCGGTGCCGCCGGGACCGTAGCCCTCGTAGCGGATCTCCTGGTAGTCGTCGCCGTCGAGGTCGCCGGAGCCGCGCTTGATCGCACGCTCGATGTTGTCTTTCGGCATGCTCTGCGCCTTGGCCTTGTCCACCGCGAGCCTGAGGCGTGGGTTGGCGTCGAGATCGCCGCCGCCCATGCGTGCCGCCACGGTGATTTCACGAATCAGCTTCGTGAACAGCTTGCCGCGTTTCTTGTCCTGGGCGCCCTTGCGGTGCTGAATGTTCGCCCACTTGCTGTGTCCTGCCATAGGTGGAATAGAGAATCCGGTAGTCGTTGAAGCCTGCGTGCCGCCGGGCCTCGTCGCGCCGCGGGCAGCGCCCGCCGCGCACGCGCGCTGAATTCCGCGAGCCCCGGCCCAAGCTGCGCGTATGATAACGGTTATGGATTCCGGGCACACCACCGATAACGCCGCGACGGCAACGAAAGACGCGAAAGATCGCCGAAACGGCAACGATCAGGCCGACATCGTCGCCAATGCGCGACGCTGCCTCGACGCGCAGCCGGACGCCGCCGCGAGCCGCGCCGAGGGCGAGGCGCTGGTCGAAATCCTGGAGCCTTTCGACATCGCCCCGACGCTCGCGGCCGCCGTGCTGCTCTACCCGTGGCTCCGCGATCGACCCGGCGCGACGCCCGCCGGCGTCGACGCGGAGACCGCGGCACTGGCCGACGGCCTCGTGCAGCTCGGCAGTTTCGAGCTGCCCGTGGACTGGCAGCCGGGCGAGGCGCTGGCGACGCGCCAGTCGGAAGCGCTGCGCAAGATGCTGCTCGCCGTTGTGTCCGACGTGCGCCTGGTGCTGGTCCGCATAGCGGAGCAGCTGTACCGCCTGCGCCAGGCCAAGGGCGCGCCGGCCGACGAGCAGCGCCGCGTCGCGATCGAGACGCGCGAGATCTACGCGCCGCTCGCGAACCGGCTCGGGGTCTGGCAGCTCAAGTGGGAGCTCGAGGACCTCGCCTTCCGCTACCTCGAGCCCGGGCGTTACCAGGAGATAGCCCGCGCACTGCGCGAACGGCGCAGCGCCCGCGAGGCCTTCATCGCAGAGGTTATCGGCGAACTGCGGGCACTGCTGTCCGCCGAGGGCATCGACGCCGAAGTGACGGGCCGGCCGAAACACATCTACAGCATCTGGCGCAAGATGCAGCGCAAGAACCGCGCGCTGGAGCAGATTTTCGACATGCGCGCGGTGCGCATCTTCGTCAACGACGTGCGCGAGTGCTACGCCGCTCTCGGGATCGTGCACAACCGCTGGCCCTACCTGCCGGGCGAGTTCGACGACTACATCGCGAACCCGAAGGACAACGACTATCGTTCCCTGCACACGGCCGTCATCGGCCCGGGAGGCCGCACGCTCGAGGTGCAGATCCGCACGCACGAGATGCACCGGCACGCCGAACTCGGCGTCGCCGCGCACTGGCGCTACAAGGAAGGCGGCGGCCCCGGCGGATCCTTCGACCGCAAGATCCGGCTGCTGCGCAACCTGCTCGAACCGGGCGAAGCCGACGGCGACCTGCTCGACCAGATCCGCGACGACGTCTTCGAGGACCGCGTCTACGCCGTCAGTCCGAAAGGGGACGTCGTCGAGCTGCCGGCCGGCGCGACCCCGCTCGATTTCGCCTACCACGTCCACACCCAGGTCGGGCATCGCTGCCGGGGTGCCAAGGCCAACGGTCGCATCGTGCCGCTGACCTACAAGGTAAAAAACGGCGAACGCATCGAAATCATCACGGGCAGCGAGGCGCAGCCGAGCCGCGACTGGATGAACCCGCAACTCGGCTACCTGGCCAGCGCCCGCAATCGCGCCAAGGTGCGCAGCCACTTCCGCCAGCAGGACCGCGACCAGAACCGGCGCCAGGGACGCGAGATCCTCGAGCGCGAGCTGTCGCGCCTGAACGTCAGGGACCTCGCCCACGAGGCGATTGCGCGCCACATGAAGTTCCGCGACGTCGACGCGCTGTGCACGGCGCTCGGCGCGGGCGACAGTAATGCCGCGGCGGTCGCGGGCGCCGTGCAGGCCCTGCGCGGGGAGGAACCGGCGGACGCACTGCGGACGCGGCGGCCGGTCGGCACGCAGAAGGCCGGCGTCGAACAGGTGGCGGTGAGCGGCGTCGGCGACCTGCTGTGCAACTTCGCGCGCTGCTGCCGCCCGGTACCGCCGGAAGCGATCACCGGCTATATCACGCTCGCGCGCGGCGTCAGCATTCACCGCGCGGACTGCCGCAACGCGCTCAACCTCGCCGCGCGGCACCCCGAACGCTCGATCGCGGTGGACTGGGGAACGCCGGGCGGCGCGGTCTACCCGGCCGAACTGACGATTCGTGCCTGGGACCGCCAGGGCCTGCTGCGGGACATCGCCGGCGTGCTGGCCGACGAGCGCATCGGCGTCGACAGCGTACACACGGGCTCGGACCCGAAGCAGGGACAGGCCCTCATGGAGCTGGGGCTGTCGGTGCCGGACCTGCCGAGCCTGAGCCGGGCGATTGCGCGGATCGAGAAACTGCCGAACGTTGCCGCGGTGCTGCGCGGACGCTGAGTCCTGCTAGCGGTTCGTGTAGTTCAACGCCTTCTTGTCGACGTTGAGCGAGGCCTCGTGCATGGCCTCCGACAGGCTCGGGTGCGCGTGGATCGTGCGCTGGATGTCCTCGGTGCTGGCCGAGAATTCCATGGCCAGCACGGCCTCGGCGATCAGCTCGCCGGCCATCGGGCCGACGATGTGCACGCCGAGCACCTCGTCGTCGTCGACGGCCGAGATGATCTTGACCATGCCGGCGGTCTGTTCCATGGCTTTCGCGCGGCCGCTCGCGGCGAACGGGAACGAGCCGGTCTTGTACTCGCGCCCGCTGTCCTTGACCTCCTGCTCGGTCTTGCCGACCCAGGCGATCTCTGGCGCCGTGTAGATGACCGACGGGATCACGTCGTAGTTCATCTCGGCGACTTCGCCGGCAATCAGGTCGGCGGCCATGACGCCTTCCTCGGAGCCCTTGTGTGCCAGCATCGGGCCACGCACGCAGTCGCCGACCGCGTAGACGCCCGGGACCTTGGTGCGGCACTCGTCGTCGACCTCGATGAAGCCGCGCTCGTCGAGCTCGACGCCGCTGTCCGCGGCCAGCAGCCCGTCCGTGTAAGCTCGGCGGCCGACCGCGACGACGAGCTTGTCGACGTTCAGGGACTGCTCGCCGTTCTTGTCCTCGTACTTGACCGTGACACTCTGCTTGTTGACCTTCGCCTCGGTGACCTTCGCGCCGAGCCTGATGTCGAGACCCTGCTGCTTGAACGCGCGGGCGGCCTGTTTCGCCACGTCGCGGTCGGCCATGAACAGGAAGTCGTCCATCGCCTCGAGGATCGTGACCTCGGCGCCCAGCCGGGCCCAGACGCTGCCGAGCTCGAGGCCGATCACGCCGGCGCCGACGACGCCGAGCTTTTTCGGCACGGCGTCGAATTCCAGTGCCCCCCAGGAGTCGACGATCATGTCGTCGGCAAACGGCGCGACCTTGAGCTCGATCGGCGTCGAGCCGCTGGCCAGGATCACGTGCTTCGCCGCCAGCGTCTCCTTGTCGCCCTTGACCGGCGTGAACTCGACTTTTTTACCGCGCAGCAGCTTGCCGTGGCCGACCAGGCCCTCGACCTTGTTGGCCTTGAACAGGCCGGCGATGCCGCCCGTCAGCTGCTTGACGATGCCCGCCTTGCGCTTCTGCATCGCGGCGAGATCGAGCTTGGGCTTCGACACCTTGATGCCGTGTGCCTCGAACTCGTGCCCGGCGCGGTGGAACAGCTCGGATGACTCGAGCAGCGCCTTGGACGGGATGCAGCCCGCATTCAGGCACGTGCCGCCGAATGCATTGCTGCCGTCGTAGTTCTCCCAGTTGTCGATACAGGCGACCTTCAGGCCGTGCTGCGCGGCGCGGATCGCCGCCACGTAGCCGGCCGGGCCGGCACCGATGACGACGACGTCAAACTCTCTGCTCATGTCACTCTCTTGGTGTGTGTCGTGAGTTTCAGACCTGCAACAGCAGGCGGCCCGGGTCTTCCAGCGACTGCTTGATGCTGACGAGGAACTGGACCGCCTCGCGGCCGTCGATGATCCGGTGATCGTAGGTGAGCGCCAGGTACATCATAGGGCGTACTTTCACCTCGCCGTCGATCGCCATCGGCCGCTGCTGGATAGCGTGCATGCCGAGAATGGCGCTCTGCGGCGGGTTCAGGATCGGCGTCGACAGCATCGAGCCGAAGATCCCGCCGTTCGTGATCGTGAACGTGCCGCCCGTGAGATCCTCCATGCTGATCTGCCCGTCGCGCGCCTTGCGGCCCAGCTCGGAAATCGTGCGCTCGACGTCGGCGAAGCTCATGTGGTCGACGTCGCGGACCACCGGCACCATCAGCCCGCGGTCGGAAGACACGGCGATGCCGATGTCATAGTAGTCGTGGTAGATGATGTCTTCATCTTCCACCGACGCGTTGACGACCGGGAATTTCTTCAGCGCCTCGACCGCCGCCTTAGCGAAGAACGACATGAAGCCGAGCTTGACCTCGTGCTCCTTCTCGAACTTCTCCTTGTAGCGGGTGCGCAGCGCGATCACCTCGGTCAGGTCGACTTCGTTGAAGGTCGTCAGCATGGCCGCGGTCTGCTGCGCGTCGACCAGGCGTTCGGCGATGCGCGCGCGCAGCCGGGTCATCGGCACGCGGCGCTCGTTGCGCGACGGGCCACCGCCCTGCGCGGGGGCGCTGGCCGGCGCATCGCTGGGGGTGACGTCCTCGTCGCGGTGCGACTTCAGGTACTTCATGACGTCGGATTTCGTGATCCGGCCGTCCTTGCCGCTGCCGTCGATGGACCCGGCATCGAGATCGTGCTCGTCGAGCAGGCGGCGCACGGACGGGCTCAGCTTGTGCGCACTGCCGCCGCCCGAGGCGGCCTGTTCCTCGCCGTCCTCGTCGTCGTCGCCCTCGTCGTCGGCGTCGCGCGCCTGCGCCTGCTTCTTGTCCTCGTCGTCGCCCGGGTCCTTGCCGCCGTCGGCCGACCCGCCGCCCTCGCCCTCGGCGAGAATCGCGAGTACGTCGCCTGCCGTGACCGTGGCCCCGTCCTCGATCCGGATCTCCTCGAGCTTGCCGGCCGCCGGGGCCGGCACCTCGAGCACGACCTTGTCGGTTTCGAGGTCGACCAGGTTCTCGTCACGCGACACCGAGTCGCCGACTTTCTTGTGCCAGGCAACCAGCGTCGCGTCGCTGACGGACTCGGGCAACTGCGGAACTTTGATTTCTATGCTCATTTACCTTTCCGTGACTTCTTGTCGGCCTTTTTGGATTCGGCGGCCTTGACCTGCGTGTCGAGCGCCGCTTCCACGAGCGCCTGCTGCTGCTGCATGTGCAACTTGTAGATGCCGGACGCCGGCGCGGCCGCACTGGCCCTGCCGGCGTAGTACAGCGTCTGCTCGTCGTTAAGCGGCTCCTGCAGCCGGTGACGGATCTGGTACCAGGCGCCCTGGTTCTGCGGCTCTTCCTGGCACCAGACGATGTCGCGCACGTGCGCGTACTCGTCGATGATGCGGGCATATTCCTCGATCGGGAACGGGTACAGCTGCTCGATACGGACGAGCGCGACGTGCTCGAGGTCGCCGACCTGCCGGGCCTCCAGCAGGTCGTAGTAGACCTTGCCGCTGCAGAACACGACGCGGCGGATCTTCTGCGGATCCGTGTGCTCCTGTTCCGGTATGACCAGGTGAAAGTGCCCTTCGGACAGCGCGGCCAGCGGCGAGGTCGACATCTTGTGGCGCAACAGGCTCTTCGGCGTCATGACGACCAGCGGCTTGCGGTAGTGGCGCAGCATCTGCCGGCGAATCATGTGGAACATCTGCGCCGGCGTCGACGGCACGCAGACCTGCATGTTGTGCTCGGCGCACAGCTGCAGGAAGCGCTCGAGGCGCGCCGAGGAATGCTCCGGACCCTGCCCCTCGTAGCCGTGCGGCAGGAACAGCGTCAGCCCGCACAGGCGGCCCCACTTGGCCTCGCCGGAGCTGATGAACTGGTCGATGACGACCTGCGCGCCATTCGCGAAGTCACCGAACTGCGCCTCCCAGACGACCAGCGTGTTCGGCTCGGTCGTCGCGTAGCCGTACTCGAAGCCGAGCACCGCCTCCTCGGACAGCAACGAGTCGATCACGCGGAACGAACCCGGCCGCTCCGAAACGGACTGCAGCGGAATGAATTCCTGCCGGTTGGCCTGGTTGTGCAGCACGGCGTGGCGGTGGAAGAACGTGCCGCGGCCGCTGTCCTGGCCGACGATACGACAGTCGTAGCCGTCCTCGATCAGGCCTGCGTAGGCCATGGTCTCGGCGAAGCCCCAGTCCATCGGCGTCTCGTCCTTCGACATGCGCACCCGCTCGTCGATGATGCGCTGGACGCGGCCGTGCAGGACGAAACCGTCCGGCAGCGTCGTGATCGTCTTTGCAAGTGCCTGCACCCGCTTTTCCGGCAGCGACGTGTCGACCTGCTCGTCCCAGGACGCGTCGAGGTACGGCGACCAGTCGACCGTGAACTCGTCGCCGATCATGCCGAGGTGCGAGCGCGGCACGGGTTCGCCACGGTCGAGCCGGTCGCGGTACTCGTCCTGCAGCTTGCCGACCTCGCTCTCGTCCAGCACCCCCGCCTTGACCAGACGCTCGGCGTACAGCTGTCGCGTCGTCTTCTGGTCCTTGATTCGGCCGTACATGACCGGCTGCGTCGCGCTCGGCTCGTCCGCCTCGTTGTGACCGTGACGGCGGTAGCAGACCAGGTCGATGACGACGTCCTTCTGCCAGGTCTGCCGGTACTCGAGCGCCAGCCGGGTCACGAAGATCACGGCTTCCGGATCGTCGCCGTTCACGTGGAAGATCGGCGCCTCGATCATTTTCGCGACGTCCGAACAATAGGGCGTAGAGCGCGCGTCCAGCGGCCGGCTGGTCGTGAAGCCGATCTGGTTGTTGACGACGATATGAATCGTGCCGCCGGTCCTGAAACCGTTGGTCTGCGACATCTGGAAGGTTTCCATGACGACGCCCTGCCCCGAGAACGCGGCGTCGCCGTGCACCAGGATCGGGATGACCTTGTCGCGATTCTCGTCGCGGCGCCGCTGCTGGCGCGCGCGGACCGAACCTTCGACCACCGGGTTGACGATCTCGAGATGCGACGGGTTGAACGCGAGCGCGATATGCACGTTGCCGCCCGGCGTCTTCATGTCGGCCGAGAAGCCCTTGTGGTACTTGACGTCGCCGGAGCCTTTCATCTCGGCCGGGTCGACGTTGCCCTCGAATTCCTCGAAGAGTTCCTCGGCCGACTTGCCGAGGACGTTGACCAGCACGTTGATGCGGCCGCGATGGGCCATGCCGATGACGATTTCTTTCGCGCCCGCGCGCCCGCTCTGCTGGATCAGGTCGTCGAGCATCGGGATCAGGCTCTCGCCGCCTTCCAGCGAAAAGCGCTTCTGCCCGACGAAGCGCGTGTGCAGGTAGCGCTCGATGCCCTCCGCGGCGGTCAGCTGCTCGAGCAGCCAGCGGCGCTCGTCGCCGCCGTAGTCCATCGCGACGACGCCCTCTTCGAAGCGGCGGCGCAGCCACAGGCGTTCGCGCGCACGCGAGACGTGGGCGAATTCCGCGCCGATCTTGCCGCAGTAGATGCGTTTCAGCAGCGTGATGATGTCCGCGAGTTTCATCCGGCGGTTGCCGGTCCCGGCGAGGCCGCCGGTGTAAAACTCGGTGTTCATGTCGGCCTCCGTGAGGCCGAGGTAGTCGAGTTTCAGGACGCCGGGCGTGTGCCTTTGCATCAACCCGAGCGGGTCGATGTCCGCGATCTGGTGGCCACGCAGGCTGTAGACCTGGATCAGGCGGGAGACGGCGGCCTGCTTCTCGCTGACGTCGATGGCGAGTCCGCCCGGCCGGGCGGCCGCCGCGGCGCCGTTGCCGTTGCGCCGGCCGCGCCGCGCCTGTTCGCGCAGCTGCTCGCGGATCGGCGAATGTGGCGTCTCGTCGCCGTCGCGGCCGAGTCCGCGGAAATAGTCGCGCCAGCCGCCGGGGACCGAGTCGGGGTTTTCGAGGTACTGCTCGTACAGCCGCTCGATCGCCGCCGCATTGCTGCCGAACAGCGGCGTGCTGGCGTACCGCTCTTTGAGGGAGTTGCTCATGCGCTTTCGGGCCTCGTGCCCGCGAAATCTGCCGACGAGGGCAGCGGCGCTGCCCAAAAAAAGGCCGCTAGTGTAGCTCATGCCCGGGGCGCATGGAATGTGCGCCGGCTCCCGTTGCGGGGCTGGAGGCCGCGCCACGTCTCGCTTCCGGCGGCGTCCGGCCGCCGCGCGCGGGTGGCTAGTGCAGGCTGATCAGGTAGACGAACTCGTAGCAGATCAGGCAGGCGTAGAGCGAGAACACGACGGTCAGCAGGCCGCCGGTACGCATCCGGTTCAGGAAGCGCGCGCGCGACAGGAAAACCAGCGCGAGGATGCCGAGGCCGGTCAGCAGCATCTTGCTGGTCGCGAAGGCCTGGGTGCCGTAGCCCATCATCGACGCCATGATCGGGTTGGCCTCGTAGGCGCCCCGCTCGATCAGTGCGAGCGTCATCGCGGCGTCCGCGCAGCTGAACAGCATCGTGAACACGGCGAGGAAGAACAGCCACGGATGGTGCCAGTCGATGAACAGCGGCTCCGCGTCGTTGGCGCGGCGAGCCGAGCGTCGCCGCGAGCGCAGGAAGCCGTACAACACGGTGCGCCAGCCGAAGTGGCGCCTGTCGGGTGCGGAGCGGTTATCGCTGAGCGGTATGGCTGGCTGCATGGTCGTCTGCTCTCCCTGTCGTTTTTATCGTTCTTCGTGTTCGTCCAGGGGCCGCCCGTCGGAGCCCTCAGTTACCCGTGCTGCCGCCGCTCGCCGGCGCCTCGCCCGTGTCCGTGCGCCGCATCAGGCTCGCGATCAGCGCGGCCCGGTCGTCGGCGTTGCGCATGCCCGGCCAGGCCATCGCGTTGCCGGGCAGGAAGCGCTGCGGGAACTCGAGCCAGGCGTCCAGCGCCCGCGGTGTCCAGACGAAATCGGCCTCGCTCAGCGCCCGCGTGTAGCCGAAGCCCGGGGCGCCGCCGACCCGGCGGCCGAACATGCCGTGCAGGTTGGGGCCGAGCGTGTGCCCGGCGCCGGCTTCGAGGTTGTGGCAGGAGCGGCACTGCAGCAGCAGGCGATCGCCGAGGGCGGCGTCGGCCGTGGCGTAGGGCGCTTCGCGCAGGTAGACGGCGACGGGCTTGATGTCCTGGTCGCCGAGCGTCGCGGCGGTCAGGGGCGGCGGACCGGCCGGCGCCGTGTCGCGCTCGCCGCAGGCAGCGAGTGTGACCAGGCCGGCGAGCCATGCCAGCCTGCGGTACGGGCGGTCGTTGCCGGCCTTGCGCTTCATCCGGTCATCGTATCCCAGTAACCCCGGGTCGTCCGGTCGAACATAGTCAGCAATGTTCGTGCCATGAATACAAGCCGCTGTGCACTATAGCTTTTTGAAAGCATTGAACATAATTCATCGGAATCGTGTACAGGATTTCGACGGGGCGGGCGCGCGATGGCGGCTCGCGGCCGGTCGCGCGATAATCGCCCGGGACCCGCCAGGAACAGCGATATGACCGCCTACCACGGTACCAGTGCAGATGGCACGGCCGTCGTCTACATCGACCGCAAGCGCTGGCTGTGGTCCATGTCCCTGTTGTACCCGTTGCTGCCGTTCGTCGGCATCGGGATGCATGCGCAGACCGGTCAGCAGGCGTGGCTGCTGCTGTCGATCGCCGTGACCTACGTCGGCGGGCCCCTGCTCGACTGGCTCGTCGGCGAGGACGAGAACAATCCGCCGGAAGAAGTGATCATGGCGCTGGAGCGGGATCCCTACTACCGCTGGCTTACTTACCTGGTCGTGCCGCTGCACCTGTTGAGCTTCTACGGGACCGCCTGGTGGGCCGGGACCGCGGGACTGAGCGCGTGGGCGTTTGTCGTGCTGGCCGTGGTCGCGGGCATGACCAGCGGCCTCGCGATCAATACGGGGCATGAGCTGGGGCACAAGAACTCGCGGGTCGAGCGTCTGCTTTCGCGCATCGCGCTGGCCATTCCGGCCTACGGGCATTTCACGATCGATCACAACCGGGGGCACCACGTCGAGGTCGCAACGCCGGAGGACTGCGCGAGCGCACGCATGGGCGAGTCGATTTACCGCTTCGCGCTGCGGGAAATTCCTGGCGCCCTTCGCCGCGCCTGGCGCCTGGAGCGCGAGCGCCTCGCAAAGCGCGGGCTGGCCGCGTTCTCGACCGACAACCGAATCCTGCGCTCGCTCGCACTGTCACTCGTTTTGCAGGGCGCGGTCGTCGTCGCCTTCGGCCTCGTGATGATCCCGTTCCTGCTGATCCACAACGCCGTGGCGTGGTGGATGCTGACGAGCGCGAATTACGTCGAGCACTACGGGCTGCTGCGGCAACGCAAGGCGAACGGCCGCTACGAACGCTGCCAGCCGCACCATTCCTGGAACAGCAATCACGTTGTCAGCAACCTGTCGCTGTTCCACCTCGAGCGGCATTCGGACCATCACGCGCATCCGCTGCGCCGCTACCAGTCGCTGCGTCACTTCCCGGACCTGCCCAGCCTGCCGACCGGCTACTTCGGCAGCTACCTGCTGGCCTGGGTGCCGCCGCTCTGGTACCGGGTCATGGACCCGCGGCTGCTGGCGCTGCCGAACGTCCGGCACGACCTGGCCCGGGTCAACGTGGACCCGGCGAGCCGGGAACGGCTGGAGCGTCTGCATCCGAATCCGTCGAGCACCTAGTCCTCTGCGCCGCCGCAAGCAATCATTCCTGTAAAAGCCAACTGATTCGCACCTGGTAACCGGCCGCCGCGGCGAGGACACTGTCGGTTTGCCGACGACAGCGCACGCAAATGCCTCCTGCCGCAAAAAGATCCGCTCTGCCGGCAGGCGCGCCGGACCTGGCCCGGCTAATGATCCTCGTCTTCGCGGCGCAGACAGCCGCCTTGTTCTCGAGGAGTCTGCTCGAGCTCTACGTCCTCGACGAATGGCTGGCGCCGGCCGCAGCCAAGCTCGCGAGCTACGCCATCGTTCCCCCGATTTTGCTGCTGCTCCTGTACCCGGTGTGGCGGGCACGGCGCCTGGAACTGCGTGGTTACTTCGCAGTCGATGCCCGCACGATTCACCTCGTGCTGCTCGGTATGGGCGCGGGCCTTTGCCTCCGACTTGCCGACTACGCAGCGCTCGTTGCAAGAACGGCGCTTGCCGCAGACCCGGTCACCGGCCTTGATGACGTACCCCGAATCTCGTTTGATTGCCCGCCCGCCTCCTTCGTCATCCTGTACCTCGCGATCATGATGCTCGCCGTACCCGTGATCGAAGAAATCATCAACCGGGGCTGGGTCGCCACGTGGCTGACCCGATACGGCCACTGGCAGGCCGTGATCGGTTCCGCACTGTTCTTCGCGATCTTCCACCCGGCATCCGGACTCGCTACCGCGTTCGTATTCGGCATCTTCATGGCGTGGTTGCTATTCAACACGGGCAGCCTGTGGGCTTGCGTGTCCGCCCATGCCACGTTCAATGGCCTTATCCTTCTCGACTGGTACTGCCTGAACGTGACCTGGCTGCCCGAGTCTCGTTCGACCTCGGTGCTGGCTGTCGGCGCTCTCGCTCTCGTGCTGGGCACGCTGGCCCTTGTGGTGGCCGGAGTGCTCGTCTCGAGAAAGATCGCCGGGCGAGTGCCCGGCGATCCGTCCGCCTAGTCCTGGAAGGAATCGGCAACCCGCTCGATCACGTGCGACGTGGCTTGCACGATGCCCTCGTAGATGTTGACGAGATCGTCGCCGAGGCCCGGCGGATCGGTGACGCCGCCGAGGTTGTTTCCGCCGGCGTCGTCCGGCGTGCAGGTGCCCTCGCCGCCGGCGACGGCCCGGATTTCGTGCTGTTCGAGTGTCCGCATGGCATCAATCTCCCTTTCGATGTGATTTGAATGGTCTGCGCATCCCGCGCAGCCTGAACATAGTCCGGCCGCGATCCCCGCGCGCCCTGCATTACTGCCCGCTTTGGCCCGAAAGGTCGTGCGTACAGAGCGGTCCGGCGCTGGCCGCAAGCGTGACCGGCCTCACAGTCCGGGACGTGAACTGCGTTTAGGCTTCGGGGACTGATTTTCCGCGTTCCGCGCGGGCCAACGGACCATCCAATGAAGACACTGCAGAAGACCGTATTCACGGCCGCGCTGCTGCTTGCGGGCAGCGGCGCCATGGCCAACGACAACCTCTGGTTCGGCGCCAAGGCCGGCACCCTCGGGCTGGGGCTCGAGGCACGCTGGGAGCCGATCCCCTGGCTGGACCTGCGAGCCGGCATCAACCGCTTCGATTATGAGGACGACGGCGCCCAGGCCGGCATCGCCTACGACGCGACGCTGGAACTGGATTCGATGTACGCGACCGCCAACCTGAAGTTTCCGTTGAGCCCGATGCGCCTGTCGCTCGGCGCCTTCAACAACGACAACCAGCTGGTCATGGCCAGCCGCGAGTCCAGCACCTTCGTGGTCGGCGGGCAGACCTACACGAGCGCGGAAGTCGGTCAGCTGCGCGGGGTCATGTCGTTCGAGAGCCCGGCGCCGTACCTCGGCATCGGTTTCGATTTCGAGCTGATCGGCAGGCTCGGGCTGAACCTCGATCTCGGCGTGCTCTGGCAGGGCGAGCCGGGCGTCGCGCTGACCTCGGACGGTGCGCTGGCGAACGATCCGCAGTTCCAGCAGGCACTCGAGCAGGAGCGCCAGGAACTCGAGGCGGAGGCCGAGGACTACCAGGCCTGGCCCGTCATCTCGCTCGGACTGCACTTCAACTTCTTCTGAACGGGCCCGCCACGGTCCCCGGCAGCGGGGACCGTGCGCCGCTCGCCGTCCTGCATGCTATCGTCTCCCCCGCACCGCCCTGCGGCGCGGGAGGGTTCACGATGCGCATGCCCGAACAGCTCCGGCGACACTCGGTCGCGCTCATCAGCCTCGTCGTGGCCCTGTCCAGCCTCGCCTACAACACCTGGCGTAACGAGCAGACCGAGGCCAACCGCAACGTCCGGACCGCCGGCATCGAGTTGCTGCTGAAGCTCGGCGAGCTCGACCAGGTCGTGTTCTTCAGCCATTTCGAGATGGACTCGGCGCGCGGCAATCCGCGCCAGGGCTGGGCAATCGTCCTGATGGTGCGGGACCTCGGCACGCTGACCCCGCCGCCCGCGGCCGACTCGACGGCCGCGCTGTACGCCGCCTGGAATGCCGACTGGCAGGGTCTCGGCCGCGACGATGCGGCCCACGAACGCATCGACGCCGCCATCGAGCGCGCGCGCGACGACGTGCGCCAGGTGCTGGCCGAACTCGACTGAGCCTCAGGCAGCGGCCGCGCGGCGGCGGCCGACCTGCGGGTCGCGTCGCACCACGAACAGCCCGAGCAGCGTCACGGCCAGCACCGGCAGCGGCACCAGCATCAGCGTGGTCCAGCCGTACAGGTGCACGACCGTGGCCGCCAGCAGCGAACCCGCCGCCGAGGTTCCGAATACCGTGAACTCGTTGACGGCCTGCGCCCGGAAGCGCTCCTCGAGCCGGTAGGTCAGCGTCAGCATCGTCGTGCCGCCGACGTACAGGAAGTTCCAGCCGATGCCGAGCAGGACCAGCGCCCACAGGTAGTGCACGACCGCCTGGCCCTGCAGGCCGATGATGCAGGAGCCGATCAGCACCAGCGCGCCGACGGCCATCAGCCGCACCGTGCCGAGGCGGTCGATCAGGAAGCCGGATACGAGCGAGGGCAGGTACATGGCGATGACGTGGCTGCGGATTACGGACGAGGTCTCGGCGAGCGAGTGCCCGTCACCGACGTGCATGCTGATCGGGGTCGCGGTCATGATCAGCGACATGACGCCGTAGGCCGCCGTCCCGCCCAGCACCGCGACGACGAACAGCGGCTGCCGCAGGATCTCGCCGAGCGGCCGCCCGCCCGTTCGCGGCGCGTCGTCGCCCTCCCCGCGCAGCGGCCCGAGCAGCGTGAACAGCGCCGCCTGCAAGAGGTGCAGCGCCGCGAGGGCCAGCACCGTGCCGGCGAACGGCACCGCGGCGAACAGGTCCGCGGCGCGCGTGACCAGCTCGGACCCGACGATCGCACCGCCGATCGCACCGAGCAGCACGACCGACACCGCGCGGCCGACGAACTGCGGCGCGACGCTCTCGGCCGCGGCATAGCGATACTGTTGCGTGAAGGCCATGTTGATGCCGAACACGGCGCCGGCCAGCGTGAACAATGCAAAGCTCTGCTGCCACAGTGCAAAGCCCGCGAGCAGCCAGGCGAGGCTCGCAGCGATGGCAGCCAGCGCGAAGCCCGTGCGCCGGCCGACACGCCGCATCAGCATCGTGGCCGGGATCGCGGTGAGAGCGACGCTGACCACCATCATCGACACGGGCAACGTGGCGAGCGCCTTGTTCGCGGCCAGTGACGTGCCGACGATGCCGCCGAGCGTCACCATTGCGATCGAGCCGGATGCGGAGATCATCTGGCAGGTCGCGAGCAACAGCAGGTTGCGTAGCGGCATGGAACTACCGGCGGTACGGGGCGCGCCATTCTCACACATTCGTGCGGGCCGCGCGCTTGCGGATGCCGGCGCCGCTGTGCTGAAGTCGATCCTGGCACGGACCTCGATCATGCACTGCGACCTGCACACCCACACGACGGCATCCGACGGCGCGCTCGCACCGCAGGCGCTGCTCGAGCGTGCGCGCGAGCACGGCGTCACGCATCTCGCGATCACCGATCACGACACGATGGCAGCCTACGACGACCTGCGCGCACCCGCCGGTCTCACGCTGGTGCCCGGCATCGAACTGTCGACACGCTGGCGGCGTACCGGCGTGCACGTCGTCGGCCTGGCCGTCGACCGCGCGGAAGACGGGATGGCCGCCGGCATCGCGTCCCAGCAGGCCGCACGGCGCCGGCGAGCACGGCGGATTGCGGAGCGCCTCGTCCGCGCCGGGCTGCCGGACCTGCTGGCGGCGGCGGAACGAAACGGCGGCGACAACGTCGGGCGGCCGCATTTCGCGCAGGCGCTGGTCGACGGCGGCCACGTGCGCGACACGCGCGCAGCCTTCCGCCGCTACCTCGGCAGCGGCAAGCCCGGCGACGTCCGCAGCGAGTGGGCCACGCTCGACGAAGCCGTCGGCTGGATCACGGGGGCCGGGGGCATCGCGGTGCTGGCCCACCCCGCCCATTACCGCCTGACCCGCACGCGGCTGCGCGAGCTCGTCGCCGACTTCCGGGCCGCCGGCGGACGCGCGCTCGAGGTCGTCTCCGGGCGGCAGGACTCGGCCGTGACGGAACGGCTCGCCGCGCTGGCGGCCGATGCCGGCCTGCTCGCCTCGCTCGGCTCCGACTTCCATCGCCCGGACGGGCCGTGGGCCGACGTCGGCGGCTGTCCGCCGCTGCCGGCCGCGTGCCGCCCGGTGTGGTCCGCCTGGGACTGAGGTCGTGCTCTACGTCGACGACGAACTGGCGATCCCGCTGGCCGAGATCCAGCTGAGCGCCGTGCGCGCGCAGGGCGCCGGCGGGCAAAACGTCAACAAGGTCGCGAGCGCCGTGCACCTGCGCTTCGACAGCGCTGCCTCGGGGAGCCTGCCGGCGGACGTCAAGGCAAGGCTGCTGGAACTCAGGGACCGCCGGGTCGGCAGCGACGGTGTCGTCGTCATCAAGGCGCAGCGCCACCGCACGCAGGAGCGCAACCGGCGCGAGGCGCTGGAGCGGCTCGCAGACCTGCTGCGGGCTGCCCGCACGGTCGAGACGAAGCGCGTACCGACCCAGCCGGGACGCAGCGCGCGGGAGGCGCGCCTTAAGGACAAGGCGCACCGGTCGCGGCTCAAGGAATCGCGGGGGCCGGTGCGCGACTGAGCTTCTACCTGTCGGGCTATGTGTTACCATGTTACCTAAGTAACACTGGAGGCACCGCCATGAGCCCACGCACGATCCGCCGGACCCAGACCGGGGTCCGCCTCGAAACCTCGCTGCTCAAGGTCCTGAAAGGCCTCGCCGAATACTGCGACCTGTCGCTCGGCGACCTGCTCGAGGGCATCGTCCTGCACGCGTTCGAGGGCAAGGCGCCCTTCTCGCCCGAGACGCTTGCTGCGATCGAGCGCCTGAAAGACGTCTACGGGTGCACGCTCACGGCGGCCGACAGTCACCGGCTGCAGGAAGAAACCGGCTGAGCGGGTCCGTCAGGGCGCCGCGACCACCTGGTGGATCGTGCCGCCGGAGTAATCCAGCACGTACAGCTCGCCGGCCTGGGCCTCGGCGGAGGACACGGGGGCTAGCGTCGTGTCGGGGCGCTCGGTCGGCGCGGTCCCGGTCGCTGCACCGGCCGGCACCGTCAGGATCACGCCGCTGACGAAGTCGCCGAAAACGTACTCGCCGACCAGCCCCGGTATCGCACTGCCGCGATAGACGTAGCCGCCGGACACGGAGCGGCCGGTCGACCGCCCGTATTCGGCGATCGGGTCGATCAGGCCGGCCGTAGCGCAGTTCGTCGGCGGCTCGAAGCAGTGAGCGCCCTCGCGGACGCGCCAGCCGTAATTGAGGCCGCTGCCGACGCGGTTCACCTCCTCCCAGCTCGCCTGGCCGACGTCGCCCAGCCACAGCTCGCCGGCGACCCGGTCGAAGCTGAAGCGCCACGGGTTGCGGAAGCCCCAGGCATAAATTTCCGGGCACGGGTCCTGGGGCGAGGTGCCGTCGAAACACTCGCTGCCCGCCGGGAACGGGTTGTCGGGCGGGATCGCGTACGGCGACGCGCCGTCGACGTCGATCCGGATCACGGTGCCGTACAGGTTGTTGGTCGCCTGCGCGAGGTTCGACGGGTCGCCCGCGCCGCCGCCGTCGCCGAAGCCGCCGTACAGGAAGCCGTCCGGCCCGAAGGCGAGATGACCGCCGTTGTGATTGGCCAGCGGTTGCTCGAGCGTCAGCAGGACCTGCTCGGTGGCCAGGTCGAGCATCTGCGTGCCGGGATCCAGCGTATAGCGCGCGATGACGGATTCGAGCTGGCCGGAGAACTGCGTGAACGACAGGTACACGAAGCCGTTGTTGGCGAAGGCCGGGTGAAAGGCCATGCCGAGCAGCCCTGCCTCGGGTTCCGAATCGTCGACGCGCGCCGTCAGGTCGGCGAACACGCTGGTCGTCGCGACGCCGCTCGTGTTGTCGAAGCTCAGGATCAGGCCGTCCTGCTGCACGACGTACCAGCGCGTGCCGTCGCCCGGCGCCTGCAGCAGCGCAACCGGCGCCGTGAACGAGAGCTGCGTGAACACGGGGTCGAGCTCGAAGTCACCGGACGGCGGTGGCGGTGGCGGTGGTGGCGGCGGCGCGGGAGGCGGCGGGCTGGTAATGCTGCCTCCGCCCCCGCCGCAGGCGGCGAGAACGAGCGACAGTAGCATTGCGAAAAGTCGGCGGGATCGCGGCATGGTGGCGCCCTCCGGCGCGGCAGGGTGTCCAGAGCATAGGGCCTGTCGCGGGCTGCTGTCACGATGTCGCCGTGCAGCGACGCGCGGCTGGGACGCGCCGCTTGCTATAGTGCGCCGACCGCCCGCCCCGAGGAGAACAACAATGCGCCGACCGATCGCTGTCCTCTTGCTCGCTGCCTGCCTGCCGGTGCACGCCGCCGGTCCCCTCGACGGCCTCGACGACGCTTTCGACGCCGTCGAGCCACGCGTGATCGCGTGGCGCCGCGACATCCACGAGCACCCGGAACTGTCGAACCGCGAATTCCGGACGGCGGCGCTCGTGGCCGAGCACCTGCGCGAGCTCGGCCTCGACGAGGTCCAGACGGGTATCGCCCACACCGGCGTGGTCGGCACGCTGGTCGGCGGGCGGCCCGGGCCGGTGATCGCGCTGCGCGCCGACATGGACGGGCTGCCGGTCAGGGAGCAGACCGGCCTGCCGTTCGCCTCCCGCGCCCGCGGCGAGTACAACGGCGAGGAGGTTTACGTCATGCACGCCTGCGGGCACGACACGCACGTCGCGATGCTGATGGGCGCGGCGGAGGTCCTTGCCCGCCACCGCGACCGGCTTGCCGGCACCGTGAAGTTCATCTTCCAGCCGGCCGAGGAAGGCGCGCCGGCGGGCGAACAGGGCGGCGCGGGGCTGATGATCGACGAGGGCGTGCTGGACGGGCCCGGGGCGCCGGAGGCGATCTTCGGGCTGCACGCCTGGCCGGTCGAGAGCGCGACGCTGAACTACCGCTCGGGCAGTTTCATGGCCGCGGCGGACAACCTGTACATCAGGATCACGGGTCGCCAGACGCACGGCTCGGCCCCGTGGGCCGGCGTGGACCCGGTGTTCCTCGCAGGCCAGGTCATGACCGCTTTGCAGGCCATCCCGGGTCGCCAGCTCGACATCACCCGGGGACCGGCCGTGATCACGATCGGCAGTATCCACGGCGGCGTGCGCGGCAACATCATCCCGGACGAGGTCGAGATGGCGGGCACGATCCGCACCTTCGACGTCGGGGTGCGCGAAACCCTGCACGCGAGGCTCAGGAGCACGGTCAACGCGATCGTCGAGGCCGCCGGCGGCAGCGCGGAGATCGTGATCGACGGGTACGCCCCCGTCACCGGCAATCACCCGCAGCTGCTTCGCGAAATGATGCCCGCACTCGAGCAGGCCGCCGGCCCGGGCCAGGTCCGCGAGCACCCGCCGATTACCGGCGCCGAGGATTTCGCGCTGTTCCAGGAGCGCATCCCGGGCCTGTACCTGATGCTCGGCGTGAACGAGCCGGGGGTGCCGGCGGGCGCCGCCGCGCCGAACCACTCGCCGCTCTTCAACGCCTGGGAAGGCGCGCTGCTGACCGGCGTGCGCGCGCACGTGGCCTTCGCGCTGGACTACGCGGAGCGCCAGGGCCGCTGAGCCACGGCTTGACATAAGCAGGGCCCGCGGGCGACGCCGGCACTGCGTCACGGTCGTGTCGATCCCATCGACCTATACTCCGGTCGTGTCGAAATTGTCAGCTTCTTTCGACAGGACCCCGGTTCATGTCGATCGGATCGACACGTCCCGGTCGACCTGTCGATAATTTGCTGAAAAATCGACATAACAGGCCGTTACTCGCCGAGGAATCCGCCCGATGCCCGCCTTCGATCCCGCGCTGCCGTACAACGACCTGCCGCCGCTGCCGCCGATGGTTGGCCAGATCGAGACCACGACGGTCCTGAAGCGCTGCATCCAGGCCCGGGTCGCCCTCGCGGAGCTGAAGCAGGCGGCCGAGCTGATCCCGAATGCCGCGGTGCTGGTCAACGCCCTGCCGCTGCTCGAGGCACGCGCCAGCTCCGAGATCGAGAACATCGTCACGACGACGGACAAGCTGTTCGAGTTCGCGGATATCGCCGAGGACCGGGCGGACGCGGCGACAAAAGAGGCCCTGCGCTACCGCGCGGCGCTCCACGAAGGCTCGAAAATGGTCCAGCGGCGCATGCTGACGACCGATATGGCCATACACATATGCAGTACGATCAAGGATATAGAGCTTGATATTCGAGCAGATTCTGGAACTAACCTGAAAAACCGGGCCACCGGCGAGGTCATCTACACGCCGCCCGAGGGCCAGAAGCGGCTGCAGCAGCTGCTCGACAACTGGCAGGACTTCATGCACCGCGCCACCGAAATCGACCCGCTGGTGCGCATGGCGGTGCAGCACTACCAGTTCGAGGCGATCCACCCGTTCACGGACGGCAACGGCCGCACCGGGCGGATCCTGAACATCCTGTTCCTGGTCGAGCAGGGCCTGCTCGACACGCCGATCCTGTACCTGTCGCGCTACATCATCGGCCGCAAGAGCGACTACTACCGCCTGCTGCTGGAGGTGACCCGCGAGCAGGCCTGGGAGGACTGGATTCTGTACATGCTCGAAGGGGTCGAGGAGACCTGCGTCTGGACCACGGACAAGATCAAGTCCATCCGCGAGCTGATGCAACACACGGCCGAGTACGTGCACGAGCGCCTGCCGAAGATCTACTCCTGGGAACTGGTCATGGAGCTCTTCAAGCAGCCCTACTGTCGGATCGGCAACCTGGTGGACGCCGATATCGCGAAGCGCCAGACCGCGTCCGTCTACCTGAAGCAGCTCTGCGACATCGGGGTACTGAAGGAACTGAAATCCGGGCGCGAGAACCTGTTCGTCCACCCGAAGTACATCGAGCTGCTGACCGGGGAGGAGAACGTCTGGGTTTACTACGCCGGCGTGGAAACCGACCGGGCGACGGAATATGCGACCGACTAGCGGTTGTGTAGCTCGCCCCGGTGGCAGCTGGCACAATCGGGCGCAGCCGGTGGACGGGGGTAGCTGAGGCTTGCACGCGAATCAATCGACGGTCTTCCGACTGTTCAAGTACACCGTCTATGCACTGCTGACGCTGAACATCTTCCTGTTTTTCGCGGAAGAATGGGCGGCGGCCGCGCACCGCTTTGCCGACGGCATCCTGCTCAGCGACATCATCGAGGGCTTCGCCGCGACCATCGACACGGCTGCGTGGGTCGTGCTGCTGCTCGTCTTCGAGCTCGAGACCTGGGTTCTCGAGGATCGCCAGCTGACGCGCAGGGTGCGCTGGACGCTGCAGGGCATTCGCGCAGTCTGCTACGCGATCATCGTCTACGCCTTCTTCGGCTATCTCGCCAAGCTGCTGTTCCTGCTGCGCGCGGCCCCGCTGCCCGGGGTGACGGAGCTCTGCTCGCTGGCGGCGAGCGGCTGGGTCTACGCCGTGGACCTCGACGAGTACGTGCCGGTGCTGGCCGACAACTGCGCCAACCTGTCGGCGGCCGCCGGGTTCATGCGCTTCGCCGGCATGAGCGCGATCGTCGACCTGCAGGGCTACACCGAGATCCTGCGGCTCGCCTGGGTAGACGTCATCAACGCCGGCGTCTGGCTCGGCGTGGTTGCGGTGCTGGAGCTCGACGTGCAATTGCAGAGCCGGAACCGGCTGGAAGGCTGGATCCAGCGGACCAGCAACGCGGCCAAGTACGTCATGTACTCGATCCTGCTGCTCGCCGCCATTTACTGGGGCGTCAAGGGCGACTTCGTCGACTTCTGGGACGCGTTCCTGTGGCTCGTCGCGTTCGTGTTCATCGAGCTGAACGTGCTCGACTGGCAGGCGGAGGAGCGCGAGGCACGCGAGAACGCGGCACGCGGCGCGGCCTGAGCCCGCCGCGAGGCGGCGCCCGCCCTGTCCGGAGACCCGCCGCTGCGGCTGCGCTCAGACCGCGCGCGTCGCGACTGCGGGCGGCACCAGGCTCGCGCGCCGCGCCGGCCCCGCTGCGGCGAGCTGCCCGCCGAGCCACAGGAGGACCGTCGCGAGCGGCACGCGGTACCAGGCCCTGCGGGCGCGATCGAA
>CALALV010000084.1 GCA_937925605.1 uncultured Woeseia sp.
GCGCTGCGCCAGCTCGTGCGGGTCAACGCCGCGCGCGGCGTCGACGTCATCAAGACCCGCGGCACCGAACGCGCCGGCCTGCCGGATACGGATCCGCGCCAGCAGGTCTACACCGAGGCACAGCTGGCCGCGGTGGTCGACGAGGCCGCGCGCTTCGGGCTGCCCGTACTGGTGCACGCTCACGGCGACGAGGGTGCGCGCGCGGCGGTGCTGGCCGGTGCGCGCAGCATCGAGCACGGAACCTATCTTTCCGAGGAGACGCTCGCGCTGATGCGCGAGCGCGGCACCTGGTTCGTGCCGACCTGGGTGACGATGAACGAGATGAACGAGGAGCAGTACGACTACGTGCTGCGCCTGCGCGGCCGGCACATGGTGCCGCGCCTGGAGGAGGCGATCAGGATTGCCCGGCGACTGGGCGTGCGCATGGCGACCGGCGCCGACAACAGCTACCAGGCCGATTCGATCAACCGCATCGCCTTCGAGGTCGAGCGTTTCGTCGAACTCGGTTTCACGCCGTTCGAGGCGCTGCAGGCGGCGACGGTCAGTTCGGCCGAGCTGCTCGGTATCGCGGACCGCAGCGGCCGCATCGCGGAGGGCTACGAGGCGGACCTGATCCTGGTGCCGGGCAACCCGCTCGAGGACGTCAGTGCACTGCAGGACGTGCTGCTGGTCATGAGCAACGGGCGCCTTGCGCTCAAGCGCATACCGTTCGCCCGCTGATTCGCCGCGCGCGGCACAAAAAAAGCCGGGCCGCGCAATGCGCGACCCGGCTTGTGCGACGCCCTGCTCAGCCCTTTGCGGGCTTCCACGGGCGTCGTCCGGGAGAGCGGCCGTTATCCGCAAACCTGCTTACGAGCTGGCCTCCATCGTCGCGACCTCGGCCTTCAGCACCCATTTCGCCTCGAGGCGCTGGGCCGGCTCGAGCGCGACCTGCTTCGCTTCGAAGCGCAGGCAGTCGCCCGGCGCGATCTGCGAGGTCTTGCCGTCGTGGTAGACCTTCAGCGGCACCAGGTGCGTGTTGCGGTCGACGCAGACGCGCACCAGCTTGTCCGACTTGAATTCCGCGACGGTCTTGCGGTCCGTCCTGTCGAAGAAGAAGTACTCGTCCGACTCCGACGGGTAATAGATGAATTCCTCGGCCACCGTCTGCGACATCGCCGGCGACGCCAGCGCGAGGGCCAGGACGGCGATCGAGACCGACACCAGGGATTTCACGGTGTGCATCGTTCCTCCTTGCGTTTGAACCATGACAGCGCCGGCGGGGCCCGCGCTGCCGTCGTATCATGAACATTCAAGTCGCGTGCCAGTTGCCGGCAGCACGGCGACACGCACGTTCCACGGCGCCGCGCGGCGTTTCATGCTCGCAGGCGCGGCAGGTTTGCAGGCGCCCATGTAAGATTTTCAAACGGCTGAATGAACAGGAGTGCCCAGCCGCAGTCCAAACGACCAGGCCCATGAACGTCGCAAGCACACATCGCCGGGCGAGCACCGCCTGCCTGCTGCTCGCCCTGATCGCCGGCTGCGCGCCGCTGACCGAAGAGGAACTCGCCGAGCGCGAATACCGTCTCGGCGAGCTGCGCGCGGAGTTTCTCGAGTACCGCGAGCGCTGCAAGGCTATCGGCGGCACCGTCGTCATTCGCTCTCGCGGCCGCGCCAATACCGACGGCATGCCGAACATCGGCGACCGCTACCACTGCCAGGTGCCGCGCTGAGCTGCTGCCGCGTGCCGCTTATGCGGCATCGGCATGAGCAATCTCCGAACGCTGCCCCGCCAGCACTGTCCAAGCGAATCCACGTGCAGCCCGCAGAGGCGCGCGTCGCAAACTGCAGCGGGGAAGTCATGACGCGGAGTTCGACCGATGAAGCTCATGACTGCAAGCATGGCCGCGCTCGCAGTGCTGTCCGCATCTGCCTGCGCGCCGCTGACCGAGCGCGAGCGCGACGCGCGCAATTACCGACAGCTCGATTTCGAGCTGCGCTACCTCGAGTTCCGTGAGCGCTGCAGGGCGCGCGGCGGCCTGATCGTCGTGGAAGCAGGCGGCCGCATCGGCCGGCGCGCGGCGCCCCGCCGCACGGATCGCTACCGCTGTACCTGATACAAAACTTTTATATGGCGTCCGCAACCGTATGCGGGTCGCGAGCACTCCATTACCCGGTAGTAGCAACCGGGAGTAATTCGATGCGAACGCTCGTGATGTTGATCCTGTCGGTGCTGGCCGGCTGCGCGCCGCTGCAGGAGAGCCGGTCGGTTACGGCCGGCTACGACAGGCTGGACTTCAAGGCCCGCTTCCTCGACTACCGGCGGCAGTGCTACGCACGCGGCGGGCGCATCTACATCAACGCGACCGGCAGCCTCGATCGCGACGGCGCGCCGCCGCGTGGCAGTCACTACCGCTGCGCGCGACGCTAGTGCGCCGCAACCCTTCGGGGCTGTCGAGCATCAGACTGTAAACCGCTCGCAGACAGGACCCGCCATGAAGTTCGTACCCGCACTGCTGTTCTGCATGCTGACGACGGCCGCCGTGACCGCGGAGCAGTCGACGAGGCTCGCCGACGTTCTGGCCCTGCACGCGGAGTCCGCCGGCCCGGGGCTCGACGCGCTGCGCGCCGAGCTGTCGATCGAAGAGCCGGGCTTCAGCGTGGACGGACTGTACGTTGCGCGGCGTGACGGCCGCATGCGCATCGACATCTACGCTGACGGCGTGCGCGTGTTCATCGAGGCGCTCGACGGCGCCGACGGCTGGCAATGGCGCGGCGACTCGGCCGAGCCGGAGCCGCTCAGCGACGCCGGGCGGGCAGCGCTGTACCGCGGCGTCGTGGCCAACCTGTACGGCCTGCACGAACGGCCGGCGCAGGGCTACACGCTCAGCTACGAGGGTGAGGCCTACGTCGACGGCGAGCGCTACTGGCAGCTGCGCTCGGTCGCACCCGGCGGCTACACGGAGCTACTGTTCCTGGACCCGGCGACGGGGCTGGTCGCGCGCAAGCGGGAGCAGCGCGCGCTGCACCCGGACGCCGACCCGCGCGAGAGCCTGCTCGAAACCCGCTACAGCGACTACCGCCGCGTCGGCGGGCGCATGCTCAGCTTTCGCTCCGAGACCGTCGACCTGGATCGCGGCGAGCGATTGCAGCAGACCCGCCTGAGGGCGGCCGAGCCCGACCCGCAGCCCGACGCCGCCTACTTCCGTTTCGGCTCGTCCTGAGCCCGGCCGCGGATACGTAAACTTTTGTTTCACGCCGCTTGCAAGCGGCCGACGCTGTGCTATGTTCCGCGCCGCTGGACCGGCTGGCGCGCGCTGGATGTGCATCGGCGTGCGCGCCGCCGGTAAACCGCCGCCGCATCGCCGGCAGCACCCCGATGCACATCGCGCAGCCGGTCGTCCCGGCGCGAACGGAGACTCCCCATGAAATTCCTGACTTCCGCCGCCGCAGCCTTCGCATTGCTGCTGGCGTCAGCCGCCTCGGCAGACGTCGAGCCGCGGCAGGCCTACCTCTCGCCGATGGCGACCTTCATCGACGACGCGCCCGAGCGCCGGGCGGACGACGAGCTCGCCGGCTGGCAGCTCGGCCTCGGCGTGGCGATGAACGACAACTGGAACCTCGAGGCGATCATCCAGAACGCCCGGCTGACGGGCCGCGTGCCGCAGGACCAGTTCGGTTTCGGTTTCGACCTGCAGCGCGTGTTCAACCGCGAAGGCGCACTGACGCCGTACCTGTTCGCCGGCATCGGCAGCATGGACGTCGAGCGCGACGGCCAGCGCGAGCTCAAGGGCGGCATGTACGCCGCCGGCGCCGGTGTGCTCGCCGACATCTTCGGCTCCAGCAACATCGCGCTCAGGGCCGAGTACCGCTACCGCGTCGACGACGCGCTGTCGCCGTCGATGGCCGACAACCTGCTCAGCATCGGCCTGCAGGTGCCGTTCGGCAAGGCAACGCCGAAGGTCGTCGACACGGACGGTGACGGCGTCGCCGACGGCCTCGACCGCTGCCCGGGCACGCCGCGCGGCACGCTCGTCGGCGCCGACGGTTGCGAGCTCGACGACGATGGCGACGGCGTCGTCAACAGCGCCGACCAGTGCCCCGGCACCCGCGCCGGCGCACGCGTCGATGCGCGTGGCTGCGAACTCGACAGCGACGGCGACGGCGTGGCCGACGGCCTGGATCGCTGCCCGAACACGCCGGCCGGCGCGAGCGTCGACGCGAACGGCTGCGAACTGGACAGCGACGGCGACGGCGTCGTCGACCGCCTCGACCGCTGCCCCGGCACCCGCGCGGGCGCCCAGGTCGACGTCGCGGGCTGCGAGATTCGCGAGGAAATCCGCCTGCCGGGCGTGAACTTTGAGACGAACTCGGATCGCCTGCTGCCGGGCGCCGAGCGCGTGCTGAACGACGCGGCGCAGACGCTGCTGAACAACCCGACGATTACCGTCGAGGTCGCCGGCCACACGGACAGCGACGGCTCGGCCGCCTACAACGAGAGCCTGTCCGAGCGGCGCGCGCTGACCGTGCGCGACTACCTCGCGGCGCGCGGCGTGCCGATGGCGCGCATGACGGCTCGCGGTTACGGCGAGTCGGACCCGATCGCGAGCAACGCGAACGCGACCGGCAAGGCCCAGAACCGGCGCGTGGTACTGCGTATCACCAGCCGCTGATCCCGCGCCGGGATGTGCAGACAGCCGGGGCGCTACGCGCCCCGGCTTTTTTTGGGCTGCGTTCGCGGACGAACCGCGAAAACCGTGAACTCCGTCGGCGGTTCGCCCCGGCCGCCCTTGTGGCGCGTCTGCGACGCCGTCCGCGCGCAGCAGTAACGCCTGTTCCACCGGTTGCCGGGCGAGGTTTCCGGGACTTGCCCGGCTTTCCTCGGTCAGCCCCGAAGTCGCTGTCGCGCGCGCGGCACGCCCGCCACGGCGCAGGGTTGCCGCGCCTGCGCCGCAATGCCCATTTGCGTACTCAAGCCTCGGCGCGGCGGGCCGATGGCCACCCTGTACGCGACAAGAATCCGATACAGGCAAGGGGGAAGCGACTGACGAGGTGAACCTCATGAGAGTCCTTATCGCCATGACAGCAATGATGCTGGCCGCCTGCGCGCCGCTGACCGAGAGGCAGCTCGAGGAGCGCGAGTATCGCCGGCTGGATTTCCAGGCCCGTTACCACGAGCTGCGGGCCGAGTGCCGCGCCGAGGGCGGCATGCTCTACGTCGAGCCTGCGCGCCGGCTGGGCCGCAGCAGTACTCCCGACCCCAAGGACAAGATCCGCTGTATCTGAGCCGCGGGGGCGCGCACGCTAGCGGGCGCCGATCCTCGCGACGCCCGGTGCCTCGTCCGCGTCGGCACGCAGCGCGGCGAAGTCGTACAGGCCCGTGTCGAGCAGGTGACTGGGCGTCACGCGCTGCATCGACTTGAAGATGCTGACGACCCGGTTGGGCGATGCGCGCTCCCAGTCGGCGAGCATCTGCTTGATGCGCACGCGTTCGAGGTTCTCCTGCGAACCGCACAGGTTGCAGGGGATGATCGGGAAATCGCGCTGCCCGGCGTAACGTGCGATTTCCTTCTCGCAGCAGTACACGAGCGGGCGGATCACGACGTTGCGGCCGTCGTCGCTCCTGAGCTTGGGCGGCATCGACTTGAGCCTCGAGCCGTGGAACATGTTCAGGAACAGCGTCTCGACGAGGTCGTCCATGTGGTGGCCGAGCGCGATCTTCGTGGCGCCCAGCGCCTGCGCCGCCTCGTACAGGGTGCCGCGCCGCAGCCGCGAGCACAGGCTGCACATCGTCCTGCCTTCGGGAATGCGCTCCTTGACGATCCGGTAGGTGTCCTTCTCGAGTATCCGGTATTCGACGCCGAGCGCCTCGAGGTAGGCGGGCAGCACCTCGGCCGGGAAACCGGGCTGCTTCTGGTCGAGATTGACGGCGACGATCGAGTAGCTGACCGGCGCGGCCCGCTGCAGCCCGAGCAGCAGGTCGAGCATCGTGTACGAGTCCTTGCCGCCGGACAGGCAGACCATGACCCGGTCGCCGTCCTCGATCATGGAATAGTCGGCAATGGCCTCGCCGACCTTGCGGCGCAGGCGCTTCTGCAGTCGATTGAATTGTTGTGTCTTCATCGGGAGGTGACCTGCCAGCGTTTCGTCCCCGGGTCGCGATAATTTATTTTGCATCCGCCAGGCAAACCTGACACCTTTTCCCGGCCCGTGGCTGGCGTGCAAAGGGGGGCGCGTGAGCATACCGGAACCCGACGGCCGCGACAGCGGCATCCGCTGGCGCATCCTGGCGCTGATCGTCGTCGCGAGCTTCACGGCCTACCTGCTGCGGACCAACCTGTCCGTCGTCGGCGACCGCCTGGTCAGCGATCTCGGCATCAGCGAACGCCAGCTCGGCCTCGTGTTCTCGGCCTTCGCGGCCGGCTACGCGCTGTTCCAGATACCGGGCGGCATCCTCGGCGACCGCTACGGTGCGCGCCGCGTGCTCGCGCTCGCCGCGGTCGGCTGGGGCCTGCTGACGCTCGCGACCGGGCTCGTGCCCGGCGAGCCGCTCCTGGCCACCGGCGGGATCGTCGCGCTGCTGGTCGTGCTGCGCTTCCTGGTCGGCGTGTTCCAGGCGCCGCTGTATCCCGTTACCGGCTGCGGCACCGTCGCGAACTGGTTCCCGGTCGGCGGCTGGGGCCTGCCGAACGGCCTGTCGAGCACCGGCCTGACGCTCGGCGCCGCGGCGACCGCGCCGCTGATGGTCTGGCTGCTCGACGTGCTCGGCTGGCGCGGCGCGCTGTTCATGACCGCGCCGGCGGCCTTCGCACTGGCCGCGGCCTGGTGGTGGTACGTGCGCGACTACCCGAAGGACCACGCGCGCGTCAGCCCGGGCGAACTCGCGCTGATCGACGCCGGCCGGCCGCCGCCGGAACCCGCCGTCGCTCGCCGCGCCTGGCTGCTCGCGCTGAAGAACCGCGACGTGCTGCTGCTGACGCTCAGCTACTTCTGCATGAACTACGTGTTCTACCTGTTCTTCAACTGGTTCTTCTACTACCTGCTGCAGGTGCGCGAGTTCGGCGCGAACGTCGCCGGCGTGCTGACCTCGGCGCAGTGGATCCTCGGTGCGCTCGGTGCCACGGCCGGCGGCTTCGTCTGCGACCGGCTGATGCGCCGCGCCGGACTGCGCTGGGGACCGCGGCTGCTCGCGATCCCGGCGCTCGGCGCCTGCGCGCTGGCGCTGTGGTTCGGTGCGAACGCGACGACGCCGGCGTTCGCGATCACGCTGCTGTGCATCTCGTTCGGCTGCACGCAGCTGACCGAGTCGGCCTACTGGGCGACGACGATCGCGGTGTCCGGCCGGCACGCTGCCTCGGCCGGCGGCATCCTCAACACCGGCGGCAACTGCGCCGGCATCGTCGGCGGCCTGCTCGTGCCCTTCGTGGCCGAGCGCGTGGGCTGGACGCTCGCGGTCGGCACCGGCGCCGCGGCCGCGCTCCTTGGCGCGCTGCTGTGGTTCTTCGTGCGCGGCGATCGCAATGCCGGCGACGCCGCCTGATCAGCCGCGCGACCAGTCGCGCAGGATGCGTTTTGCCGCGTTGTAACCCGGCGCGCCGGTCACGCCGCCGCCCGGATGGGTGCCGGCGCCGCACAGGTACAGGCCCTCGACCGGCGTCCGGTACTGCGCCCAGCCCGGCACCGGGCGCATGTACGCGAGCTGGGGAAGCGCGATGTCCCCGTGAAAGATGTTGCCCTCGGTGATGCCGAAGGTCGCCTCGAGATCGGCCGGCGACAGCACGCGGCGCGCGACGACCGACTTCGCGAAGCCCGGTGCATAGCGCTCGATGATCGCCGTGACCCTCTCGCCCAGGTCCTCGCGGCGCTCGTCCCAGCTGCCGTCGGCCAGCCGGTAGGGCAGGTATTGCACGAACGTCGTCAGCACGTGCCGGCCCTCGCGCACCAGCGACGGGTCCACGTTCGACGCGAGCACGCAGTCGACCCAGAGCCGTTCGGACAACAGGCCGCGCCGCGCATCCTGGTAGCAGGCGTCCGCCTCGTCCAGCGACGGCGCCAGCGTGAACAGCGAGCGCTCGGCGGGCGTGTGGGTAGCCGGCATCCCGCGCACGCGCGGCTCGGCGTCGAGCACGAAGTTGACCTTGCCGCAGGGTCCGTCCATGCGGATGCCGCGCACGTCGCGAACGAAGGCGGGCGGCAGGTCGCGCGGGTCGCACAACTCGAGGAAGGTCCGCTTCGGGTCGGCGTTCGAGACGACCAGCGAGGCCTCGAGAGTGCTGCCGTCGCCGAGCTCGACGCCCGCAACGCGGCCCGAGCGCTGCGCGATGCGCGTGACCTCCGAATCGAAGCGTAACTCGACGCCGCGCGCACGGCACTCGGTCTCCATCGCCCGGGTGATGGCACCCATCCCGCCGATCACGTGCCCGGCGAAACCCTGGCGCTCGTCCTCGCCGCCGGACAGCAGGTGGAACAGCAGGCCCATCGCCGTGCCCGGCTGGCGCGGGCCGCCGTGCTGGCCGTACAGGCTGTTCGCGAGCACGAGGCGCCGTACCGCGTCGCTGTGGAAGCGCGACTCGAGCAGGTCGGCGAGCGAGCCGGTCAGGAAGCGGGTCAGCGCGGCGACGTCGCGGCCCGGTATGCCGCGGAACGCGCGCCCGCTCCGCCACAGCTCGAGCCAGCGGCCAAGGCCCCTGCGTTCCGGGTCCGGCGGCGCGCGCAGGAAGAAGGGCTGCAGGTAGCGCGCCAGCCGGCGCAGCTCCTCGTCCAGTTCGAAGAACGCGACGCGGTCGCGGGGCGCGATCGCGTCGAGTTCCTTCGCCAGGCGTTCGCGGTCCGACCACCAGGACAGCACCCGGCCGTCCGGCAGCGCGACCTGCACGCCGGGCTCGCAGGCCACCATGCGCAGGCCGTGCTCGGCGAGCCTGAGGTCGCGGATCACTTCCGGGCGCAGCATGCTGGCGATGTAGGACGCGGTCGACACGCGGCAGCCCGGCGCAGCCTGCGCGTCGATTTCCTCGGTTACGGCGCAGCCGCCCACCAGCGCGCGGCGCTCCAGCACGAGCGTGCGCAGGCCGCCGCCAGCGAGGTAGGCCGCGGCCGTCAGGCCGTTGTGGCCGGCGCCGATCACGATCGCGTCGAACGTGTTGCCCATGCCGCCTCCCCGTGTCCCCGGCCAAGCCTAATGCGCCGGCCGGCGCTGGCCCGCGAGCTTGCCACGATGTGGAATAGAAGCGCACATTATGGGTTTCGCGCTGCGATAATCCGCCCGCCATGGAACAGACGCTGCACCGCGACTGCTACCTAGAGCCCGCGTGGTACGAGCGGGAGCGGTCCGGCATTTTCTTCGCCGAGTGGTTCTGCGCCGGGCGCGCCGAGGAATTCGGCGAGCCGGGCGCCTACCGCGCGCTCACGCTGGCCGGCCAGCGCCTGCTGCTCGTGCGCGGCGAAGACGGTAACCTGCGCGCGTTCTTCAACGTCTGCCGCCACCGCGGCTGCGAACTCGTCGACTCCGCGGACCCGGAGCGCGCGAGCGGCCGCTTCGGCAGGCGCATCCGCTGTCCCTACCATTCCTGGTCCTACGGCCTCGACGGCAGCCTGCAGGCGACGCCGCATCTCGACGTCGACCGGGCGAAATTTCCGTTGCACGCGGCAGAGCTCGACGAGTGGGGCGGCTTCGTCTTCGTCAGGCTCACGGCGGGCGAGGGCGGCGTGCGCGAGCAGCTCGGCGACATCGCGAAGCGCGTCGCGCGCTACCCGCTGGCCGAGCTCGAGTGCCGCTGGCAGCGTTGCTATGACGTCGCCGCCAACTGGAAGGTCGTGCTCGAGAACTACAACGAGTGCTACCACTGCGCCGGCGTGCACCCGGAGCTGTGCCGCGTCGTGCCGGCGTTCCGCGAAGCCGGCGGACAGGGCCTCGACTGGGAGGCCGGCATCCCGCAGCGCGCGGGCACGAACACGTTCACGCTGAGCGGCACGACGACGCGCCCGCCGATGCCGGGACTGAACGAGGCCGAGCGCACGCGCCACTTCGGCGAGCTGGTCTACCCGAACCTGATGCTGAGCCTCGCGATGGATCACGCGGCCGCGTTCCTGTTGTGGCCGGAGGGCCCGGAACGGACGCGCATCGACTGCCGGCTGCTGTTCCACCCGGAGGCGATCGCGGTTCCGGACTTCGATCCCGCCGATGCCGCCGATTTCTGGAACCTCGTCAACGAGCAGGACTGGCAGATCTGCGAGCGCGTGCAGCGCGGCATGCACTCGCTGTCCTTCGAGCACGGCTATTACGCGCCGATGGAGGACCTGAGCCTCGACATCCGCGACTACGTTCGCCAGCGCGTGCCGCGCTGACGCTTCACCGGCGCCGGAACACCTCTTCGCCGTCGACGAAGGTCAGGTCGACGCGGCCCTCGTTGATCCCGCTCGCCGGGACGGCGTACAGGTCGCGATCGAGCACGACGAGGTCCGCGCGCAGGCCGGTCTCGATCCGGCCGCTCTCGTTTTCCCGTCGCATGAGCCAGGCTGCGTTGACCGTGTAGGCGCGCAGCGCGTCGTCGAGGCCGATTTGCTCGCCATCGCCCAGCGGCTCGCCGGTCTCCGCGAGAGGGTCGCGGCGGCGGACGAGCGTCTCGATCGCGTCGAGCGGGTTCAGCGAGGACACGTCCCAGTCGCTGCCGCCGACGATGAGCCCACCTGCGTCCATGACGCTCCTGACGGGGTAGAAGCGGCGGACCCGCTCTTCCCCGACGAGCGGGATGGCGACGTCGATGTAATCGTCGCGATACGCCCAGAGCCCCTGGAAGCCGGCCGCGACGCCGAGTGCGCCGAAGCGCGGGATGTCCGCGTCGTCGATGAGCTGCAGGTGGACGATGTGATGCCGGTTGTCCAGCGGGCCCGCCGCGTCGCGCGCGGCCGCGTAGGCGTCGAGCGCGACGCGGATCGCACCGTCGCCGATGGCATGCGTGTGGATGGAGAGGCCCGCCGCGTGCAGGCGGCGGTACAGGTCGGAAAGCGTTGCGGGTGCGTAGAACGGCGGGAAATTGCTGCCGTCCGAGTACGGTTCGAGCATGTAGGAGGTCTTCGTCTCCAGTACGCCGTCGACGTAGACCTTGACGGAATCGGCCCTGAAGCGCTCGCCATCGAGAGCCGGCCGCTCGGCGAGCAGTGCGTCGAGGCCGTCGCCGATCTGGCGCGCCTGCCAGGACTGCGGCGACAGCGAAGCCTGCACGCGGGCCGTGAGCAGGCCGCGCCCGTCCAGGTCGGCATAAATCCGCGCCTGGCGCGCGTCGAGTCCAGGTTCGGTGTAAGAGGTGATGCCGAAGCGCGCCACCTCCGCCAGACCGCGCAGGATGCCTGCCTCGATCTCGGCGTCGTCCTCCTCCGGAACGTGCGCGGCGACGAGTTCCATCGCCGCGTCGCGCAGCGTGCCGGTCGCCTCGCCCGTTTCCGGGTCGCGCTCGATGACGCCCTGCGGCGGATCCGGCGTATCCGCGTCGATGCCGGCGATCGCGAGCGCCCGGCTGGATACCCAGGCGCTGTGGCCAAAGGCATCGACGAAGTAGGCCGGCCGGTCGCCGAAGACCTCGTCCAGCCATTCCTTGCGGGGGTTGCCGCCGGGAAACGCGGCCAGCGCCCAGCGCGAACCGATGACCCAGGCACCCGGCGGATAGTCGAGCCGCTCGAGGCAGTCGACGAGCATGGCCCGGATCGCCTCGCCGTTTCTCTCGTCCGCCAGGTTGCAGCCTTCCAGCGAGGTGCCGCCGGCCAGGACGTGGGCATGCGTGTCGTGGAAGCCGGGCAGCAGCATCCGGCCGTCCAGGTCGACGATCCGCGTCGCCTCGCCGACGTGGCGCTGCACGCCCGCATCCGCTCCGACGTAGACGATGGCGCCGTTACGCACGGCGACGGCGGATGCCCGCGGCTGCTCGTCGTTCATCGTGTAGACGACCCCGCCGATGAACACCAGGTCGGCGGGAACCGGCGCCGTTGTCCCGCCGCAGCCTGCGAGCGCAACGAGCGCCGCGGCGAAGATGCCGCGCCCGCCGGTCACGACGGCGTGGGCGACGGCGACGCGGATGACGTTGCCGCGTTTCGGTTCCCCTGGTAGTCCTGACACGAGCGTGTCCCCCGGCTGACCAGTTGCCCAGTATACGGGCAGTCGGCCGTGACGGTCTTTTCGCCGGACCGGTCCGGTTGGCGCTGGCGGCACGACCCCTCAGGCCTGGTAAATCTGCACCAGGTTCCCGCAGGTATCGTCGAGTATCGCGAGCGTGACGCCGCCGGCCTCGGTCGGCGGCATCGTGAACGTGACGCCCTTCGCGACCAGCGCCTCGTGCGTCGCCGTGACGTCGTCCACCGCGAACGCGATGATCGGGATGCCGTCGGCCTTCAGCGCCGCGCGGAAGGGATTCGCTGCCGGGTGCGCGCTCGGCTCGAGCACGATTTCGGGCCCGTCCGGGCGCTCCGGCGAGACGACGGTCAGCCAACGGTACTCGCCCATCGGGATCTCGGTTTTTTTCTCGAAGCCGAGCACCCCGGTGTAGAAGGCGAGCGCGCGGTCCTGGTCGTCGACCAGGACGCTGACGAGTTCGGCCCTCATTGCGCCACCCGCGCTTCGTAGATCTTTTCGTACCGGCGGATGCGCTTCCAGAACGGCCCGGGCTCCTCGCCCGACAGGATCTCCTCGAGGATGTCGAGGTGCGCGTGCCAGCCGCCACAGACGTCGACGACCATCTCGCGGCTGTGCAGTCGCGTGTTGGTCAGCGTCAGCAGGACCTGCTCGCCGCGCGCCTCCAGCTCGTAGCGCACCTCGCTGTGCTCGTCCCCCAGTTCCCAGGTGTGCGCGAACACGCGCGGCGGGTCCCACGCGGTGATCGTGCCGCTGAACGAGACCTCTTTCGGCATGTCCTTGTGCTTGTCCGGCGGCGGCGTGTCCTCGGCCTTCGTCAGCTCGAAGTTGCGGAAGATCATCGCGACCGGCTCGCCGACCGCCGTGCCCGTGTCGCCCGAGCACAGCCAGCGGCCGCGCTTGTCGCCGTCGACCAGGTGTTCCCAGACGCGCTCGATCGGCCCGGGCAGCAGGCGCCGGAAGCGCACCGCGTCCTTGCTGATGACCTCGCCATGGTGATCGGTGTCGTTCATGTCGTTTCCCCCTCGTCATTCAGCACTTGCTCGAGCCGGTCGAGGCGGCCGCTCCAGAAGCGCCGCACCTTGCCGAGCCACTCGTCGACCTCGTCCAGGCCGTCCTCGCTCAGCCGGTAGTAGCGGCGCTGCGCCTCGGGGCGCACCGCGACGATGCCGGTCTCGCGCAGCACCTTCAGGTGCTGGGACACGGCCGGCCGGCTGATCTCGAAGCGCCCGGCCAGTTCGCCGAACGAGCGCTCGCCCGCGGCCAGCGTCTCGATGATGTGCCGGCGCGTCGGGTCGGACAGGGCGAGGAACGGGTCCATGGCGCCCTATGATAAGTTACCGCTTAATTAAGTCAAGGCTTATATTATTGTTCGGTTGCTGCGGCGCCGGGCACGTAAACCGCGGCCACGCCGTAGGCCGCGAGCAGCCGGGCCGCCAGCGGCTCGTCGAGGCCCTGCGGATAGCGGCTCAGCCGGCCGAGCCGCGCGATTTTTTCGGCATCCTGTTCGCTGCCGTCGGAGTGCACGACCGAGCGGCCGAGCTGGGCCAGCTCGATCGAGCGCAGCATCCACCACGGCGTACGCACGACGCTGTGCATGCCCTCGGGCGTCTCGAGCGGTCGATCGAGCAGCAGGGTGGCGTCGGCCGCATCGGCAGCCAGCAGTTCGCCGGCGAGCTTGTTGCCGGGCACCAGCCCGGGGTTCAGGCGCAGCGTGACGTGGACGCCGGCGGGATGCGACGCCGGCCGGAAGTCCTCGACGCGCACGCCGACGTCGCGCGCGCAGGCCTGCAGCGCGACCAGGGCGAGCAGGCAGGTCAGCCGTGTCATCGCAGGTTGATGCGGGTGGCGTCGAAGCGTTCGCGCAGCCCGTCGCGCTGCTCGCGCCAGCGCTCGAGCGCGGCGAGCAGGGCGGCGTCGCCCGGTTTGAAGGCACGGTCCGGCCGGGCCTCGAGCCAGTCGCGGCGCATCCACTCTATGTAGTAGCCGGTCGCGTCGAGGAAAAACGTGCGTTCGCGGCCGGGCGGCGGCGCGCCGGTGTCGAACAGCAGGCGCAGCTGCTGCCCGGGGTAGGTCACGACGTAGTCCTCGTCGCGCTGCGCGAGCGCGAGTTCCGCCTCGCGATGATGCGCTCCTTCAGCATCCGTGATCGCCACGAGCGGGATGCGCTCGAACTCGCCGACCCCGGCCAGCGTCGCGAGCGCGACCCGGTCGATGCGCCAGTTGTCGCTGACGAAATCGAGCCTGAGCGCCAGCACGCCGCCGTCCGTAGCTGGCAACTCGACCGCGATGTCCTGCCAGGCGATCGGGCCGGTATCGTCCAGCGCGGCCACCTCGCGCCAGCGGCCGTCCCGGCGCACGGAGATCCTGAGGCCCATGCGGTCGCGGTACCAGCGCGCCAGCTGCCAGCGCGCGTACAGCCCGTCGAGATCGCGCCCGAGCCAGTCGAGCGCACGGAATCCCTGGCCTTTGAGCATGACGTCGTACAGCAGTACGGTGTTCAGCAGGCTGTTGCGCAGGCGCAGCACGGCGACCGCGCCCGCGTCCGGGCTCGCCGGGAACTCGAGCACGATGCTGTCGCGGAAGTCGTCCGCGCCGAGCGCCGCCAGCCGCGCCGCGGGCGTTTCCCACGCCTGGCCGTCGACGTCGGCCAGTTCGGCCAGCACGTCGCGACCGCTGTTGTCGATCGCGCTCGCCGGGGTCCGCAGCCCGTGCACGATCAGCGCGCGACCCTCGCCGTCACGCATGACCGTGTAGCCCGGGTCGTGTTCGACGGCGAGCAGGCCGACCTGGTTGATGTAGTGAGTCTCGAGCGCTTCGTTGCGCATCTCCAGCGCGACCCGGCCGGCCGACTGCCCGGAAATGCCGAGACGGTCCAGGTCACGCGCCTCGAAGCCGGGCGCGATGCTGTAGGAGAACGACTCGGCCTCCAGGACCGGCTCGTCACCTTCCAGCGAGTAGGTCGTCGGGCAGGAACCGAAGATGGCCTTCAGCACGCCCAGCCCGACGACCGTGCCGCCGGCCGTCGCGCCCGTCGAGGCAACGGCCGTCGTGCCCTTCGCCACCGGCGTGCTGAACGACTCCATCGCGGCGATGTCGTCGAGCGGCAGCTCGGTGACACGCTGGTCTTCCTTGAGCACGAGGTCGTAGCGCACCCCGTCGCCGACGACGCGGTCGTCGAGGACCGTCAGTCCGTCGGCAAACACGACGGTCGAGCCGTCCACGAGGTGTGCCTTGACCGGTGAGCGGACCACGAGCGGCTTCTCCCCCTCGGTGGCTACCGGCTCCACCTCGAGGGTTCGCACCGTGATCGCGCAGGCCGTCAGCACCAGCAGGGCCAGGGCGAGAAGAGCGCGCATGTGTTGTTGTTATTCCGGCAGCGGAGACTGCTTTCAGTCTGGCAGATTCCGCTGTGTTTCGCCGAAAATTCTGTGCGTTATTCCGGCAGCGGAATGTACTCCCGGTCGTCCCCGGGGATCGTCGCAAAGCGGCCCTCGCGCCAGTCCGCCTTCGCCTGCTCGATGCGCTCGCGGCTCGACGAGACGAAGTTCCACCAGATGTGCCGCGCGCCGAGCGGCGCGCCGCCGATGACCATGACGTGACTGTCGCGCAAGGCGGCGATCGACAGACCCCGGCCAGTGCCGGCGACCGCCATCGTGCCCTCGGTGTAGTCGTGGCCGGCCAGGCGCACACTGCCGCCGACCACGTAGGCCGCGAGCTCCTCGACCGCGCCGGGCGGCAAGTCCAGTTCCGCGCCGGCGGTCAGCCGCAGCTCGAGGTACAGGGTCGGCGAGTAACACGGAACGGGCGAGCGCTCGCCGAACGCCTCGCCCATGATCACGCGTACATCCGCACCGTCGCGTTCGATGCCCGGCAGGCTGTCTGCCGCGATGTGCTCGAAGGCCGGCGCGCGCTCCTCGTCGCCGGCCGGCAGCGCGATCCACGACTGGATGCCGTGCAGCCGCGACACCTCGTCGAGGTCCTCGCCGGGGCGCTCCGAGTGCACGATGCCGCTGCCCGCGGTCATCAGGTTGACGGCCCCGGGCCGGATCAGCTGTTCGACGCCGAGGCTGTCGCGATGCATCAGCTGGCCCTCGAACAGGTAGGTGATCGTCGCGAGCCCGATGTGCGGATGCGGACGCACGTTGATGCCTTCGCCGGCCGGCAACTCCGCCGGCCCCATGTGATCGAAGAAAATGAACGGGCCGACCATGCGCCGGCGGCTCGCCGGGAGGATGCGCCGGACCTCGAATCCGCCGAGGTCGCGCGGCCGCGCGTGGATCGCGAGGTCGATCGCGCCGTCCGTGGCCTGGCAGCGCGGGTCGGGGGCAGTACGGTAGCTCATGTTTCCTCCGCAAATCAGGCAGGTAGTGCGGGACCCGCAGCTGCCCGCAGGAACTCGCCGGCCGAGCGGTTATCCTATACGCGGGCACCGTCACCTGGAAATTCCGCCGGATGAGCGAACCGCGGACCGACACATCGAGCCGCCACGCGCGGCTGTCAGCGCTGCTGCTGTTCGTGGCGGGCACGACGCTGCTTGCCACCTGGGAGAAGCCGCACCCCGGCGCCGTCGACCTGCCGCGGCTGCCGACCGGCGACATCGCGGCCCGCAAGGCGGCCTTCTTCGAGTTCCTGCGCCCCGTCGTCCGGCATCACAACGAGCGCATCCTCGAAGAACGGGAATTCGTGCTGTCGCTGGCCGGGCGCGACAAACTCGGCTGGCTCGAGCGCCGCCGCTTTGCAAGGCTGGCGCAGCGCTACGCCGTCGACCTCGAAAACCTCGACTACGACAGCGCCTACGAGCTGCTGCGGCGCCGCGTCGACATCGTCCCGCCGGCCCTGGTGCTGATCCAGGCGGCGAAGGAGTCGGGCTGGGGCCGCTCGCGGTTTGCCCGGCAGGGCAACGCGCTGTTCGGCGAGTGGTGCTTCAGCGAGGGCTGCGGCATGGTGCCGGGCCGGCGCGCGCCGGGCCGCAGTCACGAGGTGCGCGCGTTCGCGACGGTGCACGACGCGGTCGGCAGTTACATGGACAACCTGAACAGTCACCGCAGCTACCGCGAACTGCGGCTCGCCCGCCAGGAAATGCGTGAACAGGGCGAGGAGCTGTCCGCGCTGGGCCTCGCCGCGCACCTGTCGCGCTACTCGGAGCGCGGCCGCGCCTACGTCCAGGAAATCCGCGCGATGATCCTGCAGAACGGGCTCGAGGACGACTGACGTGCGATCCGCCGTGTGCCTGCTGCTGCTGCTCGCGGGGCTCGCCCGCGCCGACGATCACGCCGTGATCCTGATTTACCACCACGTCGCGGAGGACACGCCGGCGAGCACCAGCGTGACCCCGGCGCGTTTCGCGGCGCAGCTCGAGTGGTTGGCCGACCACGACTACCGGGTGCTGCCGCTACCCGAAGTGCTCGACGCGCTCGCCGAGCGCCGCGCGTTGCCACCGAACAGCGTGGCGCTGACTTTCGACGATGCCTACCTGTCCGTGTACAACATCGCGCGCCCGATGCTCGAGGCGCGCGGCTGGCCGTACAGCGTGTTCGTCAGCACCGAGTTCATCGACAAGGGCTACGGCAACTACGTCAGCTGGCCGCAGCTCAGGCGCATGGCCGAGCAGGGCGCGACGATCGGCAACCACGGCGTGCGCCACCAGTCCGCGCTGACCCGCCTGCGCGGCGAGTCGAAAGCCGACTGGCTCGAACGCTTCCGCCTCGACGCGCTGCAGGCGCAGGAACGCATCAGCGCCGAGACCGGGCAGGTGCCGCAGATCTACGCCTGGCCTTACGGCGAGTACAACGCAGAGGTCGAGGCGGTGATCGCCGAGCTCGGCTGGTACGGGCTCGGCCAGCAGTCGGGCGCGGCCGGCTACGACGCGCCGACGACCTCGGTGCCGCGCTTCCCGATCGCGACGAACTACGCGGACGAGGCCGACTTCGCGCTGCGCGTGCGCGCCGAGCCGCTGCCCGTACGCATACTGGACGCGCCGGAGCGCCTGCTCGACAGTGGCGACCCGCCGCCTCTGCTGCGCTTCCGGCTCGACGACGGGCCGTTCCGCAGCGGGGCGGTCAATTGCTACGACAGTCGCGGGGAGCGCCTCGAACTCGCGAGCGACGGGTCACGGCTGTCGATCCAGTCGCCGACCCCGCTCGGCCGCGGGCGCGCGAAGTACACCTGCACGGCGCCGCACCGGGACAAGCCCGGCGTGTTCGGCTGGTACAGCCACCTCTGGATCGTGCGCTAGCGAAGCCCCTGCCCGCGGTCAGCCGCCCGAGATCGCGCCGATGATCATGAACGGCTCGCGCCCGCTCGCGACCGCCTCCGGCAGTTCGTCGTCCGGCGAGTCGTGCGTGATGTCCCGCCCGTCCGCGTAGAATCGCACCTTCGGCCGCCGCCTGTGCGTCACGTGCTCGCGGATCGTGCCCTTGAGCATCGGGTAGCGGGCCTCGAGCGCGTCGATGACGGCGCGCGGCGTAGCAGGGCCCTCCACGTCGAGTTCCACTTCGCGTTCGGCGCGCGCGAGCGTCTGCAGGTGGAACGGCAGCACGACGCGGATCATCGGATCGTCTGCACCTCGACGGACAGCACGGCCGGCAGGTCGCGCACGATCGCCTGCCAGTGGTCGCCCGAGTCGTTCGACGCGTAGACCTGCCCGCCGGTCGTGCCGAAGTAGACGCCGCCGGGATCCGCTTCGTCCGTCGCCATCGCGTCGCGCAGCACGTTCACGTAGCAGTGCTCCTGCGGCAGGCCCTCGGTCAGCGCCTCCCAGTCCTCGCCGCCCGTGCGGCTGCGGTAGACGCGCAGCTTGCCCTCGGGCGGGTAGTGCAGCGAATCGCTCTCGATCGGTACGACGTAGATCGTCTCCGGTTCGTGCGGGTGCACCGCGATGGGGAAACCGAAGTCCGAGGGCAGGTTGCCGCTGACCTCGCGCCAGGAGTCGCCGCCGTCGTCCGAGCGCATGACGTCCCAGTGCTTCTGCATGAACAGCGTGTCGGGATTCTTCGGATGGATCGCGATGCGGTGCACGCAGTGGCCGACCTCGGCGGTCGGGTCGGGAATGTATTCCGAGTGCAGGCCCTGGTTGATCGGCTTCCAGCTCTTGCCGCCGTCCTCGGAGCGGAACGTGCCCGCCGCCGAAATGGCGCAGAAGATGCGCTGCTCGTTTTCCGGATCCAGCACGATCGTGTGCAGGCACATGCCGCCGGCGCCCGGCGCCCAGTTCGGCCCGGACTCGTGACCGCGCAGGCCCGCGAGTTCCTGCCAGGTCCGGCCGCCGTCCGTGGTCCTGAACAGCGCCGCGTCCTCGACGCCCGCGTAGCAGGTGTCGGGATCGCCGAGCGAGGGCTCCAGGTGCCAGACGCGCGCGAACTCCCACGGGTGTTGCGTGCCGTCGTACCACTGGTGCGTCGTCAGCGGCTTGCCGGTCTCCCGCGACGTGTCGTAGACGAACATGTTGCTCTTGCCCTGCGGCATGCCGGTTTCGGCCGCCTTGCTGACGGCCTCGTCCTCGCCGGGCTGCGACCAGGTCCGGCCGCCGTCGTCCGAGCGCTGGATGATCTGCCCGAACCAGCTGGAGCTCTGCGACGCGTAGATGCGGTCCGGGTCTGCCGGCGAGCCTTTCAGGTGGTAGATCTCCCAGCCCGCGAAGTGCGGCCCGTCGACCTTCCACTTCTTGCGCTTGCCGTCGGAGCTCAGGATGAAGGCGCCCTTGCGGGTGCCGACGAGTACACGGATGGCGGTCACGGCAGGTCTCCTTGTGCTTTTCTTGTCGCGGGTGGGACTGCGCTACCCCTCATTGTCGTACGGGAAGCGAGGATTTCCACCTCGCGACGAAAAAAAACGGCGGCCGCGGCTCAGGCCCCGACGTATTTCGCATACACGCCGCGCGCGACGGCCACGTCGTCCGTGCCCTTGACGATCGCGCGGCCGTCCGGGAACAGCGTGATCTCCCAGTTCTTATTCCCTTCGGTTATGAAGGCACGCAGCATGAACGGGTTCGCGCGCACCTCGCCGTGCGCGGCGAGCCGGGCGGCCAGGCCGTCGAGGTCGATCCCGTGCTGCTGCTGGCGGTGCCGGAGCTGCACCGCGTTGCGGCCGCACAGCGACGCGGCGCTGGAGCCGGACTTGCCTTCGAGATAGTCGAAGCGCCGCTGGCCGCAGCACGGGCATTCGCCCGCCCGCCAGGCGTCCGCCACGTCGAGCTGCAGGTACGCGTTCGCCCACAGGTCGACATTGAGCAACTTGCGGCCCACGAGTTCGTAATTGCCGGTCAGTATCTTCAAAGCCTCTGCCGCCTCGGCGTTGGCAACGAGCCCGACCAGCGGACCGACCACGCCGACCGTGTCGCAGGTCGGGCTCATGCCGGGCGGCGGCGCTTCCTCGAACAGGCAGCGGAAGCAGGGCGTCGCCCGGCTGCCGCCGGGCAGCGTTTCCCAGGCCGCGTCGCCGTCCGCCGTGTGCGGCAGGATCGCGAGCGCCATGCCGCTCGTGCCGACCGCGCCGCCGTAGACGTAGGGCAGGCCGTGGTGCACGGCGCAGTCGTTGGCGAGGTAGCGGGTTTCGAAGTTGTCGAGGCCGTCGACGAGCAGGTCCGCGCCGGCGGCGAGTTGCGCGATGTTCGACGCGTTGATGTCGTCGACGACCGCGGTGACGGTCACCTGCGAGTTGATCTTCGCGAGCTTGCGCTTCGCGGCCTCGGCCTTCGGCAGCGCGTCGGCGACGTCCGACTCGTCGAACAGCACCTGCCGCTGCAGGTTGGTCAGCTCGACGAAGTCGCGATCGGCGATGACCAGGTGCCCCACCCCCGCCCGCGCCAGCATGTCGGCCACCACGCTGCCGAGTGCGCCGCAGCCGAGCACGAGCACGGTGGACTCGCGGAGCCGCCGCTGGCCGGCCTCGCCGAAACCGGCGAGCAGCATCTGGCGGTGATAGCGGGACAGGTCGGCATCGCTCATCGGTACACCTCGCGGAGCGAACAGTAGCACGCCGGCAGCGCGCCGCCGTTTCATCCCGTGGGTTGCCGCGGCAGCGCCGCAGGCGCTCTGCTAGCGTAGCCGTGTCCCGCGCAAGGAATCCGCATGCGCCATGTAGTGTCGCTGACCGTCGTACTCGTCGCCGTCTTCCTGCAGGCCGGCGCCGACGAACTCGTGCGCGACGGCATGCGCCGCAGCGACGAACGCATCTGCCTCGCCGACGGGGTCTGCCTCGCAGCGGACCTGTACCTGCCGGCCGGGCGCGCCGCCGACGCGCGGCACCCGGTGCTGCTCGAGTACCTGCCGTACCGCAAGGACGAGTCGCGGGCGCGCAATCACCGGCTGTACTCGTACTTCGTCGCGCAGGGCTACGCGGTCGCACGCGTCGACATCCGCGGCACCGGGCGCAGCGAGGGCCGGCTCGTTCCGCACGAGTACTCGGACATCGAGCTCGATGACGGCGAGGAAGTCATCGCTTGGCTCGCCAGCCAGCCCTGGTCGAGCGGCAGGGTCGGCATGTTCGGCATTTCCTGGGGCGGCTTCAATGCCATCCAGCTCGCGCTGCGCCGGCCGCCGGCGCTCGCGGCGATCGTGCCGGTCGACGCGACCGAGGACCTGTACCAGGACGACGTCCACTACATCGACGGCATCCTGCACGTCGACTCCTGGGAGATGAGCCAGGACCTCGACAACGCGCGCCCGGGAGCACCGGATTACGTCATCGACGAGGCCTACTTCGAGAACCGCTTCGACACCGAGCCGTGGATGCTGACCTACAAGGCCGAGCAGCGCGACGGGCCTTTCTGGGACCGCGCGTCGGCCCGCGACCGCTACGCCGACCTGCGCGTCCCGGCCTACCACGTCGGCGGCTGGTACGACGGCTACCGCGACAGCCTGCCGCGCATGCTCGCGAACGTCGACGGCGCGCCGCAGAAGGCGCTGATCGGGCCCTGGACGCACGCGTTCCCGCACGAGCCCTGGCCGCACCCGGGCATCGAGTGGCGGCGCGAGGCCGTGCGCTGGTTCGACTACTGGCTGAAAGGCATCGACAACGGCATCCTCGACGAGCCGCGGCTCGCGGTCTACGTGCGCGAGTGGCATCCGCCCGACGCGGCGCTGGACACGGTGCCGGGCTACTGGCGCTGGGAGGACGGCTGGCCGCTCGAGCGCGGCGAGGAGCGCGTGCTGTACGCGCAGCCGGGCCGCGCGCTCGCCCCGGGCGTGCCGGCAGCGGCCATCCACCGGCTGCGCTACCACGCCGCGCAGGGCGTCGAGGCCGGCGGCCCGGTCATGTGGTGGGGCGACGTCGCGCACGACCAGCGGCCTACCGACGCCTACAGTCTCGTCTACGACAGCGCGCCGCTCGCCGCGGACACCGAGATTCTCGGCCTGCCGCGGGTCGCCATGCGCGTCAGCGCCGACGCGCCGCAGGCAAACTGGTTCGTGCGGCTGAACGACGTGGCGCCGGACGGGCGCGTGACGCTCGTGACCGGCGCCGGCTTCAACGGCACGCACCGGCACTCCGCCCGCGCGCCCGCGGCGATCGAACCCGGCGAGCCCTTCGACCTCGACGTCGAGATGCACTTCACGTCCTGGGTGTTCCCGAAGGGCCACCGTATCCGGCTGTCGATCGGCAACGCGCAGTGGCCGATGTTCTGGCCGACGCCGTACCCGATGACGACGACGCTCGCGATCGGCGGCGAGCACGCGGCGCGGCTCACGCTGCCCGTCGTGCCGCCGGCCGGCGACGAGCGACGCCCGGACTTCCTGCCGCCGGCGCCCGGCCCGGAATTACCGGGATACGCGACGCTCGACAGCGGCAACGCGTCGGGCTACGGCGAGATCGCGGCGATCACGCGCGACCCGCGCAGCGGCGAGGCGCTGGTCACCGCCGGCAATGCGAGCGAGTCGGCCTACCCGTGGGGACGCGAGCGCTGGCAGGAACGCATCGAGCACCGGGCGTCCGACGGCGATCCCGCGACGGCCTCCGTGCGCGGCGAACATTCGTTCGACGTCGAGCTCGCGAACCGCAGGCTGCGCTGGGAGTCCAGCCTCGACTTCTCGAGCGACCGGGAGACCTTTTACTACCGCTACACGCGCCGCCTGTACGAGAACGGCGAGCTGCTGCGCGAGAAACACTGGCGGCGCGAGATTCCGCGCGACCACCAGTAGCGGCGGGCTCAGCCGCCGACGGCGCGCGGCAGGTTTTCGCCGACCAGCTCGCAGGGCCTGCGGCCGCGCACCGAGTTGACGAGCTGCATTTCGTCGGCGCCCGCGAGCTCGGCGACGCGGATCGGCCGCTCGGCGATCTCGCCGCTCGCGATCAGCTCCGCGCGCAGCGTGCCGGGCAGCAGTCCGGCCGAGACCCGCGGCGTGACCCACTCGCGGCCGAAGCGGCACAGCAGGTTCGCGATCGTCGACTCGGTGACCAGGCCGTCGCGGTTCCAGAGCAGCACGTCGTCGCAGTCCGGCAGGCCGGCCCGCGCGCGCTCGTAGACGCGGCGGTCGCTAGTCTTGTGAAAGAGCCGCAGGTCGTCGGCGGCCACGGGCTCGCGCGCGAGGCGTACGCGCAGCGGCCCGGCGGGCGCCGCGGCCGCGAGTGCCTGTGTCGTGACGACCGCCCGGCCGTCGCGCGCGAGCTCGAGGCGCACCCGGCAGCTTGGACCCGGCAGCGCCTCGACCGCGGTCTCCAGCGCCCGGCGCACCGCGGCGAGGTCGCAGCGGAAGTCGAAGTAGCCGGCCGAGGCGGCGAGCCTCGCGAGATGCCGTTCGAGCAGCGCGAACCCGGCCTCGCGGTCCCAGCGCAGCGTTTCCAGCAGGCGAAAGCCCGCCGCCGGCGCGGCGTGCCGCAGCACGTCCGCCTTCGCGCGGCATTCCGCGTACTCGGCGCGCGCGCCGGAATCCCAGACGATGCCCCCGCCCACGCCGTAGGTCGCGCGGCCGCCGCGCTCGACGAGCGCGGTGCGGATCGCGACGCTGAAGGTCGCCTGCCGGCCGGGCGCGAGGAAACCGATGGCGCCCGTGTAGACGCCGCGCGGCGAGCGCTCGAGCTCGCGGATCAGCGCCATGCTCGCAACCTTCGGCGCGCCGGTGATCGACGCGCAGGGGAACATCGCGGCGAAGATGTCGCTGACCGGCGCCGCGGTGGACGCGCTGATCGTCGACGTCGCCTGCCAGACCGTCGGGTACTTCTCGATCGCGTACAGCGCCTCCTCGCGCACGGATCCCGGCCGCGCGACGCGTCCCATGTCATTGCGGATCATGTCGGCAATCATGACGTTCTCGGCGCGGTCCTTGGCGGAGTTCGCGAGCGCCGTGCGCCGCGCCCGGTCATCCTCGTCGGTCAGGCCGCGCGCGGCCGTGCCCTTCATCGGCCGGCTGAGCAGGCGCTCGCCGTCGAGCCGGAAGAACAGCTCCGGCGAGCCCGAGACGATCTAGCAGCCGTCGACTCCGCCGCGCGAGCCGCACGACGCGTCGCGCCCGACGCGCGGGGAGAGAACGGAGCAACGGACGCAGGCCACCCGCGCCGGGCTCGCGGGCATCTTCGCCGATCAACCGGCCGCCCGCCGGTCTCTCCCGTACGCCACCACGCCCGGCTACCCGCTGCTCCGCGAACAACTGCTGGCCCGCGCGCTCGCGGCCGATGGCTTGAGCGTTCACGACTCGGAACTCGATCTCGACGATCTCGTGCTCACCGCCGGCAGCAACCAACTGCTGCACCTCCTGGCAGAGTGCCTCTGCAACCCGGGCGATGTGGTGCTCTGCGCCGCGCCGAGCTATCTCGTGTTCCTCGGCACGCTGCTCAACCTGGAAGCCCAGCCGTTCGGAGTGGCCGTCGATTCGCAGGGGATGATCCCCGAGGCGCTCGAAGAAGCCCTCACCTACTTCGAGCGGCGGGGAGAGCTTGAGCGGGTGAAGGCGGTCTACCTCGTTTCGTACTTCGATAATCCGGCCGGCGTCACCATGCCGCTCGCGCGGAAAGGGGAAATTCTCGAGGTCGTCCGCCGCTGGAGTTCGCGGCAGCACATCTATCTCATTGAAGACGCCGCCTACCGCCAACTTCGCTACACGAGTGACGACATTCCCTCGCTCCGCAAGCTCGACCCCCGCGGCGAGCATGTGGTGGTGGCGGAGACTTTTTCCAAATCGTTCAGCCCGGGAATCCGCGTAGGCTGGGGGATTCTGCCCGGCGAACTGGTTGCCCCGGTGTGCGATTTGAAGGGGAATATCGATTTCGGCTCCCCCAATTTCAGCCAGCACCTCATGGCCGAGGTGCTCGATTTGGGATTATTTGAGCCGCACGTCGAACAATTGCGGGCCACGTACCGTCTAAAGATGGAGGCCATGCTGGCGGCCGCCGAGGAGCACCTGCGGGGCCTGCCCGGAGTTTCCTGGGAACCGCCCACCGGCGGGCTTTATCTCTGGCTCCGGCTCCCCGAAGGGTGCGATGCCGGCCCGGCCGGCCGACTTTTCGATCTGGCCGTAAAGGAGGGAATGTTTTACGTTCCCGGGCAGTTTTGTTACCCCTCGGCGGGGGAGGCCGTCCGCCCGAACACGCTCCGCCTCAGCTTCGGCGTGCAATCGTGCGAGCGGATCGCCGAGGGAATCGCCGCGCTGGCCCGCGCCCTGCGGGCCTGTGGACCCGATTAACCTAACGCCCCGTTCCGTTCGCGAGCCGCCATGGGCCTGATCGATCGTTATCTCCTGCGGCTCTTTGTGAAGGTGCTTCTCATCTGTTTCTTGAGCCTCGTGGGGCTCTACATGGTGATCGACGCCTTCAACAACCTCGAGGAGTTTCTCTCCTACGGCAAACAGAGCGGCGGCCTGCACAAGGTGCTGCTCGATTACTACGGCCCGCGGGCCCTCACGTTTTTCGATCGCGTGAGCGGCCTCCTCTCGCTCGTAGCCGTGCTGTTCACCCTCACCTGGCTCGTGCGGACCAACGAACTCACGGCGCTCGCGGCCGCCGGCATCGCCAAGAAACGGGTGGTGGTTCCGCTGCTAGGCGGCGTGCTCACGGTAAGCCTCTTGGCGGTCGCCAACCGCGAATTCGTGCTGCCACAGTTCAAACATCAACTCACGCGCAACGCGCAGAACTGGCTCGGCCAGGCGGAGCAGCCCGTGTATCCCGAGTACGATCGGCTCACCGGCATGCGGATCAGCGCCCGCCCCGCCGTGCCGGGCGAACGCCTGCTCGCCGAACCACGCATCAGCCTCCCCGCCGAGATTGAAGGCTACGGCCACCAACTGGCCGCCAAGGAAGCGGTGTGGGAACCGGCCGCCGAGGGCCGCCCGGCCGGCTTCAAACTCCGCGGCGTAACGCGGCCCGAGAACTTAGCGGAACGGCCTTCCGCCGCGCTCCGCGGCAAGACGGTGATCTACAGCCCGCGCGATATCGAGGCGCTCGAGGACGATGAGCTGTTCATCGTGAGCCACCTCTCCTTCACGCAAATGGTGGAGGGCCGGGCACAGATGGAGTTCGCCTCCACACCGGAACTGTTCGCGGCGCTGCGGAACCCGCTCGGCGGATACGGGCCCGATGTGCGCGTCCGCTTCTATCTCCGCCTGCTCAAGCCGTTGCTCGATATGACACTCGTCATGCTCGGGCTTCCACTGGTGCTCTCGCGCGAAAACCGCAACGTGTTTCTGGTGGCCGGTTCGAGCCTGCTGCTGGTGGCGGCCTACTACGGCGTGGCCATGGTGGCCCAGTTCCTCGGCAACCACGTGCTCATTCCCGCCTCGCTCGCCGCCTTCGCCCCGCTGCTGGTGTTCATTCCCATCGCCGCTTTCATGAAGCAGCCGTTCTGGGAGTAACTCCGCGGCCGGTCGGCGCATGCTCGGCGCCCCGCTTTTGCCTTTTCACGCCAAACCGCCGAGAATGGTGGAAGAGGCGGCGGCTGAGTGATTCCCTGCGCGCGAGGCGGATGCGATGCCGAATTCCCCGAATACCCCGTGGGTCGATGGCCTGACTATCGGACAGGCCCTCGAAGCGACCGCCGCTCGTTTCCCTGGGCGCGATGCCTTTGTGTTCGCCGAGCCGGGCGTTCGCTGGAACTGGGCCGAACTCGAAATTCTCACCCGCCGCACAGCCCGCGGCCTAGCCGCCTGGGGACTCGGCCGGGGCGATCACCTGGCACTGTGGGCCACTAACGTCCCGGAGTGGGTGCTCCTGCAACTCGCCGCCGCGCGACTCGGCGCGGTGTTGGTGAACATCAACCCGGCTTACCGGCCCTACGAACTCGCCTACGGGCTCCAGCAGAGCAACGGCCGCGCGCGGTCACTCATCGCACGGCTCCAGTCCTCGGAATACTTCGAACTGTTCGCTGAGGTTTGCCCCGAACTCGCAAACTGCGAACCGGGCCGCCTGCGGAGCGAAGCGTTTCCGCGGCTTGAACGGGTGGTGGCGATCAGTGAATCCCCCGCGCCGGGAATGAATGGCTGGGTGGAACTGCTTGCCGCCGGCGGCGAGGACGACGATGCTCCGCTCCCACCGCACACCGCGGAACTCGGGCCGCTCGATCCGATCAACATTCAGTACACCTCGGGAACCACCGGCTTTCCCAAGGCGGCCATGCTGAGCCACCGCAACCTGCTGCTCAACGCCTACTTCGTGGGCGCCTGCCAACGGCTCACGGAGCAAGATCGCATCGCCGTTCCCGTGCCGTTCTACCATTGCTTCGGTTGCGTCATGGGAAACCTGGCCGCGGTCGCCAGCGGCGCCGCGGTGATTGTTCCCGCGCCCCACTTTGCACCGGGACCGACGCTGGCCGCGGTCGATCGTGAACGGGCCACGGCCCTGTACGGCGTGCCCACGATGTTCATCGCCATGCTTGGCGATCCATCCCGTGCGGCCTGCAACCTGGAATCGCTCCGCACGGGAATCATGGCCGGCAGCCCCTGCCCCATTGAGGTGATGCGGCGGGTGGTGAGCGAAATGCACATGAGCGAAGTGACCATCGCCTACGGCCAAACCGAAGCCTCGCCCGTGATCACCCAAACGCGGACCGAAGACCCGCTTGAACTCCGCGTGCAAACGGTCGGCCGGCCGCTGCCCGGTGTGGAAGTGAAAATCGTCGATCCGGCGAGCAGCGCGGAGCTTGGCGAAAACAAATCCGGCGAACTCTGCGCTCGCGGCCACGGCGTGATGCTCGGCTACTACGGCCAGCCCGAGGCGACCAGCGAAGCGATCGATGCCGAAGGCTGGCTCCACACGGGCGATTTGGCGCTCCGTCAGGCCGATGGTTACTACCGCATCACGGGGCGGATCAAGGAATTGGTGATCCGCGGCGGCGAGAACATCTATCCGCGGGAGATTGAGGAGTTTCTCTTCACGCACCCGGCGGTTGAGCAATCGGCCGTGGTGGGAGTGCCCGATCCGAAATACGGCGAGGAACTCTGCGCTTGGATCAAGCTCCGCCCCGGCTCGGAACTTACCGAGGAGGAGGTGCGCGAATTCTGCCGCAGCAAACTCGCCCACTACAAAACGCCGCGGTACGTGCGGTTCGTCGACGCCTTCCCGCAAACCGTCACGGGCAAGATTCAGAAGTTCAAGATTCGCGAAGCCATGATCGCCGAACTCGGGCTCGATGAAGCGGAAACGGCTTAGGCGGGTAGCCTCGTGGCTTCAACATTGCGCGCTACAACAACTCCTCCAGCAACCCCAACAGTGCGCGGACGCTGTCGAACGAGACGCTCTCGGCGGCAGTGTGGTAGCCGGTGGTAGGAAGCTGAATGGTGGCCCCGGTTACGCCGCCATGCGAGGCGACAATCAACCTCCCCAACTCCGTGCGGCCCAGCGAGCGCGGCGCGAGCCCTTGCTTCGCACGCTCCTGGTTCTGCGCTTCGAGCAGTTGGTCTTTGAAGTTATGCCGGATGTTGAGCGCCCGGCAGCGATCTTCCAGGAACTCCACCATCGGCGGATCGAACTGAGCGGAGGCATCGCGTTGCCGCAGCACCAGGTCTTGCGCATCGGCGGCGGCCGCATCGGGATACGGGCTGGTATCGAGCACGAGCAAGCGGTTGGTGGCGCGGTCGAAGCGGTGGAACCACTCCAGCAGGAACCGCCAACTGCGGCCCGCCTCCTCCTGCGCGGTGAAGAAGGCGGTGCCCTCGAAGCCGCAGGCGAACAGGTGCACCAGCAGCGCCACGCTGGTGACGTTATCGAGCTGGGCGGCGAGCCGGCCGGCGGCGATGGTGAGACGATCGAGATACGCCACCGGAATCCCCGGCGTCACATGCTCCAACCCTTCCACCTCGACCACCAGGTTGCCGCGCCGCGGGCAACCGCACGGTAAGACATGCCGGGCTGACGAGCAGCGAGAGA
>CALALV010000085.1 GCA_937925605.1 uncultured Woeseia sp.
GCTTCGCGATCCGCGAGGGTGGCCGCACCGTCGGCGCCGGCGTCGTCGCGAAGATCATCGAGTAACGAGTGCGGCGGCGGGCCTCGCGAGGCCCGCCGCCGGTTTCTTCTTACCGCGGACCCTTCGTTTGGAGGAAGGGGAACGCGATGGACGGCCCGGACTGCGGTCACGCGGCGACTTTGGCGTGACTGCGGAGGCGGTGCGGTAGCTACGAACCATGACGCCCCGGTGGCGTTTGGAGCGGCATCCTTTTTAACTAGGCCAGTAGCTCAATTGGCAGAGCGGCGGTCTCCAAAACCGCAGGTTGGGGGTTCGATTCCCTCCTGGCCTGCCAGCTTCGGCGGGGGCTCGAAACGGCGCCCGTCATGACCAGCAAGCCGGACGCGCGAGCGTGCCGGCTTTGCTGCTGGAAACGGAACCGGGCGGCTCGCCGGCCGGCACACAGACGGACAAGATGGCAACGACGACGGAAACAGAGCAGAGCGGCGCGCTCGACGTGCTGAAACTGCTGATCGCGGCAGGCGCGCTCGTGGGCGGCCTGTTCGGATACTACTACTACGTGGAAGTTTCCCTGCCGCTGCGCGTGCTGATGGTGCTCGGCGGCCTGGGCGCGGGCCTCGGCATCGCGATGACCAGCACCCAGGGCAAGCGCCTGCGCGTATTCGTGCAGGGCTCGCGCGTCGAGATCCGCAAGGTCGTCTGGCCGACCCGCCAGGAGACCACGCAGACGGCGATCGCGGTGTTCATTTTCACGCTGATCATGGCGCTGTTCTTCTGGGGCCTCGACTCGCTGCTCCTGTGGATCACGCGCACGCTGGTGGGTTCGTGATGGCCGAGGCAATCCAGGAAGAGAAGGACCCGGGCCTGCGCTGGTACATCGTGCACGCGTACTCGAACTTCGAGCACAAGGTGAAGCAGTCGCTGAAAGAGCGCATCAAGCTTGCCGGGCTCGAGCACAAGTTCGGCGAGATCCTGGTGCCGACCGAGGAAGTGGTCGAGATGAAGGAAGGCGCCAAGCGTCGCAGCGAGCGCAAGTTCTTCCCCGGCTACGTCCTCGTGCAAATGGTGATGGACGACGAGACCTGGCACCTCGTCAAGGAAGTGCCGAAGGTGCTCGGGTTCATCGGCGGCTCTAGTGACCGGCCCGCACCGATCACGCAGAAGGAAGCCGACACGATCCTGCAGCGAGTGCAGGAAGGCGCCGACAAGCCGCGGCCGAAGGTGCTGTTCGAGCCGGGCGAGGTCGTGCGGGTCATCGACGGGCCGTTCAACGATTTCTCGGGCGTTGTCGAGAAGGTCAACTACGAGAAGTCGCGCTTGCAGGTTGCGGTGCAGATCCTCGGCCGGTCCACGCCGGTTGAGCTTGATTTCAGCCAGGTAGAGAAGGGCTAGAGGTTCTATTCGTAATGCACTGGTCGCCTTCGGCGCCAGTGATTACTTACATCGGCGGAGTCCGAAGTCGGACCCGGCGGTTGTCGATCGGAACGGATCGGCTTTGAGAGCGAGTGCTTCGATGGCCCGCGAGGGTCACCGAAGCGAAACATTGACGGGGAGCCCTGACACGGCGTTTGCACCCGGGGAGACATCAACATGGCCAAGAAAGTAACTGGCTACATCAAGCTGCAGGTGCCTGCAGGCCAGGCGAATCCGTCGCCGCCTGTCGGTCCCGCACTGGGCCAGCACGGCGTCAACATCATGGAGTTCTGCAAGGCGTTCAACGCCGAGACGCAGGGCACCGAGCCGGGGCTGCCGATCCCGGTCGTGATCACGGTCTACAACGACCGCAGCTTCACGTTCGTCACGAAGACGCCGCCCGCGGCGGTGCTGCTGCGCAAGGCGGCTGGCATCAAGAGCGGTTCCGGCACGCCGAACACGAAGAAGGTCGGCAAGGTGACCCGGGCGCAGCTCGAGGAGATCGCAACGACCAAGATGCCGGACCTGACCGCGGCCGACATGGACGCGGCGGTGCGCTCGATTGCGGGCACGGCGCGGAGCATGGGTATCGACGTAGAGGGGGTCAGCTGATGGCCGGTCTCAGCAAGCGCCGCAAGGCATGGCGCGAAAAAGTATCGCCGACCACCGCGTACGCGCTCGATGACGCGCTGGCGCTGGTCAAGGAATTCGCCACGGCGAAGTTCCCGGAGTCCATCGACGTCGCCGTGAACCTCGGCGTCGACCCGCGCAAATCCGACCAGGTAGTGCGCGGCTCCACCGTGCTGCCGCACGGCACGGGCAAGACCGTGCGGGTCGCCGTGTTCGCGCAGGGCGAGAATGCCGACAAGGCGAAGGCCGCCGGCGCCGACATCGTCGGCTTCGACGACCTCGCGGCCGAGGTCAAGGGCGGCAAGATGGACTTCGACGTCGTGATCGCGACGCCGGACGCCATGCGGGTCGTCGGCCAGCTCGGCCAGATCCTCGGCCCGCGCGGCCTGATGCCGAACCCGAAGGTCGGCACCGTGACGGCGGATGTCGAGACGGCCGTGAAGAACGCGAAGGCCGGCCAGGTGCGTTACCGGACCGACAAGGCGGGCATCGTGCACGCGCCGATCGGCCGCGCCGATTTCGACCTGCCGCTCCTGAAGGAGAACCTGAACGCGCTGCTGGCGGACCTGCGCAAGGCCAAGCCGGCGTCGTCGAAAGGGCAGTACCTGAAGCGACTCACCGTGTCCTCGACGATGGGGCCCGGCGTGTCGGTGGACCAGGCCAGCCTCGAGGGCTAGGCCGCAACAGAGTTAGCCGGTCGCGAGGGCACTACCCGACTCGCGGCAGGCCAGCCGGCCGGGCGACCGGCCGATCGTCGAAGACCGCAGGCGAGCGCCTCCAACGGGGAGCTCTTAATCGATAAAGCCTGCGCAGATGGTGTTACCTGAATCGGAGCAATCCGGTGCACGGTCACCGTTGTCGACAACCCGGGGCGGCGCGAGCCGCTCCACGGCGGAGCAGGGGCCACTGGCTACTGCGAAGCCGGAACAGGGCGGATGACGAGGATTGTCATCCGGTTGGAGTGACCGTAAGCCAGGAGTAATTCATGGCACTGAGACTCGAAGACAAGAAAGCACTTGTCGAAGAGGTGAACGCGGTTGCGGGCTCATCCCTCTCTGCCGTTGCGGCGGAGTACCGGGGTCTGACCGTTTCCGAGATGACGGCGCTGCGCAAGGAAGCGCGCAACGCCGGGGTGTACCTGCGTGTCGTCAAGAACACGCTGGCGCGCCGTGCCATCGAGGGCACCGAGTTCGAGTGTATGAAAGATACGCTCAAGGGACCGTTGCTACTCGCGTTCGCCAAAGAGGATCCGGGTGCCGCTGCCAGGGTAATCAAGGACTTCGCCAAGGAGCACGAAGCTCTGAAGGCCGTGTCGTTGTCCGCCGGTGGCCAGCTGATGGAGGCCAGCGAGCTCGGGAAGCTCGCCGACCTGCCGACGCTGGACCAGGCGCGCGCAATGCTGCTGGGTGTCTTCATGGCACCGATGTCCAAGCTGGTACGCACGCTGGCCGAACCCCCTGCGATGCTCGCCCGGACGCTGTCCGCGCGTGGCCAGCAGGAAGCGGCCTGACCCGCGGTCCGTATCGTTTTCACTGATTCAGGAAATAATCGAGGAAGTATCGAAATGGCAATGTCAAATGCAGACCTGCTCAAGGAACTGAGCGCGAAGCCCATCATGGAAGTCGTCGAGCTCGTCAAGATGCTCGAGGAAGAGTGGGGCGTGTCCGCGGCCGCTCCGGTCGCCGTCGCAGCCGCTGGCGCGGCCGGTGGTGACGCGGCAGCCGCCGCCGAGGAGAAGGACGAGTTCGACGTGGTAATGACCAGCTTCGGCAGCAACAAGGTTGCCGTCATCAAGGCGGTCCGTGCCATCACCGGCCTCGGCCTCAAGGAAGCCAAGGACGCCGTCGAGGGTGCCCCTTCGACGATCAAGGAAGGCGCATCGAAGGAAGACGCCGAGAACTTCAAGAAGCAGCTTGAAGAAGCCGGCGCGAGCGTCGAGCTCAAGTAAATCGACCGCTCGAACTTCGATGCAGGACGACAGGCAGCCGGCGGGGCAACCCGCCCGGCTGCTTGCCTGCGTCTGCGCGTTTCGCGGCCGTGAGGCCGCGGAGCGCGCAACGCTCGAACAGCAAGACGCGGTGGCCAGCCCGTTACCGGGCTGAGCGACTGCGAAGCGTGCAGCAGACAGACGTGACCAGACAGGGTGTGACCGCCGGACGCGGCAGCCGGGCAGCCGGACCAGTCACCCCGCAACGCTAAGGGTAATCTCGAATGGCCTACTCATTCACCGAGAAGAAGCGCATCCGCAAGGACTTCGGCAAGCGGCCGACGATCCTGAACGTGCCGTATTTGTTGTCGATCCAGCTGGATTCGTACCGCAAATTCCTGCAGCTCGACTGCAGCGAGGATCAGCGCGAAGACGTCGGCCTGCACGCCGCGTTCCAGACGGTCTTCCCGATCGTCAGCTACTCGGGCAATGCCGCGCTCGAGTACGTGAGCTACCGCCTCGGCGAGCCGGTATTCGACGTCAAGGAATGCCAGATGCGCGGCCTCACCTTCGCCGCGCCGATCCGCGTCAAAGTCCGCCTCGTGATCTACGACAAGGACGCGAGCGGCACGCCGAAGCCGGTCAAGGACATCCGCGAGCAGGAGGTCTACCTGGGCGAGATGCCGCTGATGACCGATCACGGCACCTTCGTCATCAACGGCACCGAGCGCGTCATCGTCTCGCAGCTGCACCGCTCCCCGGGCGTGTTCTTCGACCACGACAAGGGCAAGACCCATTCCTCGGGCAAGCTCTTGTTCTCGGCGCGCATCATCCCGTACCGCGGGTCCTGGCTTGACTTCGAGTTCGACCCGAAAGACTGCGTGTTCGCCCGCATCGACCGTCGGCGCAAGCTGCCGGTGACGATCATCATGCGCGCACTCGGCCTGTCGAACGAGGAAATGCTGGACCTGTTCTTCGACACGAACGACTTCTACCTGTCGGAGAAGGAGATCCGCATGGGCCTCGTGCCCGAGCGCCTGCGCGGCGAAACCGCGATCTTCGACATCAAGCTGGGCCGCAAGGTCATCGTCGAGGAAGGTCGCCGCATCACGGCGAAGCACGTCCGTGACATGGAGAACGCCAAGGCAACGGACCTGGTCGTCCCGGCCGAGTACCTCGAGGGCAAGGTCCTCGCGCACGACGTGGTCGACACCGAAACCGGCGAGCTGCTGGCTGCGGCCAACGACGACCTGACCGAAGAGCTCATCGCGAAGCTGATCGAAGCCAAGGTCGAGCACATCCGCACGCTGTACGTGAACGATCTCGATCACGGCGCCTACATCTCGAACACGCTGAAGATCGACCCCTCGACGACGCGTCTCGAGGCGCTGGTGGAAATCTACCGCATGATGCGCCCGGGCGAGCCGCCGACCAAGGAAGCGGCCGAGAACCTGTTCCAGAACCTGTTCTTCAACCCGGACCGCTACGACCTGTCGTCGGTCGGCCGCATGAAGTTCAACCGCCGCGTCGGCCGCGACACGTCCGAGGGCTCGGGCGTGCTCGACAAGGACGACATCCTCGACGTGCTGCGCACGCTCGTGGACATCAGGAACGGCCACGGCTCGGTGGACGACATCGACCACCTCGGCAACCGCCGCGTGCGTTCGGTCGGCGAGATGGCCGAGAACGCCTTCCGCGTCGGCCTCGTGCGCGTCGAGCGCGCGGTCAAGGAGCGCCTGACGCAGGCCGAGACCGAGGGCCTGATGCCGCAGGAGATGATCAACGCGAAGCCGGTCGCCGCGGCCGTCAAGGAGTTCTTCGGCTCCTCGCAGCTCTCGCAGTTCATGGACCAGAACAACCCGCTGTCCGAGGTCACGCACAAGCGGCGCGTGTCCGCGCTCGGCCCCGGCGGCCTGACGCGCGAGCGTGCGGGCTTCGAAGTGCGCGACGTGCACCCGACGCACTATGGTCGCGTCTGCCCGATCGAGACCCCGGAAGGCCCGAACATCGGCCTGATCAACTCGCTGGCCGTCTACGCCCGCACCAACCAGTACGGCTTCCTCGAGACGCCGTACCGCAAGGTCGAGAACGGCAAGGCGACCACCGAGATCGAGTACCTGTCCGCGATCGAGGAGTCGAACTACGTCATCGCGCAGGCGAACTCCGAGCTGGACGACAAGGGCCGCTTCACGGCCGACCTCGTCTCGGTACGCCACCAGAACGAGTTCTCGCTGGCCGACCCGTCGACGATCCAGTACATGGACGTGTCGCCGCGCCAGATCGTCTCGGTCGCGGCGTCGCTGATTCCCTTCCTCGAGCACGACGACGCGAACCGCGCGCTGATGGGCTCGAACATGCAGCGCCAGGCCGTGCCGACGCTGCGCTCCGAGGCGCCGCTGGTCGGCACCGGCATGGAGCGCGCCGTCGCGGTCGACTCGGGCGTGACGGTCGTCGCGAAGCGCGGCGGCGTGGTCGACTCGGTCGACGCGTCGCGCATCGTCGTGCGCGTCAATGACGACGAGACCGGCCCGCTGGAGTCCGGCGTCGACATCTACAACCTGACCAAGTACACGCGCTCGAACCAGAATACCTGCATCAACCAGCGGCCGCTGGTGCATGCCGGTGACCAGATCGCCAAGGGTGACGTGCTGGCCGACGGCCCGTCCACGAACCTGGGCGAGCTGGCGCTGGGCCAGAACCTGCTGGTCGCGTTCATGCCGTGGAACGGCTACAACTTCGAGGACTCGATCCTGATCTCGGAGCGGGTCGTGCAGGAAGACCGCTTCACGACGATTCACATCGAGGAACTGTCCTGCGTCGCGCGCGACACCAAGCTCGGTTCGGAGGACATCACGGCCGACATCCCGAACGTCGGCGACGCCGCGCTGGCGAAGCTCGACGAGTCGGGCATCGCCTACATCGGCGCAGAGGTCAAGGCCGGCGACATCCTGGTCGGCAAGGTCACGCCGAAGGGCGAGACCCAGCTGACGCCGGAAGAGAAGCTGCTGCGTGCGATCTTCGGCGAGAAGGCCTCGGACGTTAAGGACACGTCCCTGCGTGTGCCGCCGGGCATGGACGGCACGGTCATCGACGTCCGGGTGTTCACGCGCGACGGCGTCGAGAAGGACGCGCGCGCGCTGTCGATCGAGAAGTCCGAGCTGGCGAGCGTCCGCAAGGACCTCGACGACACGCTGCGCATCCTCGAGGAGGACATCTACCAGCGCGTCGAGAAGATGCTGATCGGCAAGGTGGCGCAGGGCGGTCCGAACAAGCTGAAGAGCGGTTCCAAGATCACCAAGGGCTACCTCGAGGAAGTTCCGCGCGAGAAGTGGTTCGAGATTCGCCTGAAGAACGACGAGGCGAACGAGCAGCTCGAGCGTTCGGCCGAACGCCTGAAGGCGCAGGAGGCCGAGTTCGACCGCCGCTACGACGAGAAAAAGGCCAAGATCACCGCGGGCGACGACCTCGCCCCGGGCGTGCTGAAGATGGTCAAGGTCTACCTGGCCGTCAAGCGCCGCGTCCAGCCGGGCGACAAGATGGCGGGCCGCCACGGTAACAAGGGCGTCATCTCGACAATCGTGCCGGTGGAAGACATGCCGTACACGGAAGACGGCACCCCGGTCGACATCGTGCTGAACCCGCTCGGCGTGCCCTCGCGCATGAACGTCGGCCAGGTGCTCGAGACGCACCTCGGCTGGGCGGCCAAGGGCCTCGGCAACAAGATCGGCAGGATGCTCCGCGCGCAGGAATCGATCGCGAAGATCCGCGGTTTCCTCGAGGACATCTACAACAAGACCGGCGGCCGCAGCGAGGACATCAAGTCGCTCAACGACGAGGAAGTCGTCGAGCTGGCGAGGAACCTCGTGAGCGGCGTGCCGACGGCGACCCCGGTCTTCGACGGTGCGAACGAAGACGAGATCAAGGCGCTGCTGAAGCTCGCCGACCTGCCGGAGTCCGGCCAGGCGCGGCTGATCGACGGCCGCACCGGCGAGCAGTTCGACCGCGAGACGACGGTGGGCTACATGTACATGCTGAAGCTCAACCACCTCGTGGATGACAAGATGCATGCGCGCTCGACCGGACCCTACAGCCTCGTCACGCAGCAGCCGCTGGGCGGCAAGGCGCAGTTCGGCGGCCAGCGCTTCGGCGAGATGGAGGTCTGGGCGCTCGAGGCCTACGGCGCCGCCTACACGCTGCAGGAAATGCTGACGGTCAAGTCGGACGACGTGCAGGGCCGTACGAAGATGTACAAGAACATCGTCGACGGCGAGCACGAGATGGATGCCGGCATGCCGGAGTCCTTCAACGTACTCGTGAAGGAAATCCGCTCGCTGGGAATCAACATCGAACTGGAAACAGACTAATGAAAGATCTTCTCAAGCTGTTCAAGTACCAGAACCCCGTCGACGACTTCGATGCGATCCGCATCGGGCTGGCGTCGCCGGACATGATCCGTTCCTGGTCCTTCGGCGAGGTCAAGAAGCCGGAGACGATCAACTACCGGACCTTCAAGCCGGAGCGCGACGGCCTGTTCTGCGCG
>CALALV010000086.1 GCA_937925605.1 uncultured Woeseia sp.
AGCACGCGTCCGGAGCGGCCGGCCTGGGCCAGCAGCGTCGCACAGACCAGCCCTTTGTGGCCGCCGCCGATGACGATGGCGTCGTAGTAGTCAGTCATCGCCGAAGTTCTCCGGCACCGTGTTGCCGCGCTTCAGGTCGGCGAGGATCTCGCGCGCGGCGTTGGCGCCGGGCGCGGCCATGACGCCGCCGCCCGGGTGCGTGCTCGAGCCGCACATGTACAGCCCCGCCACCGGCGCGCGGTACTGCGCGTAGCCGGGGACCGGCCGGTTGAACAACAGCTGGTCCATCGTCAGCTCGCCGTGGAAAATGTTGCCCTCGGTGATGCCGATCTCCGCCTCGATCGTCTGCGGCGTGCGCACCTCGACGTGCAGGATCAGGTCCTTGAAATCCGGGCTGTACTGCGCGATCTGGTCGATGACCGTCTGGCCGAAGGCCTCGCACTCGGCGTCGGTCCACGGCCGGCCCTCGATCTGCGGCGGGCAGTACTGCACGAAGCAGCTCATGAAGTGCTTGCCGGGCGGCGCCATCGTCGGGTCGTTGATCGTCGGGATCAGCATGTCGACGTAGGGATCCTTCGACCAGGTGCCGGCCTTCCAGTCGTCGTAGGCGCGCTCCATCCGCTCCATCGAGTCGATGAAGTGCATGTCGCCGTCGAGCAGCGGGCTGCCCTTCGGCAGCGCCGGGAAGCTCGGCAGCCCGTCCAGCGCGATGTTCAGCTTGCCGGAGGAGCCGCGGATCTTGAAGTTCTTCACGCGGTTCCAGAACGGTTCGGGCAGGTCCTTCCGGTCCATGCAGTTCAGGAACGTGCGCTTGACGTCCATGCCGGAGACGACGATGCGCGCGTCGATCTCCTCGCCGGTCGTCAAGGCCACGCCCTTGACCTTGTTGTTGGCGACGACGATCCGCTCGACGCCGGCATCGGTGCGCAGCTCGCCGCCGAAGGCCTGGAACGCGCCGGCGATCGATTTCGACACGGCACCCATGCCGCCGCGCGCGTAGCCCCAGGAGCCGACGTTGCCGTCGACGTCTCCCATGTAGTGGTGCAGCAGCACATACGCGGTGCCCGGCGAGTGAATGCCGAGGGCCGTGCCGATGATGCCGCTGCCGGAGAGTGCCGCCTTGATCACGTTGGTCTCGAAGTATTCGTCGAGGTACTCGGCGACGCTCATCGTCCAGAAACGGATCGTGTCGTACATCCGGTCCTCGCCCATCTCCCAGAACTTGGCGCCGATGTGCGCAAGCTCGCGGAGGTCGCGGGGCCGGAACGAGGTCGGGTCGGGCGGCGTGCGCAGCAGCGTGTCGCGGATGAAGCGGCACTGCCGCATGACGTCGGCCGAGTAGCGTTCGTAGGCGTCGGCGTCGTGCTTCGAAAAGCGCGCGTACTCGCGGTGCAGGACCTCGTGGTCCCAGTAGTTGCCGAAGTAGTCGCCGTTCTCCATGAAGGTCACGCCGCCGCCGTAGGGCGTTACCTGCAGGCCGTGGCGGTGCAACTCCAGCGCGCGGAAGATCTCGGGTCGCAGCAGCGAGCAGACGTAGGAGCAGTTCGAGTAGATCCAGTCCTCGTACAGGTTGCGGCTGACCGCGGCGCCGCCGATGTAGTCGTTCTTCTCGACGCACAGCACGTCGAGCCCGGCCTTCGCGAGGAAGGCCGCGTTCGTCAGGCCGTTGTGGCCGGCGCCGACGACGATGGCATCATAGGTTTTCGACAAGAACCCCCCCCCGGTATACCGCAGCGCTCAGGCTTCGCAGGCCTGCTTTCTGCCCGAAATTTTGTCGATCGTAATGTCCACGGCCTGCTCGAACTTGTAAAGGGTTTCATCGAGGCATTTCACATCGTGGGCTTCGCAGAAAAACCACGGCTCGCGCGAGTCCGGTTCGACCAGGATGCCGAGGTCGTGCAACACCGGCGCCATCGTGTCGTAGAACTCGTAGTCGGTGTTGACCCAGTCACGGTAGTCGGCCGGCGCCTCGGCGGAAAAGAACAGGCCCATCAGCGCATCGTGGCCGACGAAACTGTGCTCGATGCCGCGTGCATCGAGAATCTTCGACAGGCCGGCCTTGAGGTCCGCGCCGTAGCGCGCGACCGTGGCCAGCGCGTCGGTTTCCTCGAGGATCTGCAGCGTGCGGTTCGCCGCCGCGAGCGCGACGCCGTGTGCCGTGAACGTGCCGCCGTGGACGACCCCGTCACCGACGTTGCGCATCACGTCCTCGCGCCCGGCAACGACCGAAATCGGGTAGCCGTTCGCGATTGCCTTGGCGAAGGTGCAGATGTCGGCCCTGAAGTCGAGCAGTTCCTGCACGCCGCCCTTCGCGACCCGGAAGCCGGTCTTGACCTCGTCCACGATCATCAGCACGCCGTACTTGTCGCACAGCTCGCGCGCGGCGTGGATGTATTCGCGGGTGGCCGTCAGCCCGCAACAATTGCCCATGATCGGTTCGATGAGGAACGCGCCGATATCGCGCTGGTGCCGCTTCAGCGTGGCTTCCAGGGCATCGGCATCGTTTAGCGGCACCGTGTGAAACAGCGGCTTGACGATCTCGGGAACGCCGTCGCCGAACGGCATGAGCTCGGGATCGCCGTCGTCGGGCGTCCACTCCTCGACCTCGGTGTACCAGAGCACCTCGGTGAACACGCCGTGGTAGCCGCCCTCGACGCAGATGTGCCCGTCGCGGCCGGTGTGCGCGCGGGCGATGCGCAGGGCGGCCATGACGGCCTCGGTGCCGGAGTTGGAGAAGCGCACGAGCTCGGCGGCGGGAACCATGCGACTGATGCGCTCGGCGACCTCGTATTCCATCTCCGTGGACAGCGCGAACACGCCGCCGACTTCCATGCCCTCGCGGGCCGCCTGGTCGACGCGCGGATCCGCGTAGCCGAGGATCGCCGGCCCGTAGCCGAGCCGGTAGTCGATGTACTCGTTGTCGTCGATGTCCCAGATACGCCCGCCCTTGCCGCGCCGGACGTAGATCGTGCGGTCGTCGCCCCAGTAGCGGAAGTTCGAGGACACGCCGAGCGGCAGGCGCGTGATGGCTTTCCGGAAATGCTTATTGGATTTTTTCAGACACCGCATACAGCCTCCCGCGGGCCGCGAGAACCGTAGCTTCTCACGAAGCGGCCCGGCGAGTCCAGAAAAATGAATGAATGGCCATTCATTTTATGGCAAACTCGGGACACTGGGCAGCCGCGCCAGGAGGCGCCGTGGCGGCGAAAGCGAGCAGCACCTCGAGACGCACCGAGAACCGCGCGAAGCGCCGGCAGCAGCTGATCGACGCGACGATCCGCTGCATCTCGAAGCACGGCCTCGGCGGCACCAAGCTCTCGGACGTGGCTCGCAGCGCCGGGCTGTCGCAGGGCATCGTCAACCTGCATTTCGACAGCAAGGACAACCTGCTGGCCGAGACCCTGCGCTACCTCGCCGACGAGTACCGGCAGAATTTCGAGCAGGCGCTGGAACGCGCCGGCCCCGATCCGGCCGGACGGATCCTGGCGCTGATGGAAACAGACCTGCGGCCGTCGATCTGCGAGCCGCGCAAGCTGGCCGTCTGGTTCGCGTTCTGGGGCGAGGTCAAGGCCGTGCCCACCTACCGCAAGATCTGCCAGCAGCGCGACAGCGCGTACGGCGAGGCGCTCGAGGGCCTGTGCCGGGCCGTGATCGACGAGGGTGGCTACGAGCACGACGCCAGGACCGTCGCCGACGCGCTGTCCGCGCTCACCGACGGCCAGTGGCTCGCCTGCCTCGTTAACCCGCGCCAGTTCGACCGGGGCCGGGCGCTCGAGGCGGTCCGGAGTTACCTGCGTGCCGTTTTTCCACGGCATTTCGACTGAAGAGCGAGGAACGAACGAATGGACATCGAACTCTCCGGGCAGGCCCGCGAGTGGCGACGCATCGCCCGCGACTTCGCCGACGAGTACCTCGAGCCGCACGAGGTCGAGGCGGAACTGAACGAAGGGCGACTGGCCCCGGAGCTCGAGAAGCGCAACAAGGCCCGCGCGCTCGAGCTCGGCTTCAGCCGCATGGACCTGCCCGTGGAGCACGGCGGCCTCGCCCTGTCGATCGAGGCGCAGGTCGCGGTCTGGGAACAGCTCGGCCGGGTCACGAACGCGCTCGGCTGGTGCTTCGCGGAGCCGCAGCGCTGGATGCTCGAGGCCTGCAGCGAGCAGCAGCTCGAACGCTACGTCAAGCCGCTCGCCCGCGGCGAGAAGCACGACTGCTACGCGATCACCGAGGAAGGCCCGGGCTCCGACGTCGCGGCGCTCACGGCCAGCGCGGTGGCCGACGGCGACGACTGGCTGCTGAACGGCGAGAAGTGGTTCGTCACCAGCGCGAACCTGGCCGACTTCTTCTGGTTCCAGGCGCGCCTGCCGGACGGCGGCGAGGCGCTGTTCCTCGTCGACCAGGGCACGCCCGGCATCGAGATCGTCGCGACGCCGACCTTCAGCCACACCTACGCCGCGCACCACCCGACCTACCGTTTCCGCGACGTCCGCGTGCCCGATGCGAACCGGGTCGGCGGCGACGGCGACATGGCCTACACGCGCGAGTGGTTCCGGCGCGAACGGCTGATGATTGCGGCCCGCTGCTGCGGCGCCGCGGCGCGGCTGATCGAGGAGGCGACGGCCTTCGCCCGGCAGCGGCTGGTCGGCGGCGAGCCGCTGACCGACAAGCAGGCGATCCAGGCGATGCTGGCGGACAGCGTGACGGAGCTGTGGGCGGCCCGCCTGGTCACCTTCGAGGCGGCGCGCGCGCACGACCGCGGCGAACCGCTGCACTCGCTGCACATGCGTTGCTCGATCGCCAAGCTGTATGCCTCGGAAATGGCCAACCGCGTTGCCGATCGCGCGGTGCAGGTGTTCGGGGGCCGCGGCTACATGCGGGAAAACGTGGCCGAACGGTTCTTCCGCGAGCTGCGGGTCGACCGCATCTGGGAGGGCACCAGCGAGATCCAGCGGCTGATCATCGCCCGCGGCCTGGCGAAGCGCGGCCTCGACGGCATGTAAGGCCGCGATTGTCAGCCCGCGGCGCCGGTGGTGAAATGCAGGGCCATGGGAGACCGCCAGGCACTCGGCACCGTCGTGCTGGCCGGCATCGCGCTGGCGGCGGGCGGCTGTGTGGCGGGCGGCGACTCCGACGAGGGCGCGAACGTCGTCAACATCTACAACTGGTCCGACTACGTTGCCCCTGACACGATCGCGCAGTTCGAGGCGGAAACCGGCATCGAGGTCAACTACGACCTGTACGACACGTCCGAGGTCGTCGACGTCAAGCTCCTCTCGGGTGGCAGCGGCTACGACATCGTCGTGCACTCCTCGCAGTTCGCCTCGCGGCTCGCGCCGATCGGCGTGTTCCAGCGGATCGACCGCGACCGGCTGCCGAACCTCCGCCACCTCGACCCGGAAATCCTCGCGCAGACCCAGCGCTACACGGAGACGATCCCGTACGCAGTCCCCTACATGTGGGGCACGACCGGCTACGCCTGGAACGAGGCGATGGTCCGCGCGCGGCTGCCGGACCACCCGATGGACAGCGCCGACGTGCTGTTCGACCCGGCCGTCGTCGCACAGCTCGCCGACTGCGGCGTGAGCCTGCTCGACGGCCCCACCGACATCTTCCCGATGGTGCTCGCCTACCTCGGCCGCGACCCGAACGCCGTGGACGCGGAGAGCATCGCCGCAGCCGAGGCCCAGCTCAAGCTGGTGCGGCCGTACATTCGCTACTTCAGCAATTCCAAGATGATCAGCGACCTGCCGAACCGCGAGGTCTGCGTCGCGATGAGCTGGTCCGGCGACTACGCGCAGGCCGCGGCGCGCGCCGAAGAGGCAGGCCTCGACATCACGCTGAATTACACGGTGCCGAAGGAAGGCTCCGGCCTGTGGGTCGACGCCATGTTCATCCCGGCCGACGCGCCGCACACGGACAACGCGTACCGCTTCCTCGACTTCATCCTGCGCCCGCGGGTGCTCGCGGACATCTCGAACTACGTCTACTACGCGAACGCGAGCGCGACGGCGCGGCAGTTCATGAAACCGCGCGTGCTGAACGATCCCGGTATCTACCCGGACGAGGCCACCTGGCGGGTCATGTACCCGGTGCTGTCCGCGGATCCCAAGGAAGAACGGCTGCGCACCCGCGCCTGGGCGCGGGTCAAGAGCGGCATCTGAACGGGGCCACGGAGCGTATGAGCGACGGCAAGCGGGAGAGCGACGCTCCGATCATCGAACTCCGCAACGTCAGCAAGCGCTTCGGCGACTTCCTCGCGGTCGACGACGTCAGCCTCGCGGTGCAGCCCGGCGAACTGTTCTCGATCCTCGGCGGTTCCGGCTGCGGCAAGACCACGCTGCTGCGCATCATGGCCGGCTTCGAGGCGCCGAGCGCCGGGCGGGTACTCATCGACGGGCGCGACGTCACCGACGATCCGCCCTACCGGCGGCCGGTCAACATGATGTTCCAGTCCTACGCGCTGTTTCCGCACATGACGGTGGAAAAGAACGTCGGCTACGGGCTGAAGAAGGACGGGCGGCCGGCGGACGAGATCCGCGAGCGGGTCGCGGACATGCTCAAGCTGGTCAAGCTCGAGCAGTTCGCCGGGCGCAAGCCCGACCAGCTGTCCGGCGGGCAGCGCCAGCGCGTCGCCCTCGCCCGCGCGCTGGTCAAGCAGCCGCGGGTGCTGCTGCTCGACGAACCGCTCGCGGCGCTCGACAAGAAGCTGCGCGAGTACACGCAGTTCGAGCTGATGAGCATCCAGGATCGTCTCGGCATCACTTTCGTCGTCGTCACGCACGACCAGGAAGAGGCGATGATCCTGTCGAGTCGTATCGCGGTCATGGACCGCGGCCGCTTTCGCCAGGTAGACAAGCCGGGCACCGTCTACGAGTACCCCGCCGACCGCTTCGTCGCCGACTTCATCGGCACCATCAACATGTTCGACGGCACGGTCGCCACCGCGGAGAATGGCCGGCTCAGCGTGCATTGCCCGGACGCCGGCGGCGAGCTGGTTGCGCACACGGACGGCAACTTCGCGCCCGGCACCGGGCTCACGCTGGCCGTGCGCCCGGAGAAGATCTTCATCAGCCGCGACCGGAGCGGCGACGACGACACGACCTGCCTCGAGGGCGTCGTCGAGGACCTGGGCTATTTCGGCAACCTGTCACTGTACCGCGTGCGCCTGCCGGGCGGCCGCGTCGTGCAGGTCAGCGCGCAGAACCGCGTCCGTTCCGCCGAGCACAGCGTCGAGTGGGACGACCGCGTGTTCATATCGTGGAACACGAAGAGCGCGGTGGTACTGGAGCGGTGACGGGCAACGGCAAGCGCGCGCGCTGGCAACGGGTGACCGTCGCGATCCCGTACGCCTGGCTGCTGGTGTTCTTTCTTGCGCCGTTCCTGATCGTGTTCAAGATCAGCTTCTCCGACCCGGTGATCGGCCTGCCGCCCTTCACGCCGACGGTCGGCGAGGACGGCAGCTGGCTCGCGACGCTGGACAACTACCGCTTCCTGTTCTCCGACAAGCTCTACGGCCTGTCCTACCTGAAGTCGGTCTGGACCGCGGCCGGCGCGACGTTCTTCTGCCTGCTGCTCGGCTTCCCTATGGCCTACGCGATCGCGCGCTCCAGCCCGCGAGCGCGCAACCTCCTGCTGCTGCTGATCATCCTGCCCTTCTGGATCTCGTTCCTGCTGCGCGTGTACGCATGGATGGGCCTGATGAACAACTACGGCGTGATCAACAACCTGCTGCTGTGGGCCGGCGTCATCGAGCAGCCGCTACAGATCATGTACACGGACTTCGCCGTGTACGTGGGCCTCGTCTACTCCTACCTGCCGTTCATGATCCTGCCGCTGTACGCGACGCTGGAACGCCTCGACGCGGACCTCGTCGAGGCGGCGATGGACCTGGGTGCCGGCCCCTGGGCCGCGTTCCGCGACGTCACCTGGCCGCTCGCGCGGCCGGGCGTCATTGCCGGCTGCCTGCTCGTGTTCATCCCCGCTATCGGCGAGTACGTCATTCCCTACCTGCTCGGCGGGCCGGAATCGCTGATGATCGGGCGGGTGCTGTTCGACGAATTCTTCGTCAACCGCGACTGGCCGCTGGCCTCCGCGGTCGCGATCGTGCTGCTGCTCCTGCTGGTGCTGCCGATCATGCTGCTGCAGCGCCAGCGCGGCAGCGAGGAGGCGTCCGCGTGAAGCGCCAGCAGCCGCTGTTCCTGCTCTCGGTGCTCGCCTTCGGCTACGCGTTCCTGTACGTGCCGCTGGTGTCGGTCATCGTGTACTCGTTCAACGACTCGCGCCTGGCCACGGTCTGGGGCGGCTTCTCGACCCGCTGGTACGGCGAGCTGTTGCGCAACGAGGAAGTGCTGGCCGCGGCCTGGCTGAGCCTGCGCATCGCGGCGGTCTCCGCGACGCTCGCGACCGTATTCGGCACGATGATCGCGCTGGCGATGACCCGCTTCGGCCGCTTTCGCGGACGCACGCTGCTCTCGGGCATGGTGACCTCGCCGCTGGTCATGCCGGAAGTCATTACCGGCCTGTCGCTGCTGCTGTTGTTCGTCAGCCTGCAGCAGCTGACAGGCTGGCCGGGCCAGCGCGGCTTCACGACGATCACGATCGCGCACACGACCTTCTCGCTGGCCTACGTTACCGTCATCGTCATGTCCCGGCTGCGCGCGATGGACGAGACGCTGGAGGAGGCCGCGCAGGACCTCGGCGGCCGGCCGCTGCGTGTCCTGTTCGACATCACGCTGCCGCTGATCGCGCCGGCGATGCTCGCCGGCTGGCTGCTGTCGTTCACGCTGTCGCTGGACGACCTCGTCATCGCGAGTTTCGTCTCCGGCCCGGGCGGCAGCACGCTGCCGATGCTGATCTTCTCGAAGGTCAAGCTGGGGGTGACCCCTGACATCAACGCGCTGGCGACGCTGATCATCGTCCTCGTTTCCGCCGGCGTGCTGCTCGCGTGGTGGGCCGGGCGACGTGCGGAGCGCGGCCGGCCGGCCGGCTAGGCGGCCGCCTCGGCGGCGGCGTCGGGGTCGAGCTGCTGAATGATCCAGTCCACGTAGCGCGACTCCATGCTCTCCATGCCGGAGAACGGGCCGGGCCGGTAGTAGCGCGAATTCACGCCTTTCCAGTTGTTGACGATGATGCGCTCGTCGGCCAGCGTCGTTACGTCCCAGAGCCAGGTCAGCTCGTCGACGTCGTAGTCGCGGCCGGGCTCGGCATCGCCGCGGACGAGCCAGTAGATCCGGCACTCCGAGTGCCGCTCGTCCACCGGTGTGAACACGTAGCCGACGACGTGGTCGCTGTAGGCGAGCATGAAGGAGAACGGGCCGAACGTGAAATCCGACGCGCCGCCATCGTAGTCCGTGAGTTTGCCCAGCAGCGGCGCGATCGGCTGGCCGTCGCGGCTGCCGGTGACATAGCCCTCGAACATCGCCGTGCGGCTGTAGCCGTAACCCTGCTCACCGGGACGCGCCTCGGTGTCGACGTAGTCGAACTCGATCTTCTTCAGGCCGCAGGCCGGCATGCGTTCGAGCATGTTCTTTTGCAGGCGCTCGCGCTTCCTGCGGTCGAGCATCAGCGTGTGCATGCGCGCATAGTCGGGGTGCGCCGTCGCGCAGTGGTAGCACTCCTGGTAGTTCTCGATCGCGAGCTTCCAGTTCGCCGCGATCGGGTAGGTCTTCGTCGCGGCAACCTTCAGGTTCTCGAAGTCGAACATCGCGAACGGCTCGGCGAGGTCGCGCTTCGCACCCTCGAGCGACGGCGGGTCCTCGGAGAAACAGATGAACAGCAGCCCGCCCATGACCTCGAGCGACACCGGGTGCAGGCCGTGGGTGGACTTGTCGAAGTCCTCCGGCATGTTGCGAGCCGCGAGCAGCCGGCCCTCGGTGTCGTACATCCAGCCGTGGTACGGGCACTCGAACTTGCGCGTGTTGCCGCGGCTTTCGAGGCACACCAGCGATCCGCGGTGGCGGCAGACATTCGCGTGTGCGCGCAGCTCGCCGTCCTGTGTGCGCACGATGATCGCCGACTCGTTCGCGACCTTGAGCACCTTGTAGTCGCCCGGCGCGGGCAGTTCGGATGCGTGCCCGGCGAGGATCCAGTTCTTCGTGATGATGCGATCGAGCTCGAGGCGGTAGATGTCGGGGTCGGTATAAAAGCGCTGATCGAGCGACCAGCCCGGCCGGCGCTCGCGGATCAGCCTGCGAATGTCCTTGTCCAGCATGATGCGGTATTCAACTTGCAACTATCGGTAACGTCATTATGCCGGCGCCCGGGGATGCGTCAGGAACGGGTTTCAAGATGTGAAATTACCGCCGCAATCGCCCCTGCATCGGCCCCGCACAGGTTGACCGCCGCGGCACCGGGCATGCTGCGAATGCTGGCCACGGTCCCGGCCGCGAGCCGGATGCCGCGTTCGCGCACGTCCTGCGCGCCGAATTCCGGGTCGAAGCGGGGCGGCAACAGCAGGCCTCGGGTGCTGCCGACCAGCGCTTCGTAGCCCTGCTGCGAGGTAATCACCGGCACGCTGACGACGACGGACACGCGCTGCAGCACGCGGCTGGCCACGAGGCTCTTCAGGTAGCGGGCGAGGACGTCGACGTCGAGCACGGGCTGCGTCTGCACGAACTTGCAGCCGACGTCGGCCTTGTTGTTGATGCCGTCCGGCTGCCAGCCATCGGGCGGATCGATGACGCGCACCGCGGAGCCCAGGTAAAAGCCGTTGACCGGCGGCAGCCCGGGCTCGCCGCCGATCAGGCTGGCGCAGCGCAGCAGGCGCTTCGCACCGAATTCGTACACCTTCTGCGCGCGCGGGCTCAGCGTCGCCGGCAGCCGGTCGCCGCGCGTCAGCAGCAGGCTGGTCACGCCGAGCGCCGCGGCGCCGAGCAGCTCGCTCTGCAGCGCAATGCGGTTGCGATCGCGGCCGCTCAGGTTCACGACGGGGTCGATGCCCGAGTCGAGGCACAGGCCGGCGGCCACCAGCGGCGCCATGTGCGGAATACCCCCAGGGCTGTCGCTCACCTGCACCGCGTCGACGTGTCCGCGCAGCCGGTCGAGATCCGCACGCAGCGTCGCGACGGTCGTCGCCGGCGCGAGCGGCAGGTCTGCCGTCACGCAGAAGTCGCACTCGCGCATCGCCCGCTCGAAGGTCAGCAAGAAGCG
>CALALV010000087.1 GCA_937925605.1 uncultured Woeseia sp.
GAACAAGTGGCCGGCTTCAGCTGGAACAGGTGGCCGGAATCAGTGGAATACGCACGCGACACCAAGTGGTTCGCGCCGAGTGACGCGTCTTTCATGATCAACTACCGGGTCGACGACCTCGATGCCCTGCTCGCGAATCTGCAAAAGGCCGGCGTCGAGGTTCTGCAGGGCCCGGAATCGCACGAGAACGGCAAGTTCGCATGGATCGCCGACCCGGAGGGCAACAAGGTCGAGCTGTGGCAGCCGATGCCCTGGGACGAGAAAAACAAGGGCGAATGAGGTCGCCGCGGTGCTTCGCGCCGGCGTCGTCGGCACGGATCGGCAGCGTGGGTTAGTATCCGGAGAAGATTTCCGGGCACGCCGCTCGATGGGGACCACGATGCAGGGACAAGCCGACACCCGTACGCCGCGAGCCGGCATCAGCTGGCGCCCCGTTGCCTGGGGCGTCGCCGCGCTGCTGCTGATGCTGCCGCTCGTGGCCATGCAGTTCACTGACGAGGTCGCCTGGACCGCGTCCGACTTCGCCGTGTTCGCAGCCATGCTCGCGTTCGCGCTCGGCGGCTTCGAGCTCGCGACACGGATCGGCGGCGAGCAGCGCTACCGCGTCGCCGCCGCGCTGGGTCTCGGCGCCGCGTTCCTGCTGTTCTGGGTCAACGGCGCCGTCGGCATCATCGGCGGCGAGAACAACCCGGCCAATCTCGGGTACATGGCCGTGCTGCTGGTCGCCATCGGCGGCGCGCTGCTGGCGCGCGGACGGCCCGGCGGCCTGGCCGTGGCCATGGGCGCGGCGGCGCTGCTGCAATTGCTCGTGCCGCTGGCGGCCATCGTCAGCGGCGGCTTGCCGGACGAGCGCGCAATGCAGCTCGACGTCGTCTGGCTCACGGCGTTTTTCGTCGCACTGTGGCTGGTCGCCGCCTGGTTGTTCCGGCAGTGCGCCACGTCCGCACCACGATCCTGACAGCCCCCGGTCACCGCGCCGGCCGGCCCCGATTCCGAGGAGACGCGACCGAAGTCGACCCGGCCGTCATCGATCGGGGCGCGGAGCTGGCGCTCGAGTCCTATGCCGCCGGTTATGCGCAGATGCTGCAGGCGTCGGAGTTCACGAACTAGCACGGAGCCGCGCTCTGTTATCCTCGCGGCTGACCCGTCGAGACACGCGAGGCCGCCATGCCACGTCACGTCGATCCCGAGCGCGAGCAGTTCGAGGCCTTCAAGGCGCTGCCGCGCGACCGGCCGATCATGATGCTGAACCTGCTGCGCTTTCGCGAGCACGCGGCCTACGAAGACGGGCGCACGGCGAGCGGCGCGGAAGCCTACGCGGCCTACGGCCGCGACAGCGCGCCGGTATTCCGGCGGGTCGGCGGCGAGATCGTCTGGCGCGGCATGCCGGAGGTCACGCTGATCGGGCCCGCGGACGAGCACTGGGACCTCGCGTTCGTCGCGCGCTACCCGACCGCCGGCGCGTTCCTCGAGATGGTCACGGATCCCGCGTACCGCGAAGCCGTCCGGCACCGGCAGGCCGCCGTCCTCGACAGCCGCCTCGTGCGCCTCGCAGCGGATTCGTCGGGTGACGGCTTTGCCGGCTGAACCGCCTGCGTCGTGCCGCCGTTCGGCACCTGCAGGCTTCGACGCTCCCGCGCCCACGTCAGCGCGTACACCGAGCGCGACAATCGGGTGTGCGCTGCCAGGTCGTCGGCAGGACCCGGCATCGTGCTGACGCCGTACGGCAGACGGCCGATGCCCCGCTGATGCGCCGGGGTCGTCGTCAGCGGCCGGGAGGAATCGGCGTCACGACGCCGATAGCCGTCGTGCTGCTGCTGCTGTTCGTGTTCCTGTCGGTGGCCTGGTTCTACCTGGCGCCCGCGCGCGATGCCGACAGCGGCGAGGACGAGATCCTCGCGGAACTCGACCGGCAGCAGTCGCTGTGGGTTCTGCGCCGGCCGCCGGCCTTCGAGTACCGCGTGCTGCGCCGCTGCGACTGCCCGCGAACCATCACTGAACCCTATGTCGTCCGGGTCGAGCCGGGCCGCCGCAGTGCGCGCTTCCGCGACCCGCTGGTCGTCGCCGGCGAGGAACTGGACGAACCGCCCGAGCCGTTGTCGATCGACGACCTGTTCGCACGCACGCGCGCGGAACTGGCGGCCGGCCGGCGCGTCGAGGTCGAATACGACGCGCGCTATGCCTATCCCGCGCGCCTGCGCTTCGCGGCCGGCGCCGGCGTGCCGGCGCTGGACGTCGACGTGCGCGATTTCCGCGTCCTCGACGAGGCGGCGCGGCGATGACGCGGCACCGGCCGGCGATCCTGCGCGCGGCGGCGCTCGGTACGGGCATCGGCGCGCTGGTGGCGACGCTGGCCGCGCTGCGCGACTGGTGGCTGAACCCAGCGGGATTGTTCCACGGCCCCGCGGGCACCGACTGGTCGATCGTGTTCGATACCTGGTGGAGCTGGTTCCTGCCGGTCGCCGCGCCCGTCGTCGCCGTGCTCGTGCCGGTCGCGTGGCTGCTCGGCCGCCGCCGGCTTGCGCGCGCCGCGCCGCCGCCAGATACTGGCGACCCGGTGCAACGAGGGGACAAGGATGGGTGAAGAGGAGCGCTTCGACCTGCTGCGCATCGCCGTCATGGTGTGCGCGCTGACCAGCCTCGTGCTCATCTGCGGCTACTTCGTCGTCACGGCATTCGAGGCCGGCAGTTCGGCCGGCATGCGCAGCGTCGCGGGCATCCTGCTGCCGTTCGTCGTCGGTGGCTTCCTCGTCGTGTTCCGGCGCGAATTGCTGACGCGGGTCGCGACCATTCCGGCCGCGCTGGCGTTCCTGCTGGCCGCCGGATTCGGGGTCGCGGTCATGCTGCTGATCGAGAACCTCGAGCTGTTCCGGCAGGCGCCAATCGCCGAGCTGATCGTCGCGACCGGTCTCTCGCTGTTCACGTACACGCCCGGCGCGGTCGTCGCGAGCGGCGACTCGGCTGCGCGCCGCGACGTCTGGATGGCTTATTACTTCGGCACCGTCAGCGGCATGCTGGGCTACGTCGTGCTGCTGGGCCTGCCGTTCGGCGACTGAGGCGGGCGCGCTGGACGCGCTGCATTCCCTGCTTCTCCTGGTGGCGCTCGCAGCAGGCGCGCTGGGCGTCTTCATGCGCGCGGCGCTGGCCCTGCGCCGGGGCGGCGGCGGGTTGACGCTTGCGCCCGGCGCGGTGGCGCTCGCGTCCGGCACGCTTTCCGCGGTCGTGCACCGGCTTCACGGTCATGCCGGGAGCTCGGCGGAGCCGATGACGGCCGGCGAGTTCGTCGTCAACCACCCGGCGTACGGGCTCGTGCTGCTGTTTGCCGTCGTGGCCCTGCTGCCCGCGGGGCGGGGCGGCCGCGGCGACGGGTCGACCGGCGGGCGCTGAGTCGGGCAGAATCGGGAGCTGCACCGCCGGGGGCGCGCATGTCCGAGTTCACCGTCATCGTCGTGATCGTGCTGCTGGTACTCGGCGGCATCGCGGTCGGCGTCGGCGTCGTGCGCGCGCTGGGCCGCGGCACGGAAGCGCTGCCGCCGCTGACCGGCGACGGCAACGGCCACTTCGAACTCGTCGGCAAGCCCGTGGTCTGTCAACACTGTGGCCGGCAAGAGTTCCGTGCACGGCGCGTGCTGCTGAACACTTGGCTCATGTCGCTGCTGCGCTTCGACTGGCTGGACTCGAACGCGACGCTGCTGTCATGCCGCCACTGCGGCGCGCTTCACTGGTTCACGCAGCCGGTCGACGAGAGGCGCTGAGCGCCGTCAACGCACGAATCCCGGAGTACCCATGGAAACCATGCAGGAAGAACCGCAGCTGCCCGGCGACGTCGTCGCCGCGATCGAGGCCGGCCGAAAGATCGACGCGATCAGGCTGCTGCGCGAGGCGGAAGGCCTGGACCTCGCCGAGGCCAAGCGGCTCGTGGACCTGTACGCCGCGAAGAACCCGAACCTGCTGACCGGCAGCGAGCTGAAAGACGAGGGCAGCGGCGGCAAGCTCTTGTTCGCGGTGGCCGTCGTCATCGGCAGCTGGCTCATCTGGCGCTACCTGGGCTGAGCGCATGGACACGACGGAACTGCGCGGCGCGCTCGACTTCCTGCGCGGCGCGGAACAGCTCAAGAACACGATCCGCCACTGCTACACGTCGGAGGGCCGCTCGGAGAGCGTCGCCGAGCACAGCTGGCGGCTGTGCCTGATGGCGCTCGTGTTCGAGGAGCATTTCCCGGACGTCGACTTCGCGCGGCTGGTCAAGATCTGCCTGATCCACGACCTCGGCGAGGCGATCGGCGGCGACATCCCGGCGCCGCAGAAGGCGGGCATGCCGGATCGCGCGGCAATCGAGCGGCGCGACCTGCTCGAGCTGCTCCGTCCGCTGCCGGCAGGCCTGCGCGACGAGATCACGGCGCTCTGGGACGAGTACGAACGCGCGGAATCGCCCGAGGCGCGCCTCGCGAAGGGCCTCGACAAGCTCGAGACGATCCTGCAGCACATCCAGGGCAAGAACCCGGCCGATTTCGACTACCGCTACAACCTGGATTACGGCCGCGACTACACCGCGGCGGATCCGCTGGTCGCGGCGCTGCGCGAGATTCTCGACGAGGAAACCGAGCGGCGTGCGCGCGAGTCGGAGGCCGCGCGTGGCTGAGCTGCCGGGCGGTGGCCGCTGGAACGGCCTGCGCGCGCAGCCCGCAGGCGGCCCGGCCCCGGGCAGACGTGCAGGTCGGGTTTGCTGCGCGGAATCCGCGCGCGCGGCCGGCTGTCCCGCCTGGTGATGCAAGACCCCAACGGCAGCGAGACACGCGCCACGGTCCGCAGCGGCCCGCTGCCCCCGGTCTGGTTCCTGCTCGCGCTGGTCGGGCAGGCTGCACTGCAGCACTGGCTGCCGCTCGCGACCGTGCTGCCGGCGCCCTGGCATCTCGCGGGCCTGCTGCCGCTCGTCGCCGGCTTGGGTATCGCGGCGGTCGCGGCCCGCGCTTTCGCCCGTGCCGGCACCGCGATCCGGCCGTTCCGGCCGATGAGCGCGCTGGTCGAGACCGGGCTGTACCGCGTCACCCGCAACCCGATGTACCTCGGCATGCTGCTGGTGCTCGCCGGCTCGGCGATGCTGACCGGCAGCCTGTCGCCATTCCTCGTGCTGCCGGTGTTCTTCGTGATCATTCGCCAGCGTTTCGTGCTGCGCGAGGAGGCGCTGCTGGAGGCGCAGTTCGGCGCGCAGTACCGCGCGTTCCGCGAGCGCGTGCCGCGCTGGCTGTGAGTCTCCGCGCATTTGCCGGTCCCTGCGCCTTCGCCTAGGATGACCCGCTCTGCCGGGGGGCGAAAATCATGCGGGGCAGGTGGGTGTGATCCCGTTAGACGTACTGTCGGTGTTCTTCCTGGCGAGCGCGCTGCTGGCGCTCGCGCCGGGACCGGACAACATCTTCGTGCTGACGCAGTCCGCGCTGTCCGGGCCGCGCGCCGGCCTCGTCGTGACCTTCGGCCTGTGCACCGGCCTGGTCGTGCACACGACGGCCGTCGCGCTCGGCGTCGCCGTGATCTTCCAGACCTCGGCACTCGCGTTCACGCTGCTGAAAGTCGCGGGTGCCGGCTACCTGCTGTACCTCGCCTGGGGTGCGTTCCGCGCCGGGGCCAGCCGCCTGCCGGCCGGCGAAGTGCCGCGCCTGTCGCCCGGGCGCCTGTACCGTCGCGGCATCGTCATGAACGTGACGAACCCGAAGGTATCGATCTTCTTCCTGGCCTTCCTGCCGCAGTTCGCGGACCCGGCCCGCGGGCCGCTCGTGCTGCAGATCCTGCTGCTCGGCGCCGCCTTCGCGGTCGCCACCGTGCTCGTCTTCGGCGGCGTCGCGCTGTTCGCCGGCGCGCTCGGCCAGTGGCTCGCGCGCTCCGCGGGCGCGCAGCGGGTCATGAACCGCGTCGCCGGCACCGTGTTCGCCGCGCTCGCGGTGAAGCTGCTGGTCACGGAGCGCGCCTGAGCATGGCCGGCTACTCGGGGACGCCGCTCGCGAAGAAGCTCGGCATCAAGGCGGGCTCTCGCGTGCGCCCGGGCGGCGCCCCGGCGAACTACGCCGAGTTGCTGGCGCCGCTGCCCGACGACGTCGTGCTGTCGCCGCGGCTGCGCCGCGACGTCGACGTCTGCCACCTGTTCACGAAGAGCGCGCGCGAACTCGAACGCGCGCTGCCGAGGCTGCTCGAACGCATCCACCCGGACGGCGCGATCTGGGTGTCGTGGCCGAAGCGTGCCTCCGGCGTCGCGACCGACGTTACCGAGGACACGGTCCGGCGGCTCGCGCTGCCGCTCGGCCTCGTGGACATCAAGGTCTGCGCCGTCGACGAAACCTGGTCCGGCCTGAAGCTGGTGATCCGCCGCGAACTCAGGGACCGGCGGCGATGAACGACGGGCGCAGGGCGGTGACGATCCGCGCGGCGACCGCCGCCGACGGCGCGGCGATGCTCGAGCTGCTGCCGCGGCTGGCCGACTTCGAGATCCCGGCGCACCGCGAGCCGCGGCACCTGTACCAGGACGACGAGGCACTGCTCCGGCGCTGGCTCGGCGGCCGGGCGCCCGAGTGCCGCGTGCTGGTGGCGGTCGACGGCGACGCGCTGCTCGGCCTGACGCTGACGACGCTGCAGCCGGAACCCCTGAGTCACCGGCCCGGCGCGCACCTCGAAGTCATCGCGGTCGCAGCGGGTGCCGAGGGCCGCGGGGTCGGTCGCGCGCTGATGGACGCGGCCGAGTCGCAGGCGCTGGAAGAGGGCGCGGAATTCATGACGTTGCACGTGTTGTCCGCGAACACGCGCGCTCGAGCGCTGTACGAGCGCTGCGGGTACTCCGGGGAGCTGTTGCGCTACATCAAGCCACTTGGCGGAACGGAGAAACAATGACGGACTTCGACGGCCAGCGCGTACTCGTGACCGGTGGCTCGCGCGGCATTGGCCGCGCCGTCGCGATCGCGTTCGCGGCGCGCGGTGCGCGCGTCGCGGTGCACTACCGGGCCGGCGCGGACGCGGCCGCGGAAACGCTGGCCGCGCTCGCAGGCGACGGCCATGCGCTGGTGCGTGCGGACCTCGGCACGGGCGACGGCGCCCGCGCGGCGGTCGACGGGGCCGTCGCGGCGCTCGGCGGGCTCGACGTCGTCGTCAATAACGCGGGCATCTTCGAGCACAACCCGCCGGACACGACCGACTTCGACG
>CALALV010000088.1 GCA_937925605.1 uncultured Woeseia sp.
GCGCGGGCGGCTGTACTGCCCGTCGAGAAGCAAGCCAACCAGGCCCTTGCCCTGGGGGTTGGGCGCACGGGCGTCGAGGCCGCGGGCACTGCCGGCCGCCGGCACGCTGGAGCTCGAGTTGGGCGAGGAATCGTTCACGCGCGGGACATTAGCACGGCCGGACGGCGCGCCCGAGGCGCGGATACAGCCTGCGCGAATTCGTTACCGACGGCGACAAGCCTGGCCCTAGAAAAGTACTTAGGAAGGCAAAATAAAATACTGTATTAAATACAAATAACGGGCGAACTATTTTCGATTGCCCGCGCAGGCGGCCGGGTACATGATGCGTTCACGCGCCGGCATCGCCGGCCAAGGAGACGGCCATGACCGCAAGCGCAGTACACGATCCGGCAGGGCTTGCCGGTCCCCGGGTCCCGGTCGGCGGCGTGACGCTGCCGGGCGAGCCACCGGAATTCCAGCGTTTCATCTCGGCCTCGAGGCCGCTCGATCTCGACGGCATCGACTGGGACGCGATCCCGGCGCATGCCTTGCCCGACGACGTGCTGAAGATCCTCGCGTACATGCAGGACGTCGAGAGCCACACGGTCGTGTTCCCGCGAACCATTTTTTCGCAGCGCGCGGTCGACGACGAGCTGATCGGCAGCTTCCTGATCTGCTGGCTGTACGAGGAAGGCATGCACGGTCGCGCGCTGGCCAGGTTCCTGGCGATTGCCGGCCACCCGGTGGCGCAACGCCCGAAAGGCCGGACGACGTTCATGGATCACGTCGACCGGACGCTGACGACGCTGCTGGCGGCCGCCTGGAAGGACTTCCTGGCGCTGCACATGGCCTGGGGCGCCGTGCACGAATGCACGACGATTCACGCCTACCAGCGGCTGATGCAGAGCAACGAGCACCCGGTCCTGAACGAACTGCTGCGGCGCATCGTCGCCGACGAGGCGCGGCATTTCGGTTTTTACATGTGGCAGGCGAAGGAACGCCTGGCGCGGCCGGCCACGCAGCGCCGCGTGCGGGCGATCATGGACCGGCTGTACGCGCCGGTCGGCACGAACCACCAGCCGGACAAGCTGGCGTGCTGGGTCTCGGGTTTCCTGTTCGACGGCGAGGAAGGCCGCAAGGCGGCCGAGCGGGTCGACCGGACGATCTCGCGGCTGCCCGGATTCTCGGATGCGAGGCTGCTGGGCGATTGGCTCGCAAGGAAAGTTTATGCCTGAGAGGGGGCGTTGCCGGGCACTGGTCCTGAAGACCTGCATCCATTATTTAACATAATATACATTATGCGCATAATCGGGTGAGGAAGCGTCGCGGAGCGTAACAGGCTTCGACCCGTTATTCGGCCCTGTCTGCAGCCGCAAAGCCGGTCGAACAGGTTCTTTTTCAGCATCCAGGCCAGGAGCGCCGCCTCGATGCCGGTCAAAACCAGCAACATGACGTCCAGGCGGCCAGCCAGCAGCTCGGCGGTACTTCGTTTAGCCTTCTGCCTTTCTCGCCGTAGTCAAACCAGACGCAGGCCTCTTCATAAAGCTCGTTGCGGCTCCTGCGCAGAAGCTCTGCAGCCCGGTGGCGCAAGTACCAGCGTCGATAAAGGTAGAACCCGGGGATACCGGCATCCGGATCGACACCGGGCTTTTCGATGACGATCGTTGCGCGAAATGCCTCGTGAACCAGTTGGCGTTCGTTCAGGTCGATCGCCGAACTGCACTTCAGCGCTGATTGTTTCCTGGTGCGGCCCCCCGATGAGACTGCGACGTTTTAGCTCGAACCGGCGATCATGGGTACGTCAGTCTCCATTTTGATCTTCGCCGCGCAGTCGGCTGGGTTCAGCTATAGTCGACGCCTGTGAGGGACCAAAGGCCGCCAATGAAAGCGGGGATCTTCCTATGACGGTGATGGAGTTTCTCCTCGTGGCGCACTCCATTCTCACGGGTCTCGGCATTGCAGAAATCCTGCGCGGGTTCGCCGATTTGCTTCGAGGTACTCCCACGAGCATCAGCCGAAGGATGATAGGCGTCGCGTCCTGGGCGCTAATTCTCTATTTCCAGATATGGTGGGCACTCTGGCGGGTTGGCCATCGTGACAGCTGGAGTTTTACGGACTTTCTGCTGCTGCTCCTGCCGGTGGTCATTATGTATCTGATCGCGCGTCTTAGCTTTCCAAAGGAAATCGACAATGCCGATCTGGCTGCCTACTATCAGCATGTATCCCCGGCGCTTTGGCTGCTTGTCGCTGCCGCCTATTTCAGTTTTGCGATCCTGCAGCCGGTCCTGCATGGAGCGATCATCGTCGACCTGCTTATAAGCCAGCTCGGTATTGCTGTCGCTGCGCTGCTGGCCGTAAAGATTGCTCAGCCCTGGTTCCAGCTGGCCTTGATTGCCGTGATGTTGGCACAAGTCATCTGGCGCGGCCTCGTATTGACCATCGGGGGCTAGCTGCTGCCCTGGTTGCGTCCCGTGCACAGTTCGCGAGAAGCACCAGCGACGAACGAAATGCCCGGTTCGCCGACTTGCAGAAACGCTCGCAAATGATGCCGCCGCCGAGGATAGGCACACTCCTCCACCGCGGGTGCGCCACGACTTTGGCTTCGTCAAGGCACGGCATTGCGACGCCGGCACAAGTAACTCGACGACCGGGCCGGGGAACGAGGAGACGCAGTGGCTCAGTCGGCGACGTCCAGCTCCTCAAGCAAACGCTCCGCCCCGTACACCTTCTTCAACGCCTCCAGCATGATCGCCGAGTTCACCCCGACCGTCCGATTCATCGACGGATCAAACCAGTACGCCCCGGCAATCGAGTGGATGTTCCCGTCGAACGCCAGCCCCACCAGATTTCCGTCCGGCGCGATCATCGGGCTGCCCGAGTTGCCGCCGGTGATGTCCGTCGTCGCGACGAAGTTGAAAGGCGTGTCCGGGTCCAGTTCCTCGCGGGCGTCGCGCCAGCTCGGCGGGACCAGGAACGGGCGCTCGCCGGTCGCGCGCTCGAACAGGCGCTCGGTGTAGGTGAAGGGCTCGATCATCTCTCCCCTCTCCTGCCAGCCCACGACCGCGCCGTAGGTCACGCGCAGCGTGAACGTCGCATCCGGATAGGTGTCGGTGCCGTAGATCCGGAAGCGCGCGTCGGCGATCATCTCCTCGCCGCGCGTGATCGGCGCCTCGACCTCGTCCTCGTAGCGCTTGCGCAGCGCGCGCGCGTCGTCGTCGAGCGCGAGCGCAAGCGCGATCATCGGGTCGTCGCTCGCGCGCACGGCCGCGACGCCGCCTTCCCACAGCAGGCGGCGGTAGTCGGGGTCGTCGAGCCGCGAGCCGTCGACGAGTCGTTCGGCCACGTCCTCGGGTGACGTGTTGCCGAGCACCTGCTTCACGTAGCGGCTGTCCGGCCCCAGGTACTCGCGCAGTTTTTCGAGCGAGAACTCGAGCGTCAGCTTGTCGTAGGCCTTGTCGACGGGCCGCGCGGCCAGCAGCCGCGCCTCGAGACCCGGCAGCGCCGTGTCGGTGTAGGCCCGCAGGCGCTCCTCGTTCGGTTTCTCGCGCTCGGCCGTGCCGCGCACGATTGCCCGCGCGTAGTCGAACAGGTCGCTGTTGAAGCCGGCCGAGTTCTCGATGAACAGGTACTCGTCGTGCAGGTTGCGCTGCACCTCGACGGCGTTCTCGATCAGCGTCCACGCCTCGCCGTAGCGGGCCGCCAGTTCCGGGTCGGCCGCGACTGCCGCGCGCAGGTCGCGCTCTTCGGCGGCCTTGCGCGCCATCATTTCGTCGTTCAGGAGTGCCTTCAGTTCGTTGCGCCGCACCTTGATGCCGTTCTCGAGGCCGAGGATGCGCTGCTGCACCGCGCGCGCCGCCGCCTCACTCGTGTCCTGCCAGGCCAGCAGCCTGCCGCGCAGCTCCGAGTAGCGGATCAGCCAGCTCGGAAACACGACGTCGCGCAGCATTTTCAGCTGCGCCATCGTCAGCTGGCGCTCGGTCGAGCCGGGGTGGCCGGTGATGAACACGGCCTCCCCTGCCGCGGGTCCCGATTCACGCCACGCGAAGTAGTTCGGCGTCTCGGCCGGCTCGCCGTCCTCGTACGCGCGCAGGAAGGACATGTCGAAGGACCAGCGCGGGAAGTTGAAGTTGTCCGGGTCGCCGCCGAAGGCCCCGATGTCGAGCTCCGGCGCGAACACGAGGCGCACGTCCTCGTAGCGCTTGTAGCGGTAGATGAAGTACTGCCCGCCGTTGTAGAGCGACACCGCTTCGCAGCGCAGCGCGCCGTCGGCGGCCGCCTCGCACTCGGATTCGAGCCGCGTCAGTGCCGCCTTGCGCGCCGCGTTCGCCTCGGCGTCGTCCTGGTCGCCCACGGCCTCGGCGACCTCGTCGGTGACCTCGTCGAAGTCGAGCAGCACGGAGACCTGCTGGCCCGGGCACTGCAGCTCGTCTTGCTGCTTCTCGGCGAAGAAGCCCTCGTTCGAGAGATTACGCTCGTCGCTGCTCAGGTTGCGGATGCAGCTCCACACGCAGTGGTTGTTGGTCAGGATCAGGCCGTTCGGCGAGGCAAAGGAACCGGTGCAGCCGTTCTCGAGCCGCGTGGTCGCGAGCTGCGCGGCGCGCAGCCAGTCGTCGTCGATCTCGACGCCGTATTTTTCCGCGACCGTATCCGCCGGGAAGTTGTCGATGGTCCACATGCCCTCGTCGGCCGAAGCGGCGAGTGGCAGCAAAGAAGCAATAGTTATAAGCGCGGCGAATACCCCTGCCCGCGTCGACGGCATCGGCGTCATGTCGGCCCCTGATCGGTAATCGGTGAGGCCCGGAATTGCACCAGACCGGAGGCGATAACTCAATTAAGTATCAGCATCCCGGGCCCGATAGCGCACTGGCGCCCTGCCCGGCGTCGGGTCCGGCTGCATGAGGGCATTTGCCGCCGCCGATTCCCGGTCGCGACCGCAAACGCGCTGGCCACGGCCAGCCGGGCGGCGACGCACCCGGTTCGCGAGCGCCCGCAGGACGCACGACGTGCATCCCGAACGCCGGCCGCCCGGCCCCGCTCGCCGGCGACGCTACGGCGCTTCGACCACCAGCACGGATGCGAGATCGACGGCGCCGTCCTGCTGCGCGAAGGCGTCGGAGGCTATACCCCCGTTCGCAACAACGACGCCGCCGACATCCCGCGGTCCGTCATCGCGACCCGCAAGCAGGCTCGCCGTGCCCAGCTCGTCGCGGCCATCGCCGTCGAAGTCGGCTGCGAATAGCGAGCGACCGGTCTCGACATTGCTGCCGTAGCCCTGCAGCACCCGTAGCTTCGCCGGGTCAGGCTGGTTGCTGTCGACCGACAAGATCGTGGTGCTCTCCGCAAGCACGGCGGTATCGGAAAACAGCAGGATATGCCCGGCCGTCTCGCGCCCGAGCGGATTCGCGAGCCCGACGCCGAAGGCGAGTTCGCTGCCCGGCCCGCCGGTAATGCTGGTCAGCCACCGCGCGTTCGTGCGGCCGGCCTCCGCGAGGAAGGACTCGAAGCCGTCGTCGTTGATGGCGACGCCGTCCGCGCGGCTGGCGAAGTCGAGATCGAGCTCGGCATCGGTGCCGAACAGCGACTGCAGCCGCGCGCCGGTCACGACGCTGCCGATCCGGGCACTGCGATTGCGCCCGGTGTGCCCGATCGCCAGGTCGGCGAGGCCGTCGGCATCCACGTCGCCCTGCGCGTCGATCGAGTCGATGACGAAATCGCTGCCCAGCATGCGGATAACGAGCGTGTCGTTGGCTGCATCCGAGACATTGATGCTGGCCATGCTGCCCTTGGCGCCCGCGACGAGCGAACCGTCGATGACGAACACGCCGTCCTCGAGGTCCGGTTCGAGGCCGAGGCCACCGATGGCGAGCTCGGCAACGCCGTCGCCGGTGATGTCTGGAATGCCCGCGACGACCGAGCCGATCTGCTCGATGACGACCCGGACCGTGTCGATGCTCTCGATGACAACGACCGTATCGCTGCCCGCCGTGCCGATATCGATGGCCGCGGTCGCGGGCGACAGTGCATCGCCGAAGACCACGAGCGCCCGGTTGCGCGCGGGCGTGCCGATGAGCAGGTCGCTGGCGCCGTCGCCGTCGATATCGGCCGTAGATGCGTTGATACCGGCAGCGAACGGCCGCGTTAGCCCGCCGAGCTCCGTGCCGCTGCCTGTCGGCAGCGCGTTGAGGTCGAGCGAGGCCGGCCGTCGCGCGTCGAGGTCGCGGCCCCAGAGCAACACGGCGACCGGGCCGTTGTCGACGTCTTCCACCTGCGACGGGGTGCGCTCTTCGCGCAAGAGCACGAGGACGTCACCGAAACCGTCATTGTCGACGTCGCCCGCCGGTACCGCGGCGAGCTGGTTCTGGCGCGGTGTCGATGAACGCAAGCCGCCGAGAACGCGCACGTGCTCGTTACTCGCGTACTCGCCGATCTTCTGGTCACTGGCACCGCCGGCGAGACGGGCCTGCACGGCCGAACCCCAGACGAGCCAGGCTTCCTCCTGGCCGGCGAGGTCGGTGGTTCCGCTGACCCAGAGTTCCGGCAGGCCGTCGCCGTCGACGTCGCCCACGGCGTTCGCGAAATCGCCCAGCGGGCTTACGGTGCTGTCGCCGCTGATTCGAATGCCGCTCGCAAGCTGCGATGGCAGATCGACGAGTCGCAGCACGACGCCGCCGCTGCCCACCTGGGTGCCGTCGGTGGCCTCGACGGAGACGGTTATCGGGTCTTGCGTGCCCTCGAACTCCGCGTCGAACGGCGTCACCACCGTCAGCACGCCGGTCACGGGGTCGACGTCGAAGGCATTGACCAGGCGATCCGCGTTGACAGGTTCCCCCAGTTTCGACACCTGCACGATCGTGTAGCCGGATACGGTCGCACCTTCCGGGTCGGTCGCGTTGAACGTCAGCAACGGGCCGGTGAAGTTCTCGTCCAGCATCACCTCGCCGAGCTGCGGAAACTCCGGCCCCTCGTCGACATTGGTGATCGTCACCGTGATCGTGTCGCGAACGGCGTTCGTGCCGTCGGACAGCTCGACGTCCTGCGTGTAAACGTTGTCGGCGTTGCTGTCCTGCGGGTTTTCGAAGTCGAACAGCCCGCTCGTCGTGTTGGCCGTGATGCGCCCCGTCGCCGTGTCGAGCACGAACCGGGATGCGTCACCGCCGGGCAGCGAGCGTATGGTGACGGTCGCGGAGTCGGGATCGCTGACCGTCAGCGTGAAATCCACGGCCTCGGTTTCCGCGAATGTGAAATCGGTCGGCCCTGTAAACCGCGGCGGCGCGTTGCCGGACCCGCCACCGCCTCCCCCGCCGTCGGAACCGCCGCCACCGCCGCAGGCATACAGGCATGACGCAACGACGAGCGCAGCAGCGGCTCGAACAGGCATTCGAGAATTCATCGGGCAACTCCGGTGATTGTCGGCACCGGTTCGGGGTGAGGCGGCGCCGGGATGCGGGAGTCTAGTGGCGGGGCACGCAATGAGGAAGTCTTGACGCGCCGCGGGAAATGCTATCCGGACTGGCCCGCGCCGGCCGTGTACCGGCGTACCTGCCCTGCCCCCTCAAGCGCACGGCGGGATGCCGTCGCGCACCGGCAACGCCCCGTTACCTGCCGGCGAGGGCGCCAGGGCGGAGCGGGCCTGGTCCGCTCGCCACGCGTGCCGCGGCCGCCTCCAGAGGCTGGTCGCGCCATCGCACTGCGCCACGGAATGTCCGCCGGCCAGGCACCCGGCCGGCGCGCTACCCGCCGCTCAGACCCGCGTGCCGAACGGCAGCCGCCGCAGCCGCTTCCCGGTCGCCGCCAGGATCGCGTTGGCCACGGCCGGCCCGAGCGGCGGCACGCCCGGTTCGCCGACGCCCGTCGGCGCCTCGGCGGAGCGCACGATGTGCACCTCGACCTCCGGCATCTCGTCCATGCGCAGAACCGGGAAGCTGTCGTAGTTGTCCTGCTGCACGCGGCCCTCTTTCAGCGTGATCGCGCCATGGCGAATCGCCGCGAGCGCGAAGCCGATGCTGCCTTCCATCTGCGCGCGGATCACGTCGGGATTGACGGCGACGCCGCAGTCGACCGCGCAGACGACGCGTTCGACCCGCCACTCGCCGTCCCGGACCGCGACCTCGGCAACCTCCGCCACGTAAGTGCCGAAGGACCGGTGCACCGCGACGCCGCGCCCGCGCCCGGCGGTGAGCGGCTCCGACCAGCCGGCTTTCTCGACCGCGAGTTCGAGCACGCCGAGATGCCGCGGGTGCTCCGCGAGCAGGCCGCGCCGGAACGCGACCGGGTCCTCGCCGGCCGCGCGCGCGAGGTCGTCGATGACGGTCTCGACCGCGAAAGCCGTGTGCGTGTGGCCGACCGAGCGCCACCACAGGACCGGCACGCCGACGGCGGGTGACGTCAGCGACACGGACAGGTCACGAACCGCGTACGGCATGTCGTCGACGCCCTCGACCGAGGTGACGTCGATGCCGTCCGCGATCATCGCGGATTCGAACGGCGTGCCGGCCATGATCGACTGGCCGACGATGTGGTGGTTCCAGCCGCTGACGGCGCCGTCGGCGTCGACTCCCGCCCGCACCCGGTGCAGGTAGGCCGGCCGGTAACGGCCGCCGGTCATGTCGTCCTCGCGGCTCCACTGCACCCGCACCGGCCTGCCGGGCCCGAGCGCCTTCGCGACCGCGACGGCCTCGACGATCACGTCCGCGTCCGGCGTCGCGCGGCGGCCGAAGAATCCGCCGGTCATCATGACGTGCAGCCGCACGTTCGTCGGTGGCAGCCCGGTCATCTGCGCGGCGACGTGCTGGTAGTAGTCCGGCATCTGGTGCCCGGCCCAGATGTCGAGTTCGCCGTCGCCCATCAGCGCGACGGCGTTCAGCGGCTCCATCGCGGCGTGCGCGAGGTACGGGAACTCGAACTCGGCCTCCACCGTTACGGCGGCGTTCGCGAGCGCCGCGGCCGCGTCGCCGTGTGCGTGCACCGGCGTACCAGTCCCTTCGGCTGCACGGCGATACTCGGCCAGCAACTCGTCGCTGCCGCGCGTCTCCGCGGTCGACTCGTCCCACTCCACTTCGAGGTGCTCACGCGCCTGCAGCGCCTGCCAGTAGGTCTTCGCGACGACGGCGATGCCGCGCGGCGTCTCGACGACGTCGACGACGCCGGGCCGGTCGAGCACCGAGGCGGCATTGAAGGACGCGGCCTGCGCGCCGAAGCGCGGCGGCCGCGCGAGCACTGCCGTCAGCATGCCCGGCAGCTGCACGTCGATCGTGTAGTCCTGCAGCCCGCGCGTCTTGGCCGGCGTGTCCGGCCGGCGCAGGTTCTCGTTGCCGATCAGCGTCCAGTCTTCCGGCGACTTCAACGCGACGCTCGCCGGCGGCGTCAGCGTCGCCGCGCGCGCGACGAGTTCGCCGAAGCCCGCCTCGCGGCCGCTCGCGTGCGCGAGCCGGCCCTTTTCGACGCGAATCTCGCCCGCGGGCACGCCCCAGGCCTCGGCCGCGGCGGCGACCAGCAGCTGCCGCGCGACGGCCCCGGGCTCGCGGTAGCGGTGCCAGGAGCTCGCCATCGCGGTCGAGCCGCCCGTGAGCTGGAACGCGCCGCCCATCTGCAGGTTGCCGTACAGCGCGGGGTCGCCGGTGACGGCATCGCAGTCGACCTGCGACCAGTCGGCGTCGAGCTCCTCGGCGACCAGCGTCGCGACGCCGGCCAGAATGCCCTGCCCGCCTTCCATGTGCGCGCACAGCACCGTTACGCGACCGTCCGCGCCGATGCGCAGGTAGGCGTCGAAAGGATTGGTGAGCGGCGCGGCTGCCTGTCCTTCCGCCGCGACGCGGAAGCCCACGAGCAGTCCGCCGGCGACGGCGGAGCTCGCGGCGATGAACTGGCGGCGCGTGACACCCGTATTCTGCTTTTCGAATCGGCGCATGGCGGTCACTCCCCGAGACGGTCGGCGGCGCGGTGGATCGCGCGCCGAATGCGCGCATAGGTCGCGCAGCGACAGAGGTTGCCGGACATCGCGCGGTCGATGTCGGCGTCGCTCGGCGCGCGGTTCGCGCTGAGCAATGACGCGGCCGCCATGATCTGGCCCGACTGGCAGTAACCGCACTGCGGCACGTCGAGTTCGACCCAGGCGTCGCGTATCGCGGCGGCCGCCGCGCCGTCGAGGCCCTCGATCGTCGTGATGTCCGCGGACTGCGCGGCGGAGGCCGGCAGCACGCAGGAGCGCGTCGGCGCGCCGTTCAGGTAGACCGTGCAGGCGCCGCACAGCGCCTTGCCGCAGCCGAACTTCGTGCCGGTGAGCTGCAGGTGGTCGCGCAGGACCCACAGCAGCGGCGTGTCCGCGGCGGCGTCGACCTCGTGCTGCTGGCCGTTGATCGTGAGCTTGAGCATGTGCCGGGACCCCGCATCGTTGGTGACTGGTCTGCGACAAAGATAGCCGTTTCCGCCGCTCGCCGACAGCGCGCGCATTACATTTTCGACAGCGGCGCGTGAGCGTGTAATATCGGCGGTCCGCCGCACAAAAATAATAAACGGCGCATCTCTGTACCGGGGAGCTTGAACACGCATGACTGCGCCTAAGAAAAGACTGGGCCGCGGGCTGGACGCACTGCTCGGCAGCCCGGCGCGCGGCGCCGCGGTCGCCGACGCCGTCGCGGCGCCGGCGTCCGACCTGCCCGTCGCGGAACTGCCGGTCGCGGCGCTGCAGCCGGGGCGCTACCAGCCGCGCCGGCGGCTCGCCGAGGACAGCCTCGCCGAACTCGCGGCATCGATACGCGAACAGGGTGTGCTGCAGCCGCTGGTCGTGCGGCCGCTGGCAGCCGACGCCGCCGAGGCCGGCGCGAGCCACGAGATCGTTGCCGGCGAACGCCGCTGGCGCGCGGCGGGCCTCGCGGGTCTCGAGACCGTGCCGGTCGTCGTGCGCGAACTCGACGACCAGTCCGCCCTCGCCGTCGCACTGATAGAGAACCTGCAGCGCGAGGACCTGAACCCGGTCGACCAGGCGCGTTCGCTGGCCCGGCTCGCCGAGGAGTTCGGGCTGACCCACCAGCAGGTCGCCGACGCCGTCGGCCGCTCGCGCTCCGCGGTCAGCAACCTGCTGCGGCTGCTCGACCTGAACGACGACGTGAAGGACATGCTCGCGGACGGCCAGCTCGACATGGGCCATGCCCGGGCACTGCTGCCGCTCGAAACGACGCAGCAGCTCAAGGTCGCGAAGCGCGCGGCGGACGGCGGCTGGTCCGTGCGGCAAGTCGAGAAAGCGGTGCGCCAGCGTCTCGACCGGGCGTCGCGCGAGGCGCGCCCCGCCATCGATCACCAGACGCGCTGGCTGCAGGAGCAGCTGGCGCGGGAACTCGGCGGCAAGGTCGTGCTGAAGAACCGCCCAGACGGCAGCTACAAGCTCGACGTGGGCTTCGCGGATCTCGCCGAGCTGCAGGTCGCGCTGACCCAGGTGCAGAACCTCGTCGGGCGCCTCCGCGAGGCGGCCGGGCCGCGCAGCCGGGACGCCGCCGCCTCCTGACCGCGTGCCGGCGCCCGCTCAGCCGAGCACGGCGTCGAGGTACATCATGATCGCGAAGCCGCCGAGCAGCGAGAACGTCGCGACGTTCTCGAAGCCCGAGCGGTGCGTTTCCGGGATGATCTCGTGGCTGATGATGTACAGCATCGCCCCGGCCGCGAAGCCCATCGAGAACGGCATCAGCGGGCCGGCCACGGACACGGCGACGCTGCCGAACAGGCCGCCGATCGGCTCCGCAAGCCCCGACAGCGCGCCGACCGCGAAGGCCGGCAGCCGCGCGTAGCCGACCGAGATCAGCGACACCGACACGGCCAGGCCCTCCGGGATGTTCTGGATGCCGATGCCGGTCGCGAGCGTGACGCCGTTGTCGATGTCGCCGCCCGCGAAGCCGACGCCGACAGCCATGCCCTCCGGGAAGTTGTGCAGCGTGATCGCGATGACGAACAGCCAGATGCGGCCGATGGCCTCGGTGTCGGGGCCCTCGCGACCCATCACGAAGTGCTCGTGCGGCACGTAGCGATGCACGAGGTGCAGCAACGCCGCGCCCGCCAGCAGCCCGCCGATCACGATCGCGACCGCGGCCGGGCGCCCGCCGTGGTACAGCTCGCCGTACTCGATCGCCGGCAACAGCAGCGAGAAGAACGAGGCGGCGAGCATGATGCCGGCGGCGATGCTGAGCAGGCTGTCCTCGAGTTTCTGCGACAGCTCGCGGACGGCGAACACGCCGGCGGCGCCGACGGTCGTGCCGAAGCCCGCCAGCAGGCTCCCCAGGAAGCCGTACCAGACGATGTCGGCCGGCTCGATCACCGGCCCGCGTGCGCCTGCGCGCGTGTCGTCACGGCGTCACCCGTCCGCGTTGCTGACCGTTCGCACTATACACCTCGGCGACTCGCGGCAGGCAGCCGGCCGGCGCTTGCTAGACTGGCGCCCTGTGTACAGACCGCGAGGAGCAGCCGCATGGACCTTGCCGAATTGATGAGCCGCGCACGCGCCGACGGCTACACCCGCAACTTCTCGTGCTCGGGCGGCAGCCTGCTTTGTGCGGACAGCGGCGAGCGCACCGCGGCTGCCGACGCGTGGATCGTCGACAGCCAGTCCGTAGACCAGGGCACCGACCCGGGCGACGACGCGACGCTGTACCTGATAGAGACGCGCAAGGGCGCGCGCGGCTACCTGGTCGTCGCCGACTCCTTCCACGCTGACCCGAGGAATGCGCAGTTCATCGACAGCCTGGAGTGGCGCAAGCGTTAGGAGACTCAGGCACCCGGCATCGCCCGCGCGAGAATCTCGTCGGCGTTGCGCAGGCTCGCGAGCGTGCCGTAACTCGCGCCCCAGCGCTTGTCGCCGAGCCGGCTCCTGCAGAATTCGCGCGCCGGGCCCTCCGGCGCGGCGTCCAGCAACAGCGCGGCCTGCACCGCCAGCGTAATCGCGTGAGCCAGCCGGCGTGCGTCCGCATCGTCCGGCGCACGCAGCGCCTCGGCCAGCCGATCGCGCTGCTCGTCGAGGCAGCGGCTCGCGCCGCGCGCCTCCTCGAGCCGGTCGAGGAGCGCCTCTGCCGCCGCCGGCTCGCGCGCGAGCGTGCGCTTCACGTCGAGGCACATGACATTGCCGGCGCCCTCCCAGATCGACAGCAGCGGCAGCTCGCGGTAGATGCGCGCGAGGTCCTGCTCCTCGACGTAGCCGTTCCCGCCGAGCACCTCGAGCGCCTCGGCGGCGAACTGCGGGCCGCGCTTGCAGACGTGGAATTTCGCGGCCGGCGTCAGCAGCCGGCCGATCAGCCGGTCCCGTTCGTCGGCAGTGGCCTCGTAGCAGGAGGCCAGGTACAGCGCGAGTCGCGTGCACGCCTCGGCTTCGAGCGCGAGGTCCGCGAGCACGTTGCGCATCAGCGGCTGCTCGATGAGCGGCTTGCCGAACGCATGGCGCTGACGCGCATGGTTCAGTGCCACGGCGACGGCGCGCCGCTGCATGCCGGCGCTCGCGAGCACGCAGTCGAGCCGCGTGTAGGTTGCCATCTCGATGATCGTCGGCACGCCGCGGCCCTCCTCGCCGAGCAGCAGCGCGTCGGCGCCGTGGAACTCGACCTCGGAGCTCGCGTTCGAGCGGTTGCCGAGCTTGTCCTTCAGCCGCTGCAGCCTGAGCGAGTTGCGCGTGCCGTCCTCGCGGAACTGCGGCAGCAGGAAGCAGGACAGTCCCCCCGGCGCCTGCGCAAGCACGAGAAACGCGTCGCACATCGGCGCCGAGAAGAACCACTTGTGCCCGCGCAGCCGGTAGCGGGCGCCGCCCTGCGGTTCGGCAACGGTGACGTTGCTGCGCACGTCGGAGCCGCCCTGGCGCTCGGTCATGCCCATGCCGAACAGCACGCCGTCCTTGGCCGCCGCCGGCGCGAGGCGCGGGTCGTAGCGGCGACTGAGCAGCTTCGGCAGCCACAGCGCGTCGATCTCCGGGTGCGTCTCCGAGAGCTTCTGCAGCACCGGCACGGCGCCGTAACTCATCGCGAGCGGGCACTGGGTGCCGGCCTCGGCCTGTGCGTGCAGGTAGAACAGCGCCGCTCGCGCTACCTGCGCGCCGGGGCGCCGTTCCTCCCAGGGCAGGGCCACGAGGCCGTCCGCGACGGCGCGGCCGAGCAGCGCGTGCCAGGCCGGGTCGAACTCGACCGTGTCGATGCGCCGTCCCTGGCGGTCGTGCGTCACGAGCCGCGGGCGCTCCTCGTGCGCGCGCGCCGCGAGCCGCAGCGCGGCCGCGCTGGCCACGTGCCGCGCCGTCTCCCCGAGCCGGTCCGAGCACCAGCCGGCGCCGTAGCGCTCGACGCTGTCCGTCAGTGCCGGGTCGCCGATCTGCGGGTCGTAGTCCTCGAGCGGCGCCGACTGGTTCAGGACGGCGCTGACCGGGTCGGGCGATTCGCTGTTGTCTCTCAGTCGGACGCTCCGCTCGCCGCGAGGCCGTCGAGGTACTCGTGGACGGTGACGAGATCGGGGTACTCGCTGCGCAGCGCCTCGATATTGACCGAGTAGCCGACGTCGGCGAACCAGCGGTACATGTCGGTCATCTCGGTGCCGAGCATCTCCTCGAACTCCTCCCAGGACACCTGGACGTACTCGACCGGCCGATCGAAGGCCTCCGACATGACGCCGGTGAGTTCCTCGAGCGTCATCTCGTCGCCGGCGATCTCCTCGGTACGCCCGATCCAGTCGTCCGGGTTGTCAAAGGCCTCGCCCACGAAGAAGCCGATGTCGCTGGCCGCGATCCACTGGTGACGGTCACCCGGGTCGCGCGGATTGACGTAGCGACCGGCGCGCAGCGCGTCGAGGCTCCAGCGCCAGTTGTCCATGAACTCCACCGGGCGCACGACCGTGAAATCGAGGTCGCTGTCGTCGAGCATCTGCTCGATCTCGTACTTGCTCTCGAAGTGCGCGAGCCCGCTGCCGGAGTCCGCCGCGGCGACCGAGGTATAGACGAAGTGCCCGACGCCGGCCTGCTCGGCGGCATCGATGAGCGCGCGGCCGTGCTGCTCCTCGCGCTCGCGGCCGTGTTCCCAGAAATCCGTGACGGCGAACACGCCCCAGGCGCCGGCCATGGCCGCCGCCAGCGACGCCGGGTCGTCGAAATTGCCTTGCACGACCTCGGCGCCCTGCGCCGCGAGCGCCGTCGCCGCGGGTTGCTCCGGGTTGCGCGTCAGCGCGCGGACCGGGTAGCCGCGCTTCAGCAGTTCGCGCGCGACCGCCCCGCCCTGCGTGCCGGTGGCGCCCGTGACGAGGATGGTGCGCGGCGGCTCAGCTGCCTCCTCCGGTTCCGACGGGCCGCCGCAGCCGGCAAGCGTCAGTGCCGTGGCCAGCGTGAAGAGAGTCGCGAGTTTCTGCATGCCATTGCCCCTGCCGTGGAATGCCGCGATTATACGCCGCGGCGCCCGCCCGAGCGCTTGAAATCCGGTCCGGCGGGTCGCATATCGGAACGAGTTTCGGCTGACTGGATATTTCGCATGTTCAAGCGCATTGCCCTGTTCCTGGCGACGAATATCGCCGTCGTCCTCGTCCTGAGCATCGTCCTCAGGCTGCTGGGCGTCGACCGCCTGCTCGACGAGTCGGGCAGCAACCTGAATTACGAGGCGCTGCTCGTGTTCTCGCTCGTGCTGGGATTCGGTGGCTCGTTCATCTCGCTTGCCATGTCCAAGTGGATGGCCAAGCGCATGACCGGCGCCCGGGTCATCGGCCAGCCGTCTGACGGCACCGAGACCTGGCTCGTCGGCACCGTGCAGCGCCTGGCCCAGCAGGCCGGCATCGGCATGCCGGAGGTCGCGATCTACGACTCGCCGCAGCCAAACGCGTTCGCGACCGGCGCGCGCCGCGACGCGGCCCTGGTTGCGGTCAGTACCGGCCTGCTGCGCTCGATGCGCAAGGAGGAAGTCGAGGCGGTGCTCGCGCACGAGGTCGCGCACGTCGCCAACGGCGACATGGTCACGCTGGCGCTGGTCCAGGGCGTCGTCAACACCTTCGTGATCTTCCTGTCGCGGATCGTCGGCCACATCATCGACCGCGTCGTTTTGAAGAACGAGCGCGGCTACGGCATCGGCTATTTCGTCTCGGTGCTGGTGGCCCAGCTCGTGCTCGGCATCCTCGCGAGCATCATCGTCATGTGGGTCTCGCGCCAGCGCGAGTTCCGCGCCGATGCGGGTTCGGCCCGCCTGAACGGCACGCAGCCGATGATCGCCGCGCTGAAGCGGCTCGACCAGGGACGCGAGGCCGACCTGCCCGAGTCGCTGCAGGCCTTCGGCATTTCGGGCGGCCGCGGCCGCGGGGTGTTGAGTCGGCTGTTCCTGAGCCACCCGCCGATTGCCGAGCGCATCGCGGCGCTCGAGCAGCGCGCGTACTGAGGACCCGGCGCCGGCGCCGGCGCGCGTCAGGCGCCGTGGTCGTACGGATCGAAACCGCAGCCCGGGCTGGATTCGCCCGGACTGCCGTCGTCCAGGGCCAGGCGAATGTCGCCGTTCTCGTCCAGCAGGTCGCTGCAGCGGCGCCGGATATCGGCCAGGGCCGTCGGAATCGTTTGCTCGGCGAGCGGCACTTCCCTTGCCCGGGAACGCTTTGTCCGCGTGTCGTCCATGTCGTGGTTCCCGCCTGTCGCGCCGCTGTGCGGCTGTTGTTGTTGGGCTGTCGCCAAATGACGACAGTTGCGCGAGTCTAGGTCCGCGGGTCGCCGAAAAGTGTGACGCAGTTCACAGTTTCGAAGCCCGTTACCAGTCAATTCAATTGCTTATGACGACATTCTCGAAAGCCGCTGCGTCGTAACCGGCGGCTACCCGGCCTGCGGCGACGGCAGCAGGCCGCGCAGGGCGAGCCGCAGCACGACCGTGCAGGCCGATGCGTTGAACAGCGTGCTGATGCTGGCCAGCACCGCGGCCAGCGGCGGGCCCGCGAGCGGGATGGCGGCCGGCGCGGCGTGGGCCAGCGCGAGCGCGATCGCGCAGACCAGGAAGCGCAGCGAGCTCCGGACGGGCACGAAGAAGCCGGCCAGCAAGCCGAGCGCGGCGAGGATCGCGGCCGCGTGCGGCACGTCCGCAATGCCCGCGACGATCGCGAAGGCGAGCGCGATCAGCAGGACGATCTTCCTGATTTCCACGTGTTCCCCGTTTGTTTTTCTTGTTGTCCGGCGCCCTGCCGTGCGGAGCGCCGGATGAGTCGTCCTCAGCAAGCGCTGAAAACGCGGGCAAAATATAGCACCGGGGCGCCCCGCTGCGGCGACGGATTGTTACAGCTGAAAACCAGGCGATCTATCTGGGTCGAGGGAGCCAGAACCGGGGCGCGCGTCGCCCCGGGCGGGCCGACAGGCCGGTTCGCGACGGCGCATCCAGGCTGCCGCGCGCAACGCAGGCCGGCGTCAGTAGCGGACCAGCGCGGAGCCCCAGGTGAAGCCTGCGCCGAAGGCTTCGAACAACAGCAGTTCGCCGCGGCGGATGCGGCCGTCGCGGACCGCGACGTCGAGGGCGAGCGGGATCGAGGCGCTCGAGGTGTTGGCGTGCTCGCCCACCGTGACGACGACCCGCTCCATCGGCAGGTCGAGTTTTTTCGCGGCGGCGCCGATGATCCGCAGGTTCGCCTGGTGCGGGATGAGCCAGGACACCTCGTGCTTGTCGATGCCGTGGTTCGACAGCGTCTCGCGGGCGATCGAATCGAGCGTGCCGACCGCGCGCTTGAACACCTCGCTGCCCTTCATCGTGATGAACGCGGCCTCCTCGCGCACCTTGTCGTAGCCCGTCGAGATGCCGCAGGGCACGTGCAGCATGTCCTCGTACTGGCCGTCCGCGTGGCAGTGCGTGCAGACGATGCCCGGCTCTTCGCTGGTCGTCAGCACGACGGCGCCGGCGCCGTCGCCGAACAGCACGCAGGTCGTCCGGTCCTTCCAGTTGATGATGCGCGAATAGGTCTCGGCACCGATCACCAGCGCGGTGCGTGCGCCCCCGGTGCGGATGAAGCGGTCGGCGACGTCGAGCGCGTAGACGAAGCCGGCGCAGGCCGCGTGCACGTCGAAGGCCGGGCTGTTGCGGATGCCGAGCCGGCGCTGCACGCGGCAGGCGGTGCTCGGAAACACCTTGTCCGGGGTCGTGGTCGCGAGCACGATCAGGTCCACTTCGTCCGCGTCGACGCCGGCACTGTCGAGCGCGGCGCGCGCGGCCGCGAGCGCCATGTCCGAGGTCGTCTCGTCGGGGGCCGCGACGTGGCGCTGGCGGATGCCGGTGCGCTCGCGGATCCAGTCGTCCGAGGTCTCGACGATCGCCTCGAACTCCTTGTTGGTCATGACCCGTTCGGGGAGGTAGCCCCCGGTACCTGCGATCTTCGCGTACGTCATGCCGTGCCTCGCGCGATGGCCCCGGTCACTGCCGCAGGAACTGCGCCAGGTCGCGGATGGTCGGGTGGTCGAACAGGTCGTTGATGTCGGCTTTGCCCGGGTATTTCTCGTCGATCGCGAGCATGATCTCGGTCAGCGTCAGCGAACTCAGTCCGGACTCGAACAGGTTGTCGTCCGCGCCGATGACCTGGTCCTTCGAGAACTCGGCACAGATCGCGAGCAGCTCGCTGACCAGCGGGTCCTCGTCGGTTGCGCCGCCCTTCTGCAGTTCGTGCAGCTCGTCCAGGTACGCGTCGAACTCGCCGTCGACGTAGGCCTGCGCCAGCTTGCGCCGCTGGACCTTGCCACTGGTCGTCTTCGGCACCCGGCTCACCGGGATCACGTGGTCGATCTGCAGCCCGATCTGCATGCCGATCAGCTTGCGTACCCGATCGGCGAGCGGCTGGAACGACTCGGTGTCCTTGCGGTACAGCACGAACACGAGCAGCTCCTCGCCCTGCCCGCCGCGCTTCTGCGCGCCGCAGACGACGACCTTGCCGAGTTCGAGTTCCTCGTCGACCGCGACCGCCTCCTCGAGGTCGTGCGGCGAGTAGTTTTGGCCGTTGACGATGATGATTTCCTTGTGTCGCCCGGTGATGACGAGCTCGCCGCGGGCGATCGCGCCGCAGTCGCCGGTGCGCAGCCAGCCGTCTTCCGTGAACAGCGCGGCGTTGACGTCGGGGTGGCCGTAGATGCCGCCGGTCACGTTCGGCCCGGCTATCTGGATGTGTCCGATCGTCCCGTCAGGCAGCGCACGGTCGTCGTCGTCCGCGATGCGCAGCTGCGAGTAGCGGATCGGCCGCCCGCAGCGCACGAAACGCACCGAGTCGGCGTCGTCCTCGGGAATCTCGACGTAAGGGTCGCCGATGCGCAGCTGGTGCCGGTCCACCGAGATCCAGTCGAAGGTCTTGCCGAGTTCGGGCATCGTCACGGCCAGCGTCGCCTCGGCCAGGCCGTAAACCGGGAACATGGCCTCCCGCCGCAGGCCGTAGGGCGCCATTGCGTCCAGGAACTGGTTACACAGGTCGACCGCGATCGGTTCGGCGCCGTTGACGAGCAGGCGCACGGACGACAGGTCGATGTCGCCCGGACCCTTGCGCTCCGCGACCTTCAGGTAGTGCTTGTAGCCGAAGTTCGGCGAGCAGAGAACGGTCGAGCGCAGCTCGCTGACTTTCTGCAGCCACAGCAGCGGCCGGCGCACGAACACGGCCGTGTCCATCAGCGCCTGGTTCATGTTCGCGGCCAGCATCGTGATGTGCATGCCGATCAGGCCCATGTCGTGGGTCAGCGGCATCCAGCTGAGCGAGCTTTGCTGCTCGTCGAGCGCGAGCGCCTCGATATTGGCGCGGACGTTTGCGAGCATGTTGCCGTGGGTCAGGCAGACGCCCTTCGGATCGCTGGTCGAGCCCGATGAGAACTGGATGAACGCCCGGTCGCCCGGCCGCGGCACGTGCAACTCGCCGCTGCCGTCGGCCGCGTAGTCGGCGGCGTCGAACGCGCGCTCGTCGATCAGCCGGCGTATGCCCTGCTCGCCTTTCGCGTCCGCGAATTCGCGTAGCCGTGCGAGCAGGCCTGAGTTGCTGGAAAGATGCGGCCGCTCGAGCTGCTCGAGGATGCGGAACAACTTCACCCGGTGCTCGTCGCTGATGCCGACCGCCACCGGCACCGGGACGATGCCGCCCAGCACGGCGCCCCAGAACGCCGTCAGGAACTGGCGGTTGTTGTCCGTGAAGATGACCAGTTCGTCCCCGGTCTTGAGCCCCGCGGACTGCAGCGTGGCCAGGCAGGCGCGGGCGGCGGCGACGAGCTCGGCGTAGCTGACGCTCGTGTGGGCGTCTTCGCCGTCGATGAAATGCACGCGGTGCTCGCTGGCCTCGCGCGCGAGCAGGAGGTCGCACAGTGTCTGGGTGTCGCTCATCGTGTCAGCGGGTAACGGGTTTGAGGCGGATGGGCTCGCGGGATCGCAGGTTGATGCCGAGGTCGAGTCCCGGGTGCCGGTCGTCGACCGGCTCCAGGCGAAAACGTGTGACCAGCATACCGAGATGAATTTTCATTTCCAGAAAAGAAAAATACTCGCCGAGGCAGCGCCGCGGGCCGAGCGAAAACGGGAAGTAGGGGCGCTCGCCGCGTGCGAGCGGACCGGCCGGGTCGAAGCGTTCCGGGCGGAAGGCCTCCGGGTCCTCCCAGTGCGTCGCGTCGCGGTGCATCAGGTAGGGCGACAGGTAGATGTCGGCGTCGGCCGGCACCGCCCAGCCCTCGAGCTGGTCGTCCTCGAGCGCACGCCGCGAGAACAGCCAGACGGGCGGGTACAGCCGCAGCGTCTCCTCGAGCACCTGCTGGGTCCAGGGCATGCCGGACAGCGCGGCGTCCTCGCCCAGGTCGGCGAAATCCTCGCCGTAGGCCTGCGCCTCGTCGATGATGCGATCCGCGGCCTGCGGGTGCTGCGCCAGCAGGTACCAGCACCAGTTCAGCGTGCCGGCCGAGGTTTCGTAGCCGGCAACGATCAGCGTCGTCAGTTCGTCCAGCAGTTCGCGATCGCTGAAGTGGCGGCCCTGCTTGTCGGTGGCCGCGAGGTACATCGACAGGAAATCGTAGGCATCGGTGTCCGGGTCGGTGCGGCGGTCGCTGACGATTGCGAGCAGCAGGTCGCGCAGGCGCCGGAACTTCATCACGACGCCGAGATCGCGGGTCGCGTCCTCGCTCAGGAAGGCGAACGGGTTGTCGCCGTCGGTGAGGATGTGGCGCTCGTAGTCGCGGCCGAAGATCGCCCGCAGGATCAGCTCCAGCGCGAAGTCGCTCATGGCCTGGGTCACGTCCACCGGCCGGCCGGCCGCGGCAGCGTCGGCGAAGTCCGCGGCGACGCGGCGCGAGCAGGCGATCATGAGCTCGATCAGCCGGTGCACGTTCTGGCGGCTGAACGACGGCTGGATCATCGTGCGTGCACGCCGCCAGGCGTCGCCGTCGCTGACGATCAGCCCGTTGCCGAGCAACATCTCGACGCGCTCGAATCCCGGCCCCTTGCGGTATTTCGGGTGGTGACGGACCAGCAGCCGGCGCACCGCCGCCGGCTCGTTGATGAACAGCCCGGGCCGGCCTTTCGGCGTGCGGAAGCCGACCACGGGGCCGTAGCGCGCGCCCAGGTCCGCGAGCGTGGCCAGCGACTCCGCCGACACGTCGATCGCGACGGGCTCGTCCGGGCCGGGCGGCGTGCCCCGCGTGTCTGGCGCCAAGCTCATGATCGATAAGGTATTTATGCGCCCGCAGGCGGCGTCGGAACGCGCCATAGTACATTGACCGGCGCGGCAGGCATACTGCACACTCTCGCGCGCGTCGCGGTTCACGCGACGTTCAGCGTCCCAGTAACAGGATGGCCCGGAGTGCGCGGTTGCCCGGCGGCAGCCCGCTACCGCCATCGGACAGCGAATGAACCAGCCCCCGCAGACATCGGAAACGCCCGACCTGGAGCAGCGCCGCAGCCGCGCGTCGCGCCGCCGCCTGTCGGTCTGGCGGCGCCTGTACTACCGCGCGGGCATGCCCGTGCTGAAGGGCCTGTTCCGGCTGCTGTGGGCGAGCTGCCGGCGCGAATACGTGGTCGGCCAGGAGATCGTCGAGCGCATGCTGGCCGGCGGCACCTGGGCGCCGGTCTACTGGCACGGGCACACCTTCTGCTGCCTGAACATGACGCGCGAGTGGCTCGCGCGCGGCTTCAAGGCCGGCTTCATCGTTTCGGCCTCGGTCGACGGCGACGTGCCCGCCCGGATCGCCCGCGACTGGGGCGCGACGGTCGTGCGCGGCTCGGCCAAGAACACGAATGCGCTCGCGATGCGCGATATCCAGCAGGCCATGAAAGCCGGCGTGTCGATCGTCAGCGCGGCCGACGGCCCGCTCGGTCCCCGCTGCGAGTTCAAGCCGGGCGTCGTGCTGATGGCGCGTATCGGCAACGCGCCACTGGTGCCGATGTCTTGCGCGGCGGACCGCTACTGGACGCTCTCCCGCTGGGACCACTTCATGCTGCCGAAGCCGTTTGCGCGCGTGGCGCTCGCGGTCGGCGAACCGCTTGCGATACCGCGCGGCACCCCGCCCGGCGAGCTGGAGGGCTATCGCCGCGAGATCGAGGAGCGAACCAATGCGCTGGCCGAGCGGTCGAAAGCCGCACTGGAGGCCCGACCATGACGACGATGCTCGCCAAACGGATGATTGCCGCCCTCGCCTGCCTGCTGGCGCTGCCGGCGGCGGCCGACGGCCTCGTGCCGCACGCGGCGCAGTACAAGATCAAGATCAGCCTGCTGGGCGGCACGCTGGACACGCGCGTCTACGACGTCGGCGACGGCTACATGGCCCGCTCGGTAATCACGCCGACCGGCTTTGCCAGCGTGCTGATGAGCGGCAGTATCGTCGAGCAGTCGGAGTTCAAGCTGTCGCCCGCGGGCATCCGCCCGCACCACTACGAATCGGTGGACACGCTGACCAAGGACGCGAAGCCGATGACTTTCGATTTCGACTGGCAGGCGCGCGCCGTGACCGGCGACATCGGCGACGAGTCTTTCCGCTTCGAGTTCGAGGACGCCGTGCACGACCGCGTGTCGATCCAGTACGAGCTGATGCTGGACCTGCTGCGCGGCGAGGAGACGACTCACTACGCGCTGCTCGACGGCGAGGAGCTGAAGGAACTGACCGTGACGAACATCGGCCGGAAGCGACTGCGTGTCCCGTTCGGCGAGTTCGAGGCGGTCGGCATCCAGCACCGGGCCGGCAACTCGTCGCGGGTCAGCACGCTGTGGTGCGTGGAGGAACTCGGCTACCTGCCGGTCGTCATCGAGCAGCACCGCAAGGGCAAGCTCCGGGTCCGCGCGGAACTGACGGACTACCGGCCGCTCGAGCCTGTGATGACGGAGACGACGGCCACCGGCAGCGCGGGCGAGGCGCGCCCCTGATACTCAGGCGCCGCCCGGCTGCCGCCGGAAGCGCTGGATGACGGTGACGCTCTCGCCGTCGCTGGCGCGGAACGTGATCCGCCGGATCAGCGTGTCGCCGCTGTCGCCGAGCTGGTAGCGCTCGGTCAGCTTCATGCCGCTGCGATCGAGCGACTCGATCACGTAGTCGCTGCCGTCCCAGCCGGAAACTCGCTGCGCCTTCGCCTGGCCGACGCTGACCTCGCGGTTCTCGCCGTAGCGGTATTCCTCGACGACCGCGCGGTCGAAGCTGACGAACAGGCCGTCGCGCGTCTGCGTGATCTTCAGGTTCTCGCCGTCCTCGAAGAACACGTGCACGAGGCCGCCCCGCGCGCGGCCGTCGTCGCGCCGCCCGCCGAGCCGCCGCTCGGTACGCGGCGCGGGTTCGAGCACGAGCCTGTCGGGCAGGCCGTCGGTACGCCTGATCGCTTCGCTCAAGCGCCGGCGGATCTGCTCGGCGTCGCCGGCGAGCTGCCACTGGCCGCCGAGCTCTACGCCGGCCGGGGGCGCGGCGGGCCACGGGATCAGCACCTCGCGGCTTGCGCAGGCGCCGAGGAACAGCAGCAGCCATACGCTCGAAAGTCGCCAATCGGGCATAGTCGGTCGGTCCGGACAGGCGCCTGCGCGCGGAGCCGGCAGGATACGTCATTGCGGCGACCGCGCAAGGCGATAACCGCCGGCGGGCGCGGTGTCGCGAGCGCGTGGCGGCCGCTATAATGCGCCGCAACATGCGCGCCCTGCGCGCGGGGAAATCCACGATCGCGGCTCGCATGCCCGCCCGGCGGGACGGTCGCGCTGACGCCCGGAACGCGCGCGACGCCCACGATGACTTTCCTGAAGACCTACCATCGCCTGCTCGCCGTACTCGCCCTGCTGGCGCCGCTGGCATCGCACGCGGCGAGCCCGGTAAGCGTCGCGCCGCTCGGCACCCGGCTCGTCGAGCTCGAGGTGCGCGCGCCGGCGAGCGTCGTACCGGCGAACGAGGCCGTCCTGACCGCCCAGGTCGTTGCGCTCGTCGCGGCGGTCGAGGCCGACGTCGGTGCGACCGTGGCGCGCGGCGACCTGCTCGTGCGCCTCGACGACGACGACGCGCGGCTCGCGCTCGCCGCCGCGCGCGCGCAGCTCGCAGCTATCGATGCCCAGATCGCCCAGGCCGAGCAGCGACTGCGGCGCGGCGAGGAGCTCAGCGCATCGAGCTTCATCTCCGAGGACGACCTGCTCGACCGGCGCACGACGCTGGCGGTGTTGCGTGCGAACCGAGAGGCCCAGGAGGTTGCGGTCGCCGACGCCGAGCTCGCGCTCGCGCGCACGCGCATCCGCGCGCCCTACCCGGCCGCAATCGTCGCGCGCAGTGCCCAGGTCGGCAGCCTCGCGCAGCCGGGCACGCCGCTCCTGACGCTCGTACAGACCGACGAACGCGAGGTGGAGGCGGAACTCGACCCGCGCTACGCGGACCTGCTGGACACGGCCGCCGAGCTGCGTTTCGAATCGCAGGGCGAGCGCTACCCGCTCGTGCCGGCGCGCATCTCGCCGGTCGTCGAGGCCGCTACCCGTATCCGCAAGGGCCGGTTCCGGTTCACGGCGCAGGTCGCGCGCATCGGGACGAGCGGCGAAGTGGCCTGGCGGCAGGCCGGCGCGCTCGTGCCGGTGCCGCTCGTCGTGCAGCGCGACGGGCGGCTCGGGCTGTTCGCGGTCGAGGGCGACCGCGCGCGCTTCGTGCCGCTGACCGGCGCCCAGGAAGGCCGGCCGGCGCCCACCGCGCTGCCGCCGGACACGCTCGTCGTCGTGCGTGGCCAGGCGCGACTACAGGACGGTGACCAGCTCGCGATAACGCGACAATGAGGCTGATGCGCACACTGCTGACCAACCACCCGTTGGTCAACATCCTGTTCGCGGTCGTGCTGATCCTGGGCGGTCTCTCCTACGTGCAGATGCCGCGCGAGCAGGACCCGGAAATCAACTTCAACTTCGTCAGCATCCAGACCGTGCTGCCGGGCGCGAGCTCGGCGGACGTCGAGGAGCTCGTGACCGGGCCGCTCGAAGACGCGCTGCGTAACGTGCAGGACATACGTTTCGTCTCGTCCACGTCGCGCGAGAACGTGTCGAACATCCTCGTGCGCTTCCGCGAACTCGAGGCACGCGAGTTCGACAAGCGGCTGACGGACCTGCGGCGGGAAATCCAGAGCAAGGCCAACGACGAGCTGCCGGACGACATCGAGGACCCGTACGTGCTCGAAGTCACTTCGTCCAACGGCTTCCCGACCGCGAGCGTGCTCCTGATCGGCCAGGCCGACGACGAAACGCTGCGGCGCCAGGCGAAGCTGGTACGCGACGAGCTGGAGCGGCTGAAAGGCGTGGACCGGGTGCAGGCCTTCGGCTTCAACGAGCCGGAGCTGCAGGTCGAGGTCGACCCGCTCGCGCTCGCCGCAAACGGCCTGACCGCGGCGGACGTCGCCGACCAGCTGCGCGAGTCGTTCCGCGACGTGTCCGCCGGCAACGTCGACGTCGACAACGAGACCTGGTTGCTACGCGTCAGCGGCAAGACCACTGACCCCGACGAACTCGCCGAATTCCTGCTCGCGCCGCGCAGCGACGCGCAGCGCAAGGTGCCGCTGGACCGGGTCGCGAGCGTGCGCCGCGGTCGCGAGGAGGCACAGTCCGCCGTCAGCTACGACGGCCGCCCGGCGATCTTCCTGTCCATCTCGAAGATCCCGTTCACGAACACGCTGGAGCTCGTGGACCGCATCGACGCCTACGTCGACGACCGCAACCGGCTGCTCGACGGCAGCGGGCTCGAGCTCTACCTCGCCGACGACCAGACCGTGCAGACCCGCTCCGCGCTGCAGGTGATGCAGCGCAACGCGGGCCTCGGCCTGCTGCTGGTGCTCGGCGTCTGCTGGCTGTTCCTCGGCCTGCGCATTGCGGCCTTCGTGACGCTGGGTCTCGCGTTCTCGATCGCCGGTACGTTCTGGATCCTGAACATCACCGGCAACACGCTGAACGTGTCGGTGCTGCTCGGCATCGTCATCGTGCTCGGCATGCTCGTCGACGACGCCGTCGTGGTCGTCGAGGCACTGTATTACCGGCTGCAGCGCGGGCAGGAGGCGATCTCGGCCGCGCTGGACTCGCTGCGCGAAGTCGGCGCGCCGGTCACCTCGGCCGTGTTCACGTCGATCTCGGCATTCGCGCCGCTGATGCTGCTGCCGGGCATCCTCGGCGACTTCATGCAGGTCATACCGCTCGTGGTCACGGTCGGCCTGCTCGTCAGCCTGGTCGAGGCGTTCTGGATACTGCCCTCGCACGTGATCGCCCGGCCGAATCCGCCGAGCAGTCCCGAGGCGCAGCTCAGGCACTGGCGCGGCCGCTGGACCCACCTCGTGCGCACCCGCTACACGCGCGCGCTCGCGTACGTGTTCCGGCGCCCGAAACGCTTCTTTGCCGGCAGCGTCGTCGCCTTCGCGCTGGCGATTACCGCCGTCGCCACCGAGCAGGTGCGCGTCGACTTCTTCACCTTCGACCCGATCCGCATGTTCTACGTCAACGTCGACATGCCGCCGGACGCGCCGCTCGAGGAGACGCTCGCGCAGACGGCGCGGGTCGCCGAGCGCATCGGCCCGGCGCTCGAGCCCGCCGAGGTGCGCGCAGTCACCAGCATCGCCGGCGTCAAGTTCACCGACGCGGAGGCCCTCTTCGGCGACCAGTACGGCCAGATCCAGGTGTCGCTGAACCCGCGGGCGCCCGACGGGCGCAGCGTCGGCGAGGTCGTCGACGCGGTGCGCGAGCTGGCCGTCGGCACCCCGGGCGATGCCGAGATCACCTTCTTCGAGATCTCCGGCGGGCCGCCGGCCGCGAAGGACATCAGCGTCAAGGTCCGCAGCGACGACTTCGACGAGCTGCGCGCCGCGACGGCAGCCGTGCGCGACATCGTCGCCTCGATCGACGGCGCCAGCAACGTCGCGGACAACGACGTGCCGGGGCGCTGGGAGCTGGTGCTCGACCTCGACGAGACGGCGGTCCGGCAGGCCGGGCTGTCGCCGGGTACCGTCGCGCGGCTGGTGCGGCTGCACGCGGACGGCGAGATCGTTGCGTTCACGCGCGACGCCGGCGAGAAGGGGGAGCTGCGCGTCCGCGGGCCGCGCCGCAGCGTCAGCGACGTGCGGGACATGCTCGACGACCCCGTGGCGCTGCCGGGCGGCGGCACGACGACGCTGGGTGCGCTGGTCACCGCGCAGAGCCAGCGCGGCAACGGCACGATCCGCCACTACCAGTACCGGCGGGCAATCACGGTCGAGGCCGACCTCGACGGCGAGAAGATCAACACCGTCACCGCGAACAACCTGATCCGCGACCGCTGGACGGAAATCCGCGAACGCTTCCCGTCCAGCGATCTCGAGTTCTCCGGTGCCTTCGACGACATCCAGGAAAGCCTGGATTCGATGCTGATTCTCGGCCTGTTCGGGCTCGGCCTCATCTACCTGATTCTCGCGACGCAGTTTCGCAGCTACTTCCAGCCGATGTTGATCATCGTGACGGTGCCGATGGCCTTCATCGGCGTGGTGTTCGGACTTTTCATCACCGGCAATCCGCTCAGCCTGTACACGATCTACGGCGTCGTGGCACTCACCGGCATCGCCGTCAACGCGGCGATCGTGCTGATCGACGCCGCCAACAGCCGGATCAAGTCCGGCATGCGCCCGCTGCACGCGATCATCTACGCCGCGCGGCGGCGCGTGATCCCGATCCTGATGACGACGCTGACGACGATCGCGGGACTGTTCTCGCTGGCGACGGGCCTCGGCGGCAAATCCCTGCTGTGGGGTCCCGTTGCGACGAGCATGGTCTTCGGCCTGTTCGTCGCCACGGCGCTGACCCTGTTCATCGTGCCGATCCTGTTCCGGGCGTTCATGCGCCTGCGCGGCCACCGCCTGCGCAATGCCTTGCAACAGGTATCCGGGCGCGTACTATCGCGCTGAACGGCATGCGCGGTGCGCCGCGCGGGGGAAATCACTTGGCGGTATCGGAAGCCGAGAGCTACCACGTCTCGGCCAACTGGCAGGTCGAGGATCGCTTCGGCGGCAAGCTGCCGCCGTCGGCCGACGTCGTCATCATCGGCGGCGGCATCGTCGGCGTGTCGACGGCCTGGTTCCTGGCCAAACGCGGCCTGCACGTCGTCCTGTGCGAAAAAGGCGCTGTCGCCTGCGAGCAGTCCGGCCGCAACTGGGGCTGGGTACGCCAGCAGGGCCGCGATCCGCGCGAGCTGCCGATGATGATCGAGTCGCGGCGCATCTGGCAGGAGCTCGAGCACGAGATCGGCGAGGACGTGGGATTCGCGGAATGCGGCTGCCTGTTCCTCGCGAGCGACGAGGACGAAATCGAGCACTTCGAGCGCTGGCTGCCGATTGCGAAGGAGCACGATCTCGACACCGAGATCATCAGCGGCGAGCAGCTCGACCTGCAGGTCATGCACGGCGGCGCGCGCTGGCCCGCCGCCCTGTACACGGCGAGCGACTGCCGCGCCGAGCCGCACAAGGCGGCCCCGGCCATCGCGCGGGCCGCCGGGCGCGCCGGCGCCGACATCCTGACGCGCTGTGCCGTGCGCGGCATCGAGACCAGCGCCGGCAGGGTGTCCGCCGTTGTCACCGAGCACGGGCCGATTCGCGCCGGCGCGGTGCTGTGTGCCGCGGGCGCCTGGACCGGCATGTTCTGCCGCTCGCTCGACATCCCGCTGCCGCAGCTCAGGGTGCGCGGCACCGTCGCGCGCACGGCCGCGGCGCCGAAGCTGTTCAACGGCTGCGTGTTCGATGCGCGGCTCGGCATCCGCCGCCGCCAGGACGGCGGTTACACGATCGCGCACGGCGCCGTGCTCGATCACCCGATCACTCCGACGACGCTGCGTTACGCGTTCAAGTTCCTGCCCGCACTGAAGCAGGAGTGGCGGGTACTGCGGCTGTCGCTCGGCCGCGAGTTCATCGAGGAACTGCGCACGCCGTCGAAGTGGCCGCTCGACCGGCCGTCGCCGTTCGAGACCCGCCGCGTGCTGAACCCGGCGCCGAACCCGAAGGTGCTCGCGGGGATCGAGCAGAACCTGGCGGCGGTGTTCCCGGCGCTGGCCGGCACGCCGCTGGTGGAGACTTGGGCCGGGATCGTCGAGACGACGCCCGATGTCGTGCCGATCATCGGCGAGGAGCCTGGCCTGCCCGGCTTCTACGTCGCGACCGGCCTGAGCGGGCACGGTTTCGGCATCGGGCCGGGCGCCGGCAAGGCGATAGCCGCGCTGATCGCCGGCGAGAACAGCGGCATCGACCTGTCGCCGTTCCGGCGCGAGCGCTTCTTCGACGGCAGCCCGATCGAACCCATGCGCAGTGTCTGACTCACCGGAGATACGCATGCAGAGACTGCTGTTATTGTTGCTCGCCGCCCTGCCCGGCCTCGCCGCGGCCGCCGCCCCGGCGACGCTGCGGCTCGATTTCTACCACGGCGGCAACCGCGACACCGAGCTCTACAGCCTGGACCAGGTCGTGCGCGAGCCCCTGCCGTGGCCCGGCAACCCGGCGCAGCCGATCGACCGGACGCTGCGCGGCCTCTACGAGTTCCAGGTGCGGGCGGCCGATGACGGCGAATTGCTGTACTCGCGCAGCTTCAGCAGCATCTACGGGGAGTGGGAGACGACCGGCGAGGCGCGCCGGCTGAACCGGACCTTCCATGAATCGCTGCGCTTTCCCGATCCGGGCGAGCCGGTCGACGTCGTCGTGCGCAAGCGCGGCGCGGACCAAGTCTTCGCCGAGGCCTGGCGGGTCGCCGTCGACCCGGCCGACTACCTCGTGCACGAGGAGAGCGCGGCGTACGCCGGCCAGGTCGTCGCGCTCGAGCGAAACGGCCCGCCGGGCGAGAAGGTCGACCTGCTGATCCTCGGCGACGGTTACACGGCGGCGGAGCACGACGCGTTCCTCGAGCGAGCCCGCGAGTTGGTCGAGGGCCTGTTCGCCACGTCGCCCTTCCGCGAGCGGCGCGGGGACTTCAACGTCTGGGCGCTGGCACCGCCGTCCGCGCAGTCGGGCGTCTCGCGTCCCTCGACCGGGATCCACCGCGACACGCCGTTCGGCGCGCGCTACGACGCGTTCCGCAGCGAGCGTTACGTGCTGACCTACGACAACCGCGAGATGCGGCGCATCATCTCGTCCGCGCCCTACGACTTCATCGAGATCCTGGTCAACAGCGAGACCTACGGCGGCGGCGGCATCTACGGCCTGTACTCGACGGCGGCGGCCGGCAGCGAGTGGGCCGAGTACCTGTTCATCCACGAATTCGGTCATCATTTCGCCGGGCTCGCCGACGAGTACTACACGAGCTCGGTCGCCTACGAGGCGCCGGACGCGGTCACGGAGCCCTACGAGCCGAACGTGACGGCGCTGCTCGATCCCGCGGCGCTGAAGTGGCGTGATCTCGTGGCGGACGGCACGCCGCTGCCGACGCCGTGGCCGAAGGAGGAATACGAGGCGCACTCGCTCGCCTACCAGCAGCGGCGCGCGGAGATGCGCGAGCGTAACGTGCCGGAGGCCGAGATGAACGCGCTGTTTCGCACTAACCAGGAGTTCGTCGAGGCCCTGTTCTCGGCGGCGCCGCAAAATGACGCGATCGGCGCCTTCGAGGGCGCGCTGTACCAGGCGCAGGGCTACTACCGTTCCGAGATGAACTGCCTGATGTTCACGCGCAGCGAGCGTTTCTGCCGGGTCTGCCGTGACGCTATCGAGGACGTCATCGACGAGTATTCGCGCCCGCCGCCCTGATCAGTGCGCCCCGAGCGCATCGGCGAGCGCGGGCGCCAGGTCGCCGCGGGCGTCAACCGCGATGCGTTCGAGCCCGAGCCAGTGCGCGAGCGTCCACAGCTCGCCGGCCAGGCCCTCGGCAACCGGCCCCGCCGCCTCTCCCTTTTCGAGGTGCGCCGCGCGGACGGCGAGCAGCCCGTCGGCCCGCTCGGCCTTCAGGTCCACGCGCGCGCAGAGCCGGTCGCCGAGCAGGAACGGCAGCACGTAGTAGCCCCAGCGGCGATCTTTTTCGGGCACGTAGATCTCGATCCGGTAATGAAAATCGAACAGGCGCTCCGCGCGCGGGCGATACCAGACCAGCGGGTCGAACGGCGACAGCAGCGTGCAGGCGTCGACCCGGCGCGGCAGGCGCGCGTCGCGATGCAGCCAGGCCGGTGCGCGCCAGCCGTCGACCTCGACCGGGCGCAGCCGCCCCTCCTCGGCCAGCTCCGCCAGCCGCGGCGCGGCGTCGCGCTGCGCCATGCGGAAATAGTCGGCGAGGTCCGCGGTCGTCGCGATGCCGAGGGCAGCCGCCGCGCGCTCGAGCAGTACCCGGCGGCCATCGGCTTCCGACATCGACGTCCTGTGCAGGCTTTCCGGGACGATGCGTTCCGCGAGGTCGTAGACGCGCTGGAAATTGGGCAGCCGCTCGGCGACCGCGAGCGTGCCGCGGCCGAAGTGCCATTCGAGCGCCCAGCGGCCGGCGGAGCGGTGCCAGTCGCCGGGTTCGCGCGCCGGCGACGGCGCCGGCGGCATGTCGTCCGTCGTGACCGGTCCGCGCTCGCGCACGACCTCGAGGGCCTGGTCGAGGTAGGCCCCGGGATCGTCGAGATGGCTGAGCGCCCGGCCGGCCCAGGGCGCGTGATTGTCGCGGCGCCATTGCAGTGCCGGCCAGTAGTCGACCGGCACTATCGAGGCTTCGTGCGCCCAGTGCTCGATGAAGCGGCCGCCGGTGTGGACCGCGCGCCGGAACGCGTCCCCGTCGTAGGGCCCGAGCCGCGAGTACGGCACGAGCTCGTGCGCGGGCACCAGGACGTTGACGAAGTCCAGCTGCAGCAGGCCGAGCCGCTCGATGACGCGCCGGATGTGGCCGGCGTTGACTGCGCACGCGGGACGCGGCCGGTCGAGGCCCTGCGCGGCGAGCGCAATGCGGCGGGCCTCGGCGTTCGAGAACCGGCTACGTGGCATGGCTCTCGGGGGCTGAGCGCGCGGCCGTAGGCAACAGCGCGAGCGACACGGCGGCATACAGCGCCGTGACGGCGGCCACGCCCGCCAGCGCATCCACGTCCGCAACGTAGTGCGCGGTCAGCAGGGCGAGCACCGGCACCGCGAGCAGCAGTCGTACGCGCTCGAAGCGCAGGGCCACGGGGCGACCCTCGCTCAGGCCGCCGATCGAGTACAGCGTGATCCACAGCAGCAGGCAGGGCAGCACGACGGCCGCGGCGCCGCGCGTCGCGAACAGCTGGCCGATCCAGAGGATGCCCGGGACGGCGAGCACGAACTGGGCCACGACGTAGCGTCGCAGTGCCGGGGCCAGCGGCGGGTCGTATTTCTCGAAGCCCGCGAGTTCGCGCGCGGGCACCGGATAGCGTGCGGCCACGTCCGGCGGACGCCAGCCGGTCCGGCGGAACCAGATTCCGAGCCGGTCGCGCCAGCGGCTCGCGCGCCGGGCGTCGAACCAGAGGTAATCGTAGACCTGCAGGTTGGCCCAGAAGGGGTTCCAGCTGGCGAGCGGCTTGCGCACGCCGAACACGACGGGCTCGTCGTCCCGTTCCTCCTGGAAGGTCCCGAACAGACGGTCCCACAGGATCAGGATGCCGCCGTAGTTGCGGTCGATGTAGATCTCGTTCTGCGCATGGTGCACGCGGTGGTTCGAGGGCGTGACGAAGACCCGGTCGAGCCAGCCGAGCCGGCCGATGTGCTGCGTGTGCACCCAGAACTGGTAGATCAGGTCGATGGCATTGACGGTCGCGACGATCTCGAGCGGCAGGCCGGCGAGGAACAGCGGCAGGTAGAAGATCCACGTGAACAGGAAGCCGGTGCTGGTCTGGCGCAGCGCCGTCGACAGGTTGTAGTCCTCGCTCTGGTGATGCACCGAGTGCGCGGCCCACAGGATGGAAATCTCGTGGCCGCAGCGGTGCGCCCAGTAGTAGCAGAAGTCGAAGGCGACGAGCGCCGCCAGCCACAGCGCGAGTCCGCGCGGCGAGAGGTCGAACAGCGCCGGGTCGATCTCGAACAGCGCCAGGTGTTCGAGCACCGTGCCCCAGACCAGCACCGGCAGCAGTTTCGTGAAGTAACCGAAGGTCGTGCTCAGCGTGCCGGCAGAGAGGCTGTTCAGCGCGTCGTTGGCGCGGTAGTGGCCGGTGCCGCGCCAGCGGTCGACAGCCAGCTCGAGCAGCAGGGCCAGCAGGAAAAACGGCACCGCGAGGGCGATCAGGTCCATGTCGCTTGACGGGGAACGAGGCGAAAATCAGGGTAAGCTCGCCTGCCGACACCGTCAAACGAGCGTTTCGCGTTCATGACCTTCAGCTTCGCCGCCCTGCACCGCTCTGCCGCGTACTGGAGCGTCCTCGGTCTCGCGGCCGCGGCCAATGCCTGGAGCTTTGTCGCGCCGCGCCTCGGCGAGCCGGCGTGCTGCGACAGCGTGACCGCGACCGGTTTCCCGTTCCCGTTTCACCTGGGCGGCGGCATTGCCGGCGAGCAGCGCTGGCTCGTGACCGGTCTGCTGCTCGATCTCGTCGTCGCCTGGACCCTCGCCGTGATCGCGGCGTGGATCGGACTCGCGTGGCGGCGCCGCGGCCGCTGAGCCTCAGCCGCCCGGCAGCAGCGCGCGGGCCAGCCATGCGCCGACATAGAAGCCGGCGAAGCCGCCGACGACAGACAGCGCGAGGTAGCCGGCGGCCTGCAGCGGTTCGCCGGCGGCCGACAGCGCACCGGTCTCGTAGACCAGCGCGGACAGCGTCGTGAAGCTGCCGCAAAAGCCCACCGCGAACAGCAGCCGGTACGCCTCGTGCGCGAGCGCCGTGCCGTCGATCCAGTGGCTGTCCGCCAGCGCCTGCAGCAGGATGCCGAGCAGGAAGCAGCCCGCCAGGTTCGACAGCAGCGTGCCGAGCGGCAGCGTGTAACCCTGGCGCGCCATCGTCACGGTCAGCGCGTAGCGGGCCATGGCACCGAGCGCGCCGCCGCTGCCGACCAGCGCGAAGGCCGTGGCGTTCACCGGCCGGCGCCGTTCAGCAGGCGGTCGCGCGCGCCGCGGTATTCCTGTTCGAGGCGATCGACCAGCTCCCCGACGCGCGGTATGTCGTCGATCGTGCCGACCCCCTGCCCCGCGCCCCAGATGTCGCGCCAGGCCTTTGCGCGCGTGTTGCCGCCGCTGCCGAAATTCATCTTCGCCTTGTCGCCGTCCGGCAGGTCGTCCGGGTCCAGCCCGGCGTTGACGATGCTGCCGCGCAGGTAGCTGCCGTGCACGCCGGTGAACAGCGACGTGTAGACGATATCCGTCGCGCGGCTGTCGACGATCATCTGCTTGTAGCTGTCCGGCGCGTTGGCCTCGGCGGTCGCGATGAAACGCGTGCCGAGGTAGGCGAGGTCGGCGCCGATCGCCTGCGCCGCCAGCAGGTCGTTGCCGCGGCTCATGCTGCCCGAGAGGATGATGGTGCCGTCGAAGACCTCGCGGACTTCCTTGACCAGCGCGAACGGGCTCAGCGTGCCGGCATGGCCGCCCGCGCCGGCGCAGACCGTGATGATACCGTCCACGCCCTGCTCGATCGCCTTGCGCGCGTGGCGCAGGTTGATGACGTCGTGCCAGACGACACCGCCGTACGCATGCACCGCCTCGACCACCTCCGCGGGCGGCCGCAGGCTGGTGATGATGATCGGCACCTCGTGCTTCACGCAGGTCTCGAGGTCCGCGTACAGCCGGTCGTTCGACTGGTGCACGATCTGGTTGACGGCGAACGGCGCGACGCTGCGCTCCGGGTGTGCCTCGGCGTACGCCGCCAGCTCCTCCCGGATGCGCGCGAGCCAGTTGCCGAGTTCCGCCTGCGGTCGCGCGTTCAGCGCGGGGAACGCCCCGACGATGCCGGCCTGGCACTGCGCGATCACGAGTTCCGGGCCGGAGACGATGAACATCGGCGCGCCGACGAGCGGCAGGCGCAGGTTGTCCTGGATGTGAGCCGGCAGGGACAGGTCAGATCACCATGAAGCTGGCGTCGCAGTCGGCGATCAGCCGGCCGTCGCTCTGGCGCGTCGCCCGGCCTTTAAGGCGCACCAGGCGACGGCGCTCGCTGTCGATCCAGCCCTCGAGGCTGATCGTCTCGCCGACCCTGAGCGGCTCGCGGTAGCGCACCTCGCAGCGCGCCGTGTGTGCCTTGCGCCCGGCCAGGTACAGCACGTTGGCCATCACGTCGTCGAGCGCGGCATAGATGATGCCGCCGTGCACGGTATCGGCGTAGCCGACGTGGTCCGCGCCGGGCGTGAAGCGGCCGCGGCAATGCCCTGCCTCGTCGAGTTCGAAACGAATCCTGAGGCCGATCGGGTTTTCCGGACCGCAGGCGAAGCATCGCGGGGCGGCCTCGATCGCTTCGCTTGGCCGGCGCGAATCCGTCACTCGACCTCGAGCCCGATTTCGACGGCCGCCTCGGCGGCGGCACCGGGCTCGACCAGCGTGCTGCCGTACCAGTCGCCGGGGCTCGCGAGCGGCTGGCCCGAGAGCGAGGCCCGCGCGACGATTTCGAGCGACTCGAAGCCCGACAGCGGACGGCCCGGAATCATCGCGTCGGCGTCGCGCAGCGTGATCGCGGCCGGCAGGTCGCCGACGGTGCGCCGGACGGCGGCAACAGGCGGCGCGGGCTGCGCCGGGTCGCGGGCAATGACGAACACGGTTACGTCGTCGCCGAGCGCCGCGCGCGCCGCCGCGCTCAACGACACCTGCACGGTGACGCTGCTCGCCCCCGCGGCGGCCGGCGCCGCGGTGGCGGCCGGCGCCGACTCACCGCGCCACTCCGCGATGCGCTGGCGCAGGATGTCCTGGATTTCCGGCGGCGGCGACAGCGCGAGCAGCGCTTCCCAGCGCTCCGCCGCGAGGGCCGTGTCGTCGCGCTCGCGAGCGGCGATGCCGCCGTAGAACAGGGCTTTCGGGTTCACCGGCGCAGCGACCAGGGCCGCCTCGAACAGCTGTGCCGGCCGACCCGACACGCTGCCGCGCTGGCGCATCATGACGGCCTCGCCGAGGTCGGCCAGCGTCTGCGCCTGGTTGCCGCCCTCGCGCTCGAGCGCCTGCTCGAACGCGGCGATCGCGTCGTCGTAGCGCTCGAGCTGCAGGTAGGAGCGGGCCAGCATTTTCCAGCCCTCGACGTCCTCGGGATTTCGCTCGAGCCGCGCGGCCAGCGCGCCGACCATCTCGTCGATGTCGGGCCGGGCGCCCGGCCCGGACGGCACGCCCGGCGAGCCGATCTGCGTGTACAGCACGCCCGAGAGCGCGAGCACAAAGACCGCAGCGAGCGCGAGTCCGGCCGTCAGGCGACGCTGGTGGCGGTACAGCGGCCAGCAGACGAACAGCGCGCCTGCCAGCAGCATCGCGCCGAAACTGAGCCACAGCGCGGTCAGCGGTCCGCTCCCCCGACCTGGCCGTCCTCGTCCTCGATCGGCAGGGCGGCGCGCTTGCGCAGCACCAGCGTGACGACGGCCGCGCCGCCGCCGAGCAGCAGGAGCGGCGCGATCCACAGCACGAGGGTCTTGCCGCTCATGCGGGGCCGGTACAGTGCGAACTCACCGTAGCGTGTGACCAGGAAATCGAGTATTTCCGCGTCGGTCTTGCCCTCCGCGATCAGCCGGCGAATCTCGCGGCGCAGGTCCGCCGCGAGAAAGGCATTCGAGTCGCGCAGGTTCTGGTTCTGGCATTTGAGGCAGCGGACTTCCTCGATCAGCCGCTCGTAGCGGGCCTGCAGCTCGGGGTCCTCGAACGCGATGCCGGTGTCGATGGCCTGGGCCGCGCCGCCGGCCGCGAGCACGAGCAGCCACCACAGCCGCTTCACGGGCCGCTCCTTTCGAGCGCCACGATGTGCGGCACGAAGTCGCGTTGCCAGGCCCGCTCGTCGAGCGGGCCCAGGTGCTTGTGCAGCACGGTGCCGTCCGGCGCGATCAGGAAGGTTTCCGGCGCCCCGTAGACGCCCCAGTCGATGCCCACCCGGCCGTCGGCGTCGAAGCCGGAAGCGACGTAGGGATCGCCGAGGCTGTCGAGCCACTCGAGCGCCGCGTCGCGATCGTCGCGCCAGTTGATACCGTAGAGCGGGATCGCGCCCGAGGCGGCGAGCTTCATCAGGTACGCGTGCTCCTGGCGACAGCCCACGCACCAGGTGGCCCAGACGTTCACGAGGGCGAGTTCGCCGGCGTAGTCGCCGTTGCTGACCGTGCGCGCCGGGTCCGCGAGGCTCGGCAGTTCGAAAGCCGGCGCGGGTTTGCCGAGGAACGGCGAAGGCAGCTCCGACGGATCGCGGTCGAGCCCGGACCGGAACATCCAGAGCATGCCGACGAACACGACGATCAGGACCGCGGGCAACCACCGCATCAGGCGCGCTCCCCCGCCAGCGGCCGCGCGGCCGTCTCGGGCTCGGTAGCGGTGCCAGGCGCGCGCACCCGGTAGCGGCGGTCGCTGGCCGCGACGATGCCGCCGAGCGCCATGATCAGCGCGCCGAGCCAGATGAAGCGGATCATCGGCTTGTACTGGATGCGCACGCTCCAGGCCTCGTTGCCGAGCGGGTCGCCCAGGGCCACGAACAGGTCCCGGTTCCAGGCGGCGTGGATGCCGGCCTCGGTCATCGGGCTCTGCTGCACGAGGTAGGTGCGTTTCTGCGGCCTGAGCGTCGCGATGAATTCGCCGTCGCGGCGCACCTCGATCTCACCCTCGAGCGCGCGGAAGTTCGGGCCGTCGACTTCGCGCAGTTCACGCAGCGCGAACGTAAAGCCGGCTACCTCCGCGTCGTCACCCGGCGCGAGGCGCATGTCCCGCTCGATCGAGAACGCCGAGACGATCGTGACGCCGAGCACGAACAGGCCGACGCCGAAGTGCGCGACCGACATGCCGAGCGCGCTGCGCGTGATCCCGGCGCTGCCCGCTGCGCGCCGCCACGACCGCAGTGGCTCCAGCAGCGACGTGAACAGCAGCCAGAAGGCGGCGACGGCGCCGACGCCGAGCAGCAGGCCGAGACGGCCGTAGAACAGCCAGGCGGTGACGACGCCGGCCACGAGGGCCAGCGCGGCCGGCCAGCGCAGCCGGCGCGCGAGCGGCGGCCAGGCCTGGCGGTTCCACGCCGTGTGCATGCCGATGCCGAGCAGCAGGACCAGCGGCACCATCGGGATCGCGAACGCGACCTCGAACCAGGGCGCGCCGACCGAGATCTTGCCCATCTCGAGCACTTCGACGACCAGCGGCGCGAGCGTGCCGAGCAGGATCAGCACCGCGGCGATGACCAGCAGCACGTTGTTCAGCAGCAGGAAGGTCTCGCGCGACAGCGGCCGGAAGCCGGCCTGCGAGTCGAGCTTAGGCGCGCGCCACGCGTACAGCAACAGTGCGCCGCCGACGACGACGGCGAGGAAGGCGAGGATGAAAATGCCGCGCGCCGGGTCGGTCGCGAAGGCGTGCACCGATACGAGCACGCCCGAGCGCACGAGGAAGGTGCCGAGCAGCGACAGCGAGAACGCCGAGATCGCGAGCAGCAGCGTCCAGCTCTTGAACAGCCCGCGCTTCTCGGTCACGGCCAGCGAATGGATCAGCGCCGTGCCGACAAGCCAGGGCATGAACGAGGCGTTCTCGACCGGGTCCCAGAACCACCAGCCGCCCCAGCCGAGTTCGTAGTAGGCCCACCAGCTGCCGAGCGCGATGCCGACGGTCAGGAACAGCCAGGCCCAGGTGGTCCAGGGCCGGGTCCAGCGCGCCCAGGTGCGGTCGAGGTTGCCCGACAGCATGGCCGCGATCGCGAAAGCAAAGGCGACCGCGAAGCCGACGTAGCCGGTGTAAAGGAGCGGCGGGTGGATCGCGAGGCCGGGGTCCTGCAGCAGCGGGTTCAGGTCCGCGCCGTCCGGCGGCGCCGGCTGCAGCCGTTCGAACGGGTTCGAGGTCAGCAGCGTGAACAGCAGGAAGCCGACCGACAGCGCGCCCAGCACGCCGATGACGCGCGCCGCGAAGGCCTCGGGCAGCGTGCGGCTGAAGCGCGCGACCGCGACCGTCCACATTGCGAGCAGCAGGATCCACAGCAGCAGCGAGCCCTCGTGCGCGCCCCAAACCGCCGAGAACTTGTAAATCGTCGGCAGCGCGAGCTGCGAGTTGTTGGCGACGTACAGGACCGAGAAGTCGCTGGTCAGGAACGCGTACGCCAGGCAGGCGAAGGCGATGGCGGCGAACACGAGCTGGCCGGTCGCCGCGGGCCGCGCGACGGCCAGCATGGCCGCGTTACCCCGCCAGGCGCCGAGCAGCGGGTAGACGCACTGGCAGGCCGCCAGCGCCAGCGCCAGGATCAGCGCGAAATGGCCTATCTCCGGGATCATTGCGCGGCGTCACCGGCCTCCGCGGCGGCCTGCTTGGCGGCCGCGTGCTTGGCGAGCGAGTCCGCGACCTCGGGCGGCATGTAGTTTTCGTCGTGCTTCGCGAGCACCTCGTCGGCGACGAACTGGCCGTTCTCGTCCAGCCGGCCGTGCGCGATGATGCCCTGCCCCTCGCGGAACAGGTCGGGCAGGATGCCGGCGTAGCGAACGGTCAGTTCGTCCTCGAGGTCGGTCAGGTCGAACGCGACCTCCAGTTCGCCCGGCTGGCGCCGGACGCTGTTTTCGACCACGAGCCCGCCGACCCGGAACGTGCGCTCTTCCGGCACGTTGCCGGCCACGGCGTCCGAAATCTCCACGTAGAACATCATGTTGTCCTGGAAGGCGCGCAGCGTCAGCGCCGTCGCGATCAGGACGCCGGCCGCGGCGAGGCCGACTGCCAGCATGCGTTGTCGTCTCGGTGTCACTCGTCAGTCTCCGTCAGTTGCATGTGCCGGCGTACCTCGCGCAGCACGGCCCGGTGCCTGCGCCGCGCCTGCACGACGCAGGTAACAAGGACCGTGAAGGTCAGCCCGAAGCAGGTCCATACGTAGACCCCGTATTTTCCCATGGCCAGCATTTCCATCAAGCTGCTCCTGCCGATTCCGTGGCCAGCCTGCGCACCCAGCGGGCGCGGCGCTCGCGGTACAGCACCTCGCTCTTGACGCGCATCAACAGGAGCGCGCCGAACAGGAAGCTGAAGCCGAAAATCATCGCGAGCAGCGGGTACAGCATGTCCCCGGCGATCGCCGGCCCGCCCTCGCGGATCAGTGTCGGCCCCTGGTGCAGCGAGCTCCACCATTCGACCGAGAAATGGATGATCGGCACGTTGACCGCGCCGACCAGCGCCAGTACCGCGCTGGCCCGGTCGGCCTTGGTGCCGTCGTCGATCGCGGCACGCAGGGCCATGTAGCCCAGGTACAGGAACAGCAGGATCAGCTCGGACGTCAGCCTTGGATCGCCCCATTCCCACCAGGTTCCCCACATCGGGCGGCCCCAGATCGAGCCGGTCGCGAGCGCGAGGAAGGTGAACCAGGCGCCGAGCGGCGCGGCGCTGGCGGCCACCGCGTGCGCGAGCTTCATCCGCCAGATCAGGCCGATCCCGGCGGCGATCGCCATCACCATGTAGGCCAGCATGGACAGGTAGGCGGCCGGCACGTGCACGTAGATGATGCGGAAGGCGTCGCCCTGCTGGTAGTCCGGCGGCGCGATGAACAGCCCGGCCCAGGTGCCGTAGGCCACGAGCGGCAGGCCGATGGCCGCGAACCAGGGGATGAATTTACCTGCCAGGCCGTAGAAGTGCGGCGGCGAGGCCAGCTTGTGAAAGAAGGTCCACACGATACTTTACTTACTCGTTGCTGATGCGAAGGGCGGCGGCGGTTGCGAATGGTGCGAGGGTGAGCGCGAGCATGCAATAGGCGCCGAGAAAATAGACACCGCCGGCCATCGTATCGCCCGCGGCGGCCAGCGACACGGTACGGGCGCCGAAAATCAGGATGGGCATCGCGAGCGGCAGCACCAGCAGCCCGAGCAGCGCGTTGCCGCGGGACAGCCCGACGGTGAGCGCGGCCCCGGTTGCGCCGACCAGGCTCAGGCTCGCGGTGCCCGGCAGCAGCGTCGCCGGCAGCGCCAGCAGGCCGTCGGCCGGCAGGTCGTAACTCAGCCCGATCAGCGGCGAGATGACGACGAGAGGCAACCCGCTCAGCAGCCAGTGGGCGCAGGTCTTGGCCAGCACCAGCAGTGGCAGCGGCTGGGCGGACAACAGCAGCTGTTCGAGGCTGCCGTCCTCGTGGTCGGCCAGGAACAGGCCGTTCAGCGACAGCAGCGCCGCGAGCAGCGCCGCGACCCAGACGACGCCCGGCCCGATCGTGCGCAGCAGGTCCGTCTCCGGTCCCAGCGCGAGCGGGAACAGCGTCGCGACGATGGCGAAAAAGACCAGCGGGTTCAGGACGTCGCCGGGCCGGCGCCAGGCCAGCAGCAGGTCGCGCCGCAGCAGCGCGACGAAGCCGCGCCCGAGGCCAGGCATCGTGTCCGGCAACGTCGTCATGACAGCGAAATCCGCCCGGTCGGCAGAGCCGGGTCCACGTCGCGGTGCGAGGCCAGCATGCACAGGCCGCCGCCGCCGATGTGTTCGGCCACCAGCTCGTTGACCAGCGCCTGGCCGCCGCGGTCCAGGTTCGTGAACGGTTCGTCCATCAGCCACAGCGGCGCGCTCGACAGAACGAGGCGCGCGAGCGCGACCCGCCGCTGCTGGCCTGCGGACAGCACGCCGACCGGCAGCGTCGTCAACGCGGCGATGCCGAGGCGCTCGAGCGTGTCTCCGAGCTGGCGCGTGCCTGGCGGCCGCAGCGCGGACTCGGCGTGCAGGTTTTCGAGCGGCGTCAGGTCTCGCTTCAGGCCGGGACGATGCCCGTACCAGGCGAGGCTTGCCCGGTAGGACTGGCCCGCCCGGCGGATACTGACGCCGTCCCAGCAGACGTCCCCGTCGGTGGCCGGCAGCAGGCCGGCGACAACCCGCAGCAGGCTGGTCTTGCCCGCGCCGTTCTTGCCTTCAACGACGAGGCAGTCGCCAGCTCCGAGCGCGAACTCGACGTCGCGGAACAACAGGCGCTCGCCGCGCATCACCGCCAGGCCGCTGGCGGACAGTCGTACAGCCAAGTCGCTAGCTCCGCCGACGCGCGCCGAGCGTCAGCATGGCGTCAGCGAGCGGGACATAAAAAATATAATAAACAGGCACTAAAGGTTACTTTTTAGAATTAACTTTCAATAACTTCCGGGGCCTGCGAGATTCGAGGCTGAAACACTTCTTTCATTTGCACCGGAGCGGGTCAGGCCGTAGACTGCATTGACTAGCCACGAAGCACAACGAACTACATCAACAAATAATGAGAAGTGGCTAATACTTAACAATAATCATCCATCTGGTACCGGGATCAGTAATGGAGTTGTCGACGGCGGGGATTACCGAGCAACCGTTCCGCACGCACGGCGAGCCGCTTGCGTTCGTCAGTTACCAGGGACAGGTCGCCGCCACCGAGTTCCTGCAGACCGTCTACCGCGCGCCGCACGGCGTCGGCCTGTTCCAGGGTCCGTCGCTGTCGGGCAAGTCCACGATTATCCATCATTTCGCGCGTTCGCTGAACGAGGACACCGCGTGGGCCGTGATCAACGGCAAACGCCTCGGGCCGCGCACGTTGCTGAAGCGCATCCTGAACGGTTTCGGCTTCGATCACGATCTTGAATCGCAGAACGAGCTGATGAGCCTCGCGCGCGTCTACGCGATGCAGCAGGCCGCCGTGCACGATGCGCCGCTGATCGCGATCGAGAATGCCCACGCCCTGCAGCCGGAAGCGCTGCAGGTGTTGTGCGAACTCGCCGAATTGCGCGCCGGTTTCCGCAGCGCGGTGCGTATCGTCCTGTCGAGCGACCGGCCGCTGTCGCAGATCATGAATGCCCCGGCCATGGAATGCCTGGCGCAGCGCGTTACCGGTACCTTCAACCTGGTGCCGATGGACGAGGAGGAAACCACCCGCTACATCAGCGAGAAACTGATCGCCGGGGGTGCCGCCGATCCCGACGCGGTCGTGCCGTGGTCAGTGGCGGCCGAGCTCTACGCCGCGTCCGGCGGCTGGCCCGGCATCGTCGACCGGCTGATGCTGCTGGCGCTCGCCCGCGCCAAGCGTTGTCCGCTCACCGTGGCGGACATCGAGCGGCCGGTGGTACCGGCGATGACCGGCGAGGCCGGCCTGCAGAAGGTCTCCGATGCGATCGGCGTGCGCCCGCGCCTGTTCCTGACCTATCACGGCAAGACGCTGCGTGAGATTCCGCTCGACCGGGCGCGCATCATGATCGGCCGCTCCGAGCACAACGACATCGCGATATCGAGCCGTTTCATCAGCCGCCACCACGCGCTGTTCATCCGCGACGGCGACACGACGCTGCTGATGGACCTGAACAGCACCAACGGCACCTTCGTAAATTCGCAGCGCGTGTCGAACCACATCATGGTCCACGACGACGTCGTGAATCTCGGCCACCACGGCCTCAAGTTCCATCACCCGGGGGCGAAGAGCGCGCCGTCCCTGCAGGGTGCAGAGTTCAACGACACGGTCATCATGAAGAGCCTCGACGACATGCGGAAGCTGCTGGCCCGCGAGAACACCGAGTTGCTCGACCTGCCGCAGACCGGTTCCGACGACTGAAAAGCGTCAGCCGGCGCTGACCTTGACCGGCGCGTCCGCCGCCTTGTCATCCGCGTAGAACTGCTCGTTGAAGTGCCGCCGGCACATCGACACGTAGCGATCATTGCCACCGATCTCGACCTGCGAGCCCTCGCGGATTGCGCGGCCGCGCTCGTCCAGGCGCAGCACCATCGTCGCCTTGCGGCCGCAATGGCAGATGGCCTTGATCTCGTTCAGCACGTCGGCCCAGGCGAGCAGGTACTTGCTGCCCTCGAAGGGTTCGCCGCGGAAGTCCGTGCGCAGCCCGTAGGCCAGTACCGGGACGCCGAGTTCGTCGCTGACCCGGCAGAGCTGGAACACCTGGTCGCGGGTCAGGAACTGGGCCTCGTCGATCAGGATGCAATGTAGTCCGTCGTTTGCCAGGCTTTCCCGGGCCAGAGCGAACAGGTCGTCCTGCATCGAGAACGTACGCGCCGGCGTCTCGAGGCCGATGCGCGAGGTGACCCGGCCGACGCCATAGCGGTCGTCGAACTCCGGCGCCAGCACCAGCGTGTTCATGCCGCGTTCGCGATAGTTGTAACTCGATTGCAGCAGGTTCGTCGACTTGCCGGCGTTCATCGACGAGTAATAGAAATAAACCTTGGCCATGACTGCCCGATCGTTGTCGTTGTTATTGGCGGCGGCAGACATTCTGCCACAGCCGTGCGCCTCAACCGAACAGGCGTTTGTAGGTCTGCACGTAGTAACGCATCTCGTCCGGCTTCGCCATGCTGACGCGCGACCAGGTCAGGTACGGCGGGAACGGCCGACCGGACTGAATGCCCTCCTCCCTCAGCCGTGCATTCAGCTCCTCAACCGGGATGCCGGTCTCGAAGAACGTGAAATTCGCGTTGGACCTGACGTGGCGCAGGCCCAGCTCGTCGAACATGGCCTCGACGATATCGAGCGATTCGCGGTTCTTGCGCAGGGTGAAGCGCTGGAATTCCTCGTCCTGGTAGCTCGCGTAGGCGGCATGCAGGCCCAGCACGTTGACCTGCCCGGTCTTGAGCCGGTCGATCTCGGCAATCAGCTCCGGGTGGCCGAAGCCGAAGCCGATGCGCAAGCCGGCCAGGCCGTGGATCTTCGACGCGGTGCGCGACACGAGCAGGTTGCGCTGGCCGTCGCGTACGAGTTCCAGCATCGATGCGTAGTCCGGGTTGTCGACGAACTCGTGGTAGGCCTCGTCGACGAAAACCAGCCGGTCTTTCGCCACGTCGCGAATGAAATCCCGCAGGCGGTTCTTTTCGACGATGGTCGGTATCGGGTTGTTCGGGTTGACGAGATAGACGAGCCGTGTATCGGGGCGGATCGCCGCGGCCATCGCGTCGAGGTCGATGACGAGGTCTTTCCCTACCGGCACGCGGATGATCTCGGAGCCGGCCCGCCCGGCGTAGCGCACGAGGTCCTGGTAGGTCGGGTCGGCGCAGACGATCGAGCCCGTTTCCATGCTCGCGATCAGCCCGGCCGTTTTCAGAATCTCCCCGGAGCCGGACCCGATCGCGACCTGCTCGGGAGCCACGTCCTCGATGCCGGCGAGCAGGTCGCGCAGCTCGTCGCGGATGCCGCCGTACTGGTTGGTCAGGTCCATGGCCTCGTTGATCGCCTGCAGCGCGACCCGCGAGGGACCCCACGGATTCTCGTTGTAGCCGGCCCGGATCAGCCCGGGTGGCCGCGCCAGCACCGCGTCGGCACGAGCGAGGCCGGAACGGCCCGGAACCAGTGCGGAGCCGAGCAGCGCGGCACCGCCCGCAAGCAGCTGGCGTCGATTCAACATCGCCATCGTCGATTTCCCCCGTGTTGGCACCGCGGTCGCTCGCGCGGCTCGCTGCAAGGTAAAGCGCCGGCCGGGCATGCGCAACCCGGCGGGTACTCATTCATCGGCAACGATTTCGCCGGTAACCGCTCGCCCGATATGGGCCACACGGGCCACGGGAGGCCCGCGGCCGCGCCACATCTGGGATATTCCGGCGTTATGGAAAATGTGTGAACCAGTCGCGGATTTTCCACGGGCCAATCAATAGGATGCGCGCCCGGGTGCATCGCAGGAAGCGCCGCGAGAACAAACATGGAAGGACCGTACCTCCGCGAACTGAAACGACCGGGCACCGGGCTGCGCTTCCGCAACCGGCGGGTCGAGAGCGAGTACCAGGCCTTCGCGGCGGGACGCCACAGCGGTGACCTGCGCGTGCAGCTGCTGCTCGGCGGCCTGCTGATCTGCGCGATCTGCCTGCTCGACTTCCTGCTGCTCGATCGCGAGTTCGCGGTGACCTCGGTGCTGCTGCGGATCGGCATCATGCTGCCACCGATCCTGCTGATGATCGCCCTCACCTACCGCCCCGGTGCGCGGCGCTACCTGCAGCCGGCCGGCGTGCTGGTGGCGCTGGCCGTCGGCCTGACCTCGCTCGGCATCGGCGTGCTCGGCAATCGCTACCATCTGCCGCAGGTCTTCGGCGGCTACCAGATCGTCATCGTCTTCGTGTATTTCTTTCTCGGCCTGCGCGTGCCGCTCGCGATCGCGACGGCCTCCTTGCTGTTCGTCGCGTTCGTGGTGGCGATGATCATCGGCAATGCCGCCTTCGAGACGATTGCCTACAACGGCCTTTACCTCTTGTTCCTGAACGTGATCGGCGCGCTGGGCTGCTACCAGCTGTCGAAGGCACGGCGCACGGTTTTTCTCGAGGAGCGCATCCTCAGCTACCGCGCGAATCATGACGCGCTCACTCAGCTGCCGAACCGGCGCGCGTTCGACGAGCTGCTCACCACGGCCTGGGACAACGCCAGCGAGATGGGCAAGCCACTCGCGCTGCTGATGATGGATATCGATCACTTCAAGAGCTACAACGACCTCTACGGCCACCAGGCGGGCGACCACGCGATCGCCGCGGTCGCGGCAATACTCGAGACAAACCTGCAGCGCCCGCAGGACTTCGCCGGCAGATACGGTGGCGAGGAATTTGTCGTGCTGCTCTTCGACTCCACCCGCGAATACGCGCTCGAGCTCGCGGAACACCTGCGCGAGCAGGTACTGGCAAAGAACATCGAGCACCGCGGCTCATCGGTGGCGCGTTTCGTCAGTATCAGCATCGGTCTCGCCTACGTCGATCCGTCGCGCAGCGCGCGCAGCATGAAGGGCTTCGTGCAGATGGCGGACGAAGCGCTGTACGCGGCCAAGGAAAACGGGCGCAACTGCATCGTCGACGCGGACGTCTCGGTCCACACGACCACGACGGGCATCTTCCGGGTCGTCAAGCTTGACGACGACGAGGGCGTCGAACGCGCGCTGGAGATGACCGCCCGCCCCTGAACGGGACGACGCGCCGCGGTGACGCCCGACTCAGGCGCCGCTGGCTGTTTTCCCGCCACCCTCGCCGGCGCGGCGGATTTGCTGGAACAACGCCTCGAAGGGTCTCGCGACCTTCCTGCCGAACAGCGGATCGTCCGCATCGTATTGTTCGTTGGTAAGGAAGCGGTGGCCGTCGCGTGCCATCGACAGGGCGCGGCGGAACAAGTCGAGTTCTTCCCACTGCATGTGGCTGCGCAGCGTGTTCACGTAGCGCAGCCCGTCGGCGACGACGTCCCGGCGCGATACGACGGCGTCGTTCGCGATCGCTGCGAATCGGTCGCGCAGGGACCGGCCGGCTTCACCGATCTGCCGGTGCTCCATCGAGATGCGCTGGAATCCCGCGGTCAGGTCCGGCCGCGCCGCCCGCAGCTCGGCATACAGCCGGTCTTCCTTCGGGTGGTGCACGGCGTCCGGGTACACGGTCATGTAATGCATGATGTCGTGCAACAACTCGAAGTCCGCCTCGCCGCCGTCGTGCATGCGGGACAGCTCCGCTTCGAGCATGGTCAGCAGGACGCTGACGTTGCGATGATCCTGGCGCAGGTCCGCAACGATGTCTGTGATGGCGGCGGTCATGGCGATTCCCCGGCAACCGGCGGTCCCCCCATGGTCGGCCTCGGCGGCGGCTGCCGCCATGCGCAGATGTACCTACAAGCTCGCGGGCTCTCCCCGGCTCGCCCCGGCCTCGCCCTCGGCTCGCCGCGGCGTATCCGGCAGGCGTGATCGGTCGGCGCGTCGCGACTGCGCGAGGTTGAAACGCAGGCGCCGCCACTGCCAGCCGGCCTTGAGCAGGAAGCGGCGCAGGCGCGTCGCCGCGCTGCGGTCGCACTTGACCCGCGCGCCGATGACCGAGCCGCTGCAGCCCGGGTGGTCGGACACCGTGTACGGCGTCAGGCAGTACATCGGGTTGCCGTAGGTCCAGACCTGTTTCATGACGACATCGACCGGTGCCCGGAAGGCGGGATTGGCCTCGATGAGCCGCGCCGCGACGGCCGGGCTCACCGCGTAGCACATCGTGCAGTGCGGCGTCTTCGTGTAACGCTCGACCTGGAACTCGCCGTAGCGGCCGACCGGGCGGCTGGCCCCGCGGCGCTCGTCCTGCAGGCGCACGAGTCCGAGCGGATCGACCAGCTCGCCGGCCGCTGCCACGGCCGCCCGGAATTCCGCAGCGAGACGACAGGTGGGCTCAATGGTCAGCAGCGCGCGAGCGTGGTGGACGCAGCGCTGCCACAGGGCCTGGGGGCGCGCGAGGCAGCGGATCTCGCCGCCGGTCGGCTGCCGGCCGGTGGCGAGCACGAACGCCTCCTTGTCGATCCGGTCGAACAGCCCGGCGCCCCGGTCGCCGTCCAGCGCGTCGAAGAACTCGAAGTCGACCGACTGCCGAGCCATCTCGGCGCGCGCGCTCCGCCGGCGGTCGTCGGCCTCCGCCAGGCTGATGACGTGGATGGGCAGCATCGATTCCCCCGAGATCATGGCTGCGCTTGGCGCAGTCTTGTTGTTCTGACGCCGCCCGCCGCTAAAAACGGTCGGGCGTGGCCACGACCCTGTTCTACGCGAGCCTGTGCTCCGGCGCCACTGCGGGAAATACGGGCGACTATCCGGTCGAATCTGCCCAATTGGCGAAGGCGGCGGGTCGAATGGTGCCCAGGGCCGGACTCGAACCGGCACGGCCTTGCGGCCAGCGGATTTTAAGTCCGCAGCGTCTACCAATTCCGCCACCCGGGCGTCGGACATCGAGAGAATGGAGGCTAGGGTCGGAATCGAACCGGCGTACACGGCTTTGCAGGCCGCTGCATAACCACTCTGCCACCTAGCCTTTCGGGACAGCCACTTGCGGGTGCGCGAGACGATAGCACACTGCCGGCAGGCGGCGCAGTATAGCGGCTGAGCGCCGCGATTCAACCACTTGCCTGTGTCCACCGCGGCGCGCGCGCGGCATAATCCGCAGCCATGCCGGCCATCATCCGAATTGTCATTCTCCTTGTCGTCGTGCTGGCCGCGCGCGATTCCCTGGCGGCCTCACCGGCGCTGGTACCGGCGCTGCCCGGCAGCCTGGCCCCGAATCTCGCCATGGGCGGCGACGGCACGCTGGTACTGAGCTGGCTCGAGCCTGATGGCGTCGGCCATCGCCTGCGCTACGCGCGCTGGGCCGGCGCCGGCTGGGGTGACCCGCACACGGTCGCGCGCGGAGACAACTGGTTCGTCAACTGGGCGGACTTCCCGTCCGTCGTCCCGATCGACAAGCAGTTCTGGGTTGCCCACTGGCTCGTACGGCGACCGGCCGGCGGCTACGCGTACGACGTAGTGGTCGCACTGTCCGAGGACGGCGGCGACCACTTCGGAGCGCCCTTCCGCCCTTACGCGGACGACTCGGATACAGAGCACGGCTTCGTCAGCCTGTTCCCCGATGGAGACGGCGCCGGGCTGGTCTGGCTCGACGGCCGCCACATGCACGAGGACGGGCGCGGCATGACGCTGCGCGCTGCGCGGCTCACGACCGGCGGCGGGATCGAGGACCAGGCGGAACTGGATTCGCTGACCTGCGACTGTTGTCAAAACACGACCGCCGTCAGCGACGACGGGCCGGTGGCCGTGTACCGCAATCGCACGCCGGCCGAGATACGGGATATCTACATCGCAAGGCGCATCGACGGCGAATGGCACGAGGGGCAGCCGGTCGCGGACGACGGCTGGACGATCGGTGGCTGCCCGGTCAACGGGCCTGCCGTCGCCGCGCGCGACCACGAGGTGGTGGTGGCCTGGTTCACCGCGGCAGACGACGCGCCACGTGTCCGGCTGGCGCGGTCTGCCGACAGCACCGCGCCGTTCGGCGACCCGGTCGACGTCGCGGCGGGTACTGCGCTCGGCCGCGTCGGGCTCGTGCTGCTGGACGACGGCGCCGCCGTGGTCAGCCTGTTGCAGGCCGCGGGTGAAGGGACCGCGGAACTGCAGCTGGTGCGGGTATCGCAGAGTGGCGAGCCTGGCGCGCCGCTCGTCGTGGCGCGCGGTTTGCCCGCCTTCAGCGTGCCGCAGCTGGCGGTCGCCGGTGACGAGTTGCTGCTGGCGTGGACCTCGCGGCAGGACGGTACGAGCCGGGTGGCATCCGCACGTATCGCGCTGCACAGCCTTGACTGAGCTGCGTCGCCGCCGGGCGCCAGCCACGCCCGAAGACGAGCGCACGGCGACGATGCGCAGAGAGAAGCCATGCAGCTGCTGCTGATCATCGTGGGGGCCATCGTCGGTGCCTGGCTCGCGGACGCGAGCGATGAACTGTTCGGCATCGCGATCGGCGCCGCGCTCGGCTACGCACTGGCGAGACTGATCGACACGCGCGCCTGCCTCGCGCGGCTCGAGGCCGAACTCGGCGTGTTGCGCCGGGCGACCCGGGCGGCTGCAGCGCCCGCTGCGAAAGAGGATGCGCTTGCGGCCGACGCAGAAGCGGCCGCGGCACCCGGCGGCTCGCCGGCCGCGGACCCACGGGTGGCGCGGGCGACGCTCGAATCGCCGGCGACATCCGTCGCCGGGCCGGCCGCCAGCGGAGCGGCTGCGGCGTCGGCAGGACCGGCGGAAGCCCGGGGCTCGCGCGGCGCTGCCGCGGCGCCACGCGGGCCCTCGCCGTTCGAGCGTGCGCTGGCCGCGGGCCGCCGGTGGCTGACCACCGGCAATGTACCGGTCAAGCTCGGCGTCATCATCTCGTTCTTCGGCGTCGCGTTCCTGCTGAAGTACGCGATCGACCGGGAGCTGCTGCGCCTGCCGATCGAGCTCAGGTTGCTGGCCGTGTCCGCCGGCGCGGCGGCGATGCTCGTCGTCGGCTGGCGGCTGCGCTCGCGCAACGCCGTCTATGCGCTCAGCCTGCAGGGCGGCGGCATCGGCATCCTGTACCTCGACATATTCGCTGCGTTCCGGCTCTACGAACTGCTCCCGGCCACCTTCGCCTTCGCGCTGCTGGTCCTGCTGACCGCCGCGGTCGGCGTACTCGCGGTCCTGCAGGACTCGCGCTGGCTCGCGATCTTCGGCACGGTCGGCGGCTTTCTCGCGCCGCTCCTGACATCGACCGGCTCCGGAAACCACGTTGCGCTGTTCAGCTATTACCTCGTGCTCAACGGCGCGATCCTCGGCATCAGCTGGTTCCGTGCGTGGCGCGAACTGAACCTGCTCGGCTTCGTCTTCACGTTCGGCGTCGGGACGTTGTGGGGAGCGCAGTACTACCGCCCCGAACTCTACGCCAGCACGCAGCCGTTTCTCGTTCTTTACTTTCTGTTCTACCAGGCCATTGCCGTGCTGTACGCGTTCCGGCAGGCGCCTGCGTTGCGCAGCCTCGTGGACGGAACGATCGTATTCGGCACGCCGGTCGTCGCCTTCGCGCTGCAGTCGCGGCTGGTCGAGGGCAGCGAGTACGGGCTCGCGATCAGCGCGGCGGCGGTCGCGGTCTTCTACGTGCTGCTGGCCGGCTGGCTGTACCGCGTGCACCGCGAAACGCTGCGCCTGCTGGTCGATTCCTTCGTGTCCCTCGGCGTCGCCTTCGCGACGATCGCGATTCCGCTCGCGCTCGACGCGCGCTGGACGGCCGCGGCCTGGACGCTCGAGGGCGCGGCGCTTGTCTGGATCGGAGTGCGCCAGGGCGGCCTGCTTGCACGCGCCTCCGGCGCGCTGCTGATCTTCGCCGGCGGCATCGCCTTCATCGAGTCCGGCTGGCAGAGCGGCACGGGACTGCCCGTGCTGAACGGCAATTTCCTGGGCGGAATTCTCGTGGCGCTGTCGGCGCTGTTCGCGGCGAACCGGCTGCAGCACGATCGCGACCCGTTGCCCGCACAGGGCGCCGTCGCGTGGCTGCTGCTGGCCTGGGGCGTATCGTGGTGGCTGGCCGTCGGTGCGTTCGAAATCGCCGACCGCATCGACGCCAGGTCCGAGTGGTACTGGCGGCACGCGCTACTCGTGTTCGTGATGTACGCCGCGCTCAGCAGCTGCGCGCTCGCCGTGCTGGCGAGGAACTTCGCCTGGCGACAGGGCTCGGGCGCAACGCTCGTGTTGCTGCCCGTGCTGCTGCTGGCCGCGCTCGGCATCTTCGTCGACGGACGGCTGCTCGCGGGTCTCGGCTGGGTGGCCTGGCCGCTGGCGCTCGCCGGCCACCTGTTCGTCCTGCGCCTGCGCGAGCCGCTCGCCGGGCGCCGAGAGCCGCTGTGGCACGGCGCCGGCGCCGTCTTCTTCGTTGCTCTCGCCGGCCTGGAGGCCGGCTGGCTGATCAATAAAGCCGGGCTTGCGCGCGCGTGGTCGGACGCCGCACTGATCGTCACGCTGGCCGCCGGGGGCTGGGCGCTGCGGCACTTCCGGGTGCGGTATCCCTGGCCGCTCGCGAGCTACGGCGCGGCGTACACCGTGGCTGCCGTACTGCTGGCCGCGCTCGCGCTCGTCGGACTGGCGGCGCTCGGCGTCGACCACAACGGCAGCGCCGATCCGCTGGCCTACCTGCCGGTACTGAATCCCTACGACGTCGCCACGGCGGTAGCGCTGGTGCTCGCACTGCGGCTGCTGCTGGTGCTTCCCGAGCGCGCCGGCCCCGTCGCGCTGCCCACGGGCAAGCTGTTGCTGGTCTGGGGCGTCGCGGCGCTCTTGCTGACAACGATCGCCGTCGTGCGCGCGGTCCACCACCTGGGCGACGTGCCCTGGATCCGGGGAACCCTGCTTGCGTCGACGTCCGTGCAGGCCGCGTTGTCCATCTACTGGGGACTGCTGGGCTTCGCCGGCATGATTACAGGAGCGCGGCTGGGCCGCCGGCTGCTGTGGATGCTCGGTACCGGGATGATGGCACTCGTCGTCGTCAAGCTGTTCATCGTCGACCTCGGCAACTCGGGAACCGTGGCGCGGATCGTCTCGTTCCTCGGCGTCGGCATCCTGCTGCTCGTGGTCGGCTACTTCGCGCCGGCGCCGCCACGCAGGTCTTCGGGGGAGGAAGCGGCATGATCCTGTTCACCGCGGTAATGCTCACGGCCATTGCCCACGCGCAGTCGCTGGAGCAGACCCTGCCCGAGCCTGACAACTACGCCTGGGGTTTCACGATCGTTGCGGACGCGCGAGCCAGTTTTTACACGGTCGAACTGCCGCTGGCGGTCTACCGCTCGGCGAGCGACCTGCGCTTGCGCGACACGAGCGTCTACAACGCGGCCGGTCAAGCCGTACCGCGCATCGTCGACACGGCGGCCGGCGAGGTGGAGACGCGCGAAAGCCGTACGCCGCTGCCGTTTGCCGCGTTGTTCAGGGACCAGCAGCCGGATGCGGACCGGGTCCGCATGATGTTCGAGCAGATGGGCGCCGGCACGCGCATCGAAGTGTCGAGCGGCGGCGACGGCAAACCTCGGCCGCCCCTCACCGGCTACATCGCGGACCTGCGCGCCATCGACGGCGCGGTCGATGCGCTGGAACTGCGCTGGCCGGAGGCTCTGCCCGGCTTCGTCGGACGGGTCAACGTGCACGGCAGCGACGACCTCGAGAACTGGCAGCTGCTAGGCGGCGCGGCGCTCGCGGACCTCCGCGAGAACGGCACGGACATCCTGCAGCGACGCGTCGCGCTCGCTGGCGCACGGCAGGACTTCGTGCGGATCGAATGGCAGGGCCTGCCGCAGGACTGGACGCTGGACGGCCTGACCGCCGTGCAGGTGACGGCCGCCCCGCGGGTCGCCCTCCGTACCCTGGTCCTCGCGCCAGCGGGGCGCGACGAGGACGGTAGCGTGTTGTTCGATGCGGGTGGCGCGCCGCGCGTGGAACGGCTGCGCCTCGGTCTCGGCGAGGACAACGCCGTCGTCAGCGCCCGCATCGAGTTCCGCAGTGCCGGCGACGATGAATGGCGCCCGGCCGGCGACGGGACGTTTTTCCGCCTGCAGCGCGGCGACGTCCCGGTCGTGTCGGAAGCGCTGCCGATCGAGTCACGGCGCGCCGGGGAATGGCGCGTGACGATCACGAAGGGCCGGCCTGACACGCCGTTCGACCTGGAGCTCGGCTGGCGTCCGGATACGCTGCTGTTCGTCGCGCAGGGTGACGGCCCGTACACGCTGGCCGTCGGTCGGCCGGATGCGGCAACGGAGAACTTCCCGGAGGAACGACTGCTCGGCGACGTGTCGCTGGGCGTCATCGCGGTCGACCAAGGCCCGGTCGAGACCGCTGCGCTCGGCGAACGCTTCGCGCTGGCCGGCGAGCGCCGCGAGCCGCCGCCGACGCCGACGGACTGGCGCAGGATCCTCCTGTGGGCGGGGCTCATCGCCGCCGTCCTGTTCGTCCTGTGGATGTCGTTCCGACTCGCGAGGGATGGCGCGAAGGGCTGATCCCGGTCGCGTGACCCTGCGCGGCGGTCCTGTCCGACTTTGTCCAGCCGGCGCTAAAGCGTAACCTGTCCATGCCTGTGGAAGTCGTCGCGCCGGCTGACGGCGCAGCGCGCAGCTACGGGAACTGCGGGAACAGATCCGTAGTCGGCCACTCGCTGATGCCGTTGACCGCCTCGACCAGGTCTCCGAGCAGGTCGTCGAAGAACACGGGCTCGCGCGCGGTGTTGCTCGCTACGGCGAGAATGACACCGTTCGGCAGGCGCCCCAGGAAGCTCGTCGTGCCGGGCATGCCGCCCGAATGATTCCACTCGTTGGTATCGCCGCTCGGCAGGATGCCGAGAAACCAGGTGATGCCCATCGGTGTGCTGCCAGTCGGGCTCAGCCGGCGGGTCATCGTGGCCACGCTGTCGGCCGAAAGGATGTCCGGGTAGCCGGGGTCGCCGTCCGTTGCCGCAGCGAGCCTCGCCAGGTCGATGGCCGAAAAGACCCAGGCGGAACTGGCGTCGAAACCCAGCAGGTTGAGGCCGCCGTAGGCGGGTTCGTCGACGATGCTTCTGCCGTCGAACACGGATTTCCAGATCTCGTTGCGGAACGACTCGTACTCGACTTCGCCGGGCAGCCGTTCGCTGCGCGAGATGCCGCCCAGGGTTGCGCGGCCGATCCCGGCCGGCCCGAGCACGAAGCGCTGCACGAAATCCTCGTAGCTAAAGCCGGTCGCCGTCTCGATGACGCGGCCCAGCACGACGATTCCGATATTCGTGTAGGTTGACCGGCTGCCCGGGTCGAATGCGAGCGGCTGCATGGCCGCCCAGCGCGTCAGTGCCTGCGGATCGGGGGGCAGCGGTACCTGCAACGCTTCGGCGACCTCGAGGCTGCGAAACAGCGGATCGTTCGGATAGCCGTACAGGTCCCAGCCGCCGCCATGCCAGGTCAGGTGCTGGACCGTGATGTCACCGAGCCGCGGGTCCGCGCCGCTCGCCGGCAGGTAGCTCGCCAGCACGTCGAATGCCCGCGCGTCGAGGGTGAGCAGGCCCTCCTCCACGGCCCGCATGACCGCGATGCCCGTGACCGGCTTCGACACGCTGGCAACGCGAAACAGGTGGTCCGGCGCCAGCGGTTCCGTCCCGGCCAGGTCAGCATGGCCGACCGCGCGGGCGATGACCAGCCGGCCATCGCGCACGACGGCGACGGCAATGCCGGGGGGCGCGTGCCGGGCCATGATGCCCTCGAGGGCCTGGTCCACCCGCTCGACGCCGATGCCGGTAATCGGCGGCGGGGCAGGATCCGAACCGGAGCCGCCGCAGGCAAAAATGCCGAGCAGCCAGCCGAACAGCACAAGGTAGCGCACGCTCGCCATGGGCCGATGATACGCTGCGGCAGCGCCAGGAGGAGAGACGAATCGGGCAGATGACGCCGCTGCCGGTAGCATTCTCCGGACTGGACCAAAAAAAGGGGCCCCGAGCGGGGCCCCTTTTGGGTATCTGGAGCGGGAAACCGGGTTCGAACCGGCGACCTCAACCTTGGCAAGGTTGCGCTCTACCAACTGAGCTATTCCCGCGAGAGGGCCGCAATTTTAGCGGCGCCGGGCCCGGAGTCAAGCGCCGTGAGCGCTGCCCGGGCGGCGCGCGGGGCCGCGCTCAGTCCGCCTGCATCGAGGGCCAGGCGGCGCGCAGGTACACGAACATCGACCACAGCGTCATGCCGGCAGCGGCCAGCAGCAGGAAAAAGCCGAAGTCGTAGATCTCGACCCCGAACAGCCGTTCCTCGTAGACCATGAAGCCGATGCCGAACATCTGCAGCGTGGTCTTGATCTTGCCGCTGGTCGCGACCTTGACGCTGGCACGCTCGCCGATCGTCGCCATCCACTCGCGCAGCGCCGACACGGTTATCTCGCGGCCGATGATGATCATCGCGATCACGTCCACTAAGGAGCGCGGGTCGCTCTGCACGAGCAGCACCAGCACGATCGCGACCATCAGCTTGTCGGCCACCGGGTCGAGGAACTCGCCGAAGCGCGAGGTCTGCCCGAAGCGACGCGCGACGTAGCCGTCGAGCAGGTCGGTGACCGCGGCGAGGCCGAACAGTACGCCCGCGATCGGCCGCGCGTGCGGGATCGGCAGGTAGAAGCAGATCACGACGGCCGGGATCGCGACGATTCGCACCAGCGTCAGGATGATGGCGAGGTTTATCTTCACGGCCGCTCTGGCGTTCCCCGTCTGTCGCGCTCTGTTCTTGTCAGCCCTGCCCGTCGAGATGCAGGTCGTCGTATATGCGCTCGGCCAGCGTGCGGCTGATGCCGCGGACGCGCGCCAGGTCGTCGACGCTCGCTCCGAGTACTCCCGGCAGTCCGCCGAACTGGCGCAACAACTCCCGTCGCCGTTTCGGACCGAGCCCGGGAATCTGCTCCAGGCGCGAAGTGGTGCGAGCCTTGCCGCGTCGCTGCCGGTGACCGGCGATCGCGAAACGGTGCGCTTCGTCGCGCAGCTGCTGGATCAGGAGCAGGGCCGGCGAGTCTGGCGGCAGTATAGTGGCCGTGTTCTGACCTGCCAAGAACAGCTGTTCCATGCCGGGCTTGCGCGTGCGGCCCTTGGCGACGCCGACGATCGTAAGCCAGCCGAGCTCGAGTTCGTCGAGTACCCGTTGCGCCTCGGCCAGCTGACCCTTGCCGCCATCGACGAACAGCACGTCCGGCATCGGTACCTCGCCTTTCTTCACGCGCGCGTAACGACGCGCCAGCGCCTCGCGCATCGCCGCGTAGTCGTCGCCGGCCGCCTGCGGCTCGAGGTTGAAGCGCCGGTAGTCGCTCTTCAGCGGGCCCGACGCGTTGAAGACGACGCAGGATGCCACCGTCGCCTCGCCGCCGGTGTGGCTGACGTCGAAGCACTCGAGTCGCTCGGGCGGTGACTCCATGCCCAGCACGTCGCCGAGCGCCTCGAACTGGCGGCGGACCGTCGCGTTGCTCGCGACCTTCAGATCGAGTCCCTGCTGCGCGTTCGTCGCCGCGAGTTTCAGCCAGCGCGCGCGCTGCCCGCGCACGCGGTGGGCGATCCGGACCGCGTGCCCGGAGCGTTCGGCCAGCTGCTGTTCCAGCAGTTCGCGGTCCTCGATTTCCGTGTCGACGATGATTTCCTGCGGCGCGTCGCGGCCGAGGTAGTACTGCTTCAGAAAGCCTTCCATGACCTCGGCAGCCACCGCCTGGCCGCTCAGCTTCGGGAAGTGGTTGCGGCTGCCGAGCACGGCGCCGCCGCGAACGAACAACACCGTGACGCAGTTCAGGCCCGGTCGCGAGGCGCCGGCAACGATGTCGATGTCGCGCGCGGCGCCGCGGGCCACGTCCTGCTGCGCCTCGATTTTTTTCAGCCTCGCTATCTGGTCGCGATACTGCGCCGCCCGCTCGTACTCCTGTTGCTCGGCGGAACGGTCCATGCGCGCGACGAGCACGTCGACGACGCTGCGGTTGCGGCCCTCGAGAAACAGGATCGCCGCCTCGACGTCCTCCCGGTAGCGTTCCTCGTCGATGTAGCCGACGCAGGGCGCCGTGCAGCGGCGGATCTGGTATTGCAGGCAGGGCCGCGTCCGGTTCGCAAAGAAACTGTCCCGGCACTGCCGGACCATGAACAGTTTCTGCAGCTCGTTGAGCGTCTTGCGCACCGCTGCCGCGTTGGGATACGGACCGAAGTAGCGGCCCTTGCCCTTCTGCGCGCCGCGGTGAAACTGCAGGCGCGGGAACGGGTGCTCGGTCGAGACGTAGATGTAGGGGTAACTCTTGTCGTCGCGCAGGACGACGTTGAAGCGCGGCCGGTGCTTCTTGATCAGGTTGTACTCGAGCAGCAGCGCCTCGGCCTCGGTATTCGTGACCGTGACATCGACGCCTGCGACCTGCGCGACCATCGACGCGGTCTTCGCGTCGGCGTGGCTGCGCTGGAAGTAGCTGCCGACGCGCTTGCGGAGGTCGCGCGCCTTGCCGACGTAGAGCACCTGCCCGTCGCCGTCGCGCATGCGGTAGACGCCCGGCCGATGGCTCAGGCTGGCGACGAAGCGCCGGGCATCGAAGGACTTTTCGTTATCTGCGCTCACGCGGCGGTATCGATCAGCTCCCGGGCCCGCGCGAACACCTCGTCGAACATCGCGGGCGTCAGGCGGCCCGTGTTCGTGTTGTAACGGCTGCAGTGGTAGGAGTCCAGCAGCGTGGCGCCGCCCGGCAGCGCATGCTCGGCCGCGTGCCCGAACGGCAGCGCGGCCTGGCGCAGGGCCAGCGCCCGCACGATCGCCCGGTGCGCGATGCCGCCGAGCGCGAGCACGACCGCGCCTTCCGGGAGCGTCGCGAGTTCGTTGCCGAGATAGTGGTTGCAGGTATTGATCTCCGCGCCGACCGGCTTGTTCTGCGGCGGGAGGCACTTGACGGCATTGGTGATGCGCGCGTCGATCAGCTCGAGCGCGTCGTCGGCGCTGGCCGAAACCGGCGCACTGGCGAAGCCGTGCGCGTGCAGCGTCTCGTACAGCAGGATCCCGGCATGATCCCCGGTGAACGGCCGCCCGCTCGCGTTGGCGCCGTGCATGCCCGGCGCGAGCCCGACGACGAGCAGTCGCGCCCGCGGGTCGCCGAAGGGCGGCACCGGCCGGCACCAGTAGTCCGGGTGCCGCTCGCGGACGTCATCGAGGAAGGCGGCGAGCCGCGGGCAGGCGCGGCAGTCCGGATCGTAGATCGCGCCGGTCACGCCATCGTCGCCTGCGCGACGCGCTCAGTCATCCATGTGCCGGATCACGGCCGCACCGAAGCCCTTCGTGCCGACCAGCGTGGCGCCCGGGATCAGCTGCTCGAGTTCGGACTCGACCTCCTCCTTGCCGTGCGGGTGGCCCTTGCGCTTCGGCACGCGCAGGCCGGCGCGCAGCAGCGCGAGATCGAAGGTCAGCTCCTTGTTCGCGATCGTGCGCGCGACGCCGTTCATGATGTTGTCGGCAGCCTCGGTCCAGCCCATGTAGCGCAACATCATCTCGGCCGACAGGATCAGCGAGCCCGGGTTGACACGGTCCTTGCCGGCGAAGCCGGGCGCGGTGCCGTGCGTCGCCTCGAACACGCCGACGCCCTCGCCGATGTTCGCACCCGGCGCGATACCGATGCCGCCGACCTGCGCGGCCAGTGCGTCGGAGATGTAATCGCCGTTGAGGTTCAGCGTCGCGATGACGTCCTATTTCCCCCGGCGCCTACGGATCTTATGCAGGACAATGTCGGCGATGACGTCCTTGACGATGATCTCCCGGTCGGTCACCGGGTTGCGGAAGGCGAGCCACGGGCCGCCGTCCTTCTCCGTGGCGCCGAACTCGGTGCGGGCGACATCGTAGCCCCACTTGCAGAACGCGCCCTCGGTGAACTTCATGATGTTGCCCTTGTGCACGAGCGTCACCGAGGCCCCGTCGCGATCGATGCAGTACTGGATCGCCTTGCGGATCAGGCGTTCGGAGCCCTCGCGCGAGACCGGCTTGATGCCGATGCCGGAACTCGCCGGGAAGCGGATTTTCGTGACGCCGAGCTCGTTCTGGAGGAACTTGATGAGCTTCTGCACCTCGGGCGAGCCGGTCGGGTACTCGATACCCGCGTAGATGTCCTCGGTGTTCTCGCGGAAGACGGTCATGTCGACGAGATCGGACTGCTTCATCGGCGTGTTCACGCCGGGGAAATAGCGGATCGGGCGGACGCAGGCGTACAGGTCCATCGTCTGGCGGATCGCCACGTTCAGCGAGCGGATGCCGCCGCCGGTCGGCGTGGCCAGCGGTCCCTTGATCGAGACGACATAGCGCTGCAGCGCGTCGAGGGTCTCCTCGGGCAGGAACTGTTCGTTGCCGTAGAGTTCGGCCGCAGCCTGGCCGGCGTAGACCTGCATCCAGCGAATCGCACGCTTGTCTCCGTAGGCCTTCACGACGGCCGCCGTCACGACGTCGAGCATGACCGGGGTCACGTCGATGCCGATGCCGTCGCCCTCGATATAGGGAATGACGGGGAAGTCCGGGACGTTCAGCGAGTGGTCCGGGTTGACGGTGATCGGGCTGCCGTCGGCCGGTACCTCAATGTGGTCGTAGTGCATGGGTCTCTCGATGTGCTGGCGGGCCTCGCCGGGAGGCGGCATTGTACCGGCGTGACCTGCGACGAACAGCCCCGGCCGGGAATCAGCCGGCCGCGAGCGGGAATTCGCCGCTCAGCTCGTCCGCCAGCACGTGACGCGACAGCGCCTCGGCCGCCTCGACCCGGCCTGTCGCCGCTTGCTCCTCGTCGAGCAGGCGCTCGAACAACGCGCGGTCGACGATGCGCCCGTCGTCGAGGACGCCGGTCTCGTGCCTGCGTGCCTGCCACAGCTGGTCGGCCGCCAGCGCGACCCGCGAGCGGCCGACGCGCTGCCCGTCCACCTCGGCGAAGGCCCGCCCGGCCCGCCACGCCTGCCAGCCGGCCAGTGCCGTGCGCAGGCTGGCCCTCAGGCCCGCTTCGGTAATCTTGCCCGTCGGCACGTGCAGCAGGTCGGCACCGGTGAGCCGGGGCCGCTCGCCCCGGTCACAGGCCTCGCCCGTGGCGCCGGCCAGCCCTGCGACGACTTCCCGGGCCTGCTCGAGCCCGGCCGGGTCCGCGGCGGCCAGCACGTCGTAGCCGTCCCGCAACAGCCGCTCCAGCCCGGCCCGCAGCCCGCGGTCCGCACCGTCGTGCCGCGCCGAAAGGACCGGGGCGATCGCCGCCAGCCCGCGCTCGGCCGCGACGCCGATGACCCGCAGGCCCCAGGCACGCTGGAAGCGCGCGGCCCCGTCCGGTTCGGCGAGGTCGGGCAGCAGCCGCAGCGGGTCGCCCCGGAACCGCTGCAGGATGCTGCGCAGGCTCGCCCAGCGATCCCAGCACAGCGCGGTGACCCGCGTCCCCAGTCGGTCCAGCCAGGTCTCCGCCTCGATGACTGCCGCTACCGTGTCGATGCCGAGCGTGACGGCCGCCGGCGGGCCAGAGGCGAAGAGCGCGGAGACGGGTGAGCGCGAAGAG
>CALALV010000089.1 GCA_937925605.1 uncultured Woeseia sp.
TGCCCGGCATCGAGCCGATGTAGGTGCGACGATGGCCGCGGATCTCGGCCTCGTCACGCACGCCGCCCAGGGACATGCGCACGAACTTGCGGTTGGTCGCGCGCGCAATCGACTGGCCGAGCGAGGTCTTGCCGACACCCGGTGGCCCGACCAGGCAGAGGATCGGACCTTTCAGTCGTTTTACGCGCTGCTGCACGGCCAGGTACTCGAGGATGCGCTCCTTGACCTTCTCGAGACCGTAGTGATCTTCCTCGAGCACTTCCTCGGCACGCGACAGGTCGCGCAGCACCTTGCTGCGCTTCTTCCACGGCGCCTTCAGCAGCCAGTCGATGTAGTTGCGCACCACGGTCGCCTCGGCCGACATCGGCGACATCAGCTTCAGCTTGTTCAGCTCCGAGGTCGCTTTCTCCTTGGCCTCCTTCGGCATGCCGGCGCTGTCGATGCGGTTCTCGAGGTCGCCGAGTTCGTTGGGCGCGTCCTCCATTTCGCCGAGTTCCTTCTGAATGGCCTTCATCTGCTCATTCAGGTAGTACTCGCGCTGGCTCTTCTCCATCTGTTGCTTGACGCGACCGCGAATGCGCTTCTCGATCTGCAGCACGTCGATCTCGCCCTCGATGATGCCGAGGATCTGCTCCAGCCGCGCCTTGACGTCGGTGATTTCGAGGATGCGCTGCTTCTCGGAGAGCTTGAGCGCCATGTGGGCGGCGACCGTGTCGGCCAGGCGCCCGGGCTCGTCGATGCCGTTCAGCGAGGTCAGGATCTCGGGCGGCACCTTCTTGTTCAGTTTCACGTACTGTTCGAACTGCGCGATGATCGAGCGCACCAGCACGTCGATCTCGCGCTCGTCGTGCCGGTCGTCCTCGGCCAGCGACTCGATCTCGGCCGCGAAGTGGTCGCCGACCGCCATGTCGGTGACGCGGGCGCGCTCGCCGCCTTCGACCAGCACCTTGACGGTGCCGTCAGGCAACTTGAGCAGTTGTAAAATTGTTGCCAGGGTGCCGACCTCGTACAGGTCGGACGGGCCCGGGTCGTCCTTGTCGGCCTTGCGCTGCGCGATCAGCAGGATTCGCTTGCCCGCGTTCATCGCCCGGTCGAGGGCGACGATCGACTTGTCGCGGCCGACGAAGAGCGGGATCACCATGTGTGGATAGACGACCACGTCGCGCAGCGGGAGTACCGGCACACGCGAGGTTTTTTCGTCGTCAATCATGGGGTTGTCGCCCGTTTCCGTGTAGTCGTCGTCAGCCACTCGTTGCGTCCTCGCGATTCGGCGTATGTCGTCGGCACCCGCGAACTCCAGACTATAGTCGAGAGCCGGGCAGTGCGCATGCTGCAGGCGGACATGCGTCCCGGGAGCGGGAATTCAATGGGCGCCGGGGTCGGTAGGTTTATCGGCACCGGCACTGCCGGCTTGAACGGCGCGCACCGGCAGGCGCGCGCCGCGCGGGCCGGACGTCAGCGGTCGGAGCCGGTCGCCCGCGGCTGCGGCTGCTCGATATTGACCGTCGGCGGTTCGTCGGACTCGTAGATGATGTAGGGCTTCGTCTCGCCCTCGACCACGGCCTCGTCGAGCACGACCTTCTTCGCGCTCGCGGCGGACGGCAGGTCGTACATCGTGTCCAGCAGGACGGCCTCGAGGATGGTGCGCAGGCCGCGAGCGCCGGTCTTGCGCTTCATCGCGCGCTTGGCGACGGCGCGCAGCGCGTCGTCGCGGAATTCCAGGTCGACGCCTTCCATGTCGAACAGCTTCTTGTACTGCTTGGTCAGCGCGTTGTTCTGCGCGAGCAGGATGCGGATCAGCGCGTCTTCGTCGAGCTCCTCGAGCGTTGCCACGACCGGCAGCCGGGCGACGAACTCGGGGATCAGGCCGTAGCGGATCAGGTCCTCCGGCTCGACCTCGTGCAGCAGCTCGCCGATCGACGGTTCGTCCTCGCGCGTCTTGACCTCGGCAACGAAGCCGATGCCGGACTTCGAGGAGCGGTTCATGATGATCTTCTCGAGGCCCGCGAACGCACCGCCGCAGATGAACAGGATGTTTGACGTGTCGACCTGCAGGAACTCCTGCTGCGGATGCTTGCGGCCGCCCTGCGGCGGTACCGAGGCGATCGTGCCCTCGATCAGCTTGAGCAGCGCCTGCTGCACGCCCTCGCCCGACACGTCGCGGGTGATGGACGGGTTGTCGGACTTGCGCGAGACCTTGTCGATCTCGTCGATGTAGACGATGCCGGTCTGCGCCTTCTCGACGTCGTAGTCGCACTTCTGCAAGAGCTTCTGGATGATGTTCTCGACGTCTTCGCCGACGTAGCCGGCTTCCGTCAGCGTCGTCGCGTCGGCAATCGTGAACGGCACGTTCAGGAGGCGCGCCAGCGTCTCGGCGAGCAGCGTCTTGCCGCAGCCGGTCGGGCCGATCAGCAGAATGTTCGACTTGGCGAGCTCGATGTCGTCCTTGCCCCGCTCGCCGGAGCGGGTTTCGAGACGCTTGTAGTGGTTGTACACGGCGACCGACAGGACCTTCTTGGCGCGCTGCTGGCCGATGACGTATTCGTCCAGCACGGCCTTGATCTCGTGCGGCTTCGGCAGGCTGTCGCGGCCGGTCTCGCCGGCGTCCTCGAGTTCCTCGCGGATTATGTCGTTGCAGAGCTCGACGCACTCGTCACAGATGAACACCGAGGGCCCGGCGATGAGCTTGCGGACCTCGTGCTGGCTCTTGCCGCAAAAAGAACAGTAGAGGAGCTTGCCGTCCTCGTTCTTGCCGCGGGTCTCATCGCTCATCGTGTACTGCCTCTGTGTCCAAAAATCAGTCTGTTACGACTGCACAACGTATATAACACGCGCACTTTCAGCGTGCAAAGCGCCAGGTCTCATTCACCCGGACCGACCCCGGAACCGGCGCGTTTACTCGCTTTTCGGCTTCGCAGCGCGGCTCGCTGCGCTCATCTCGGCACGCTGCTCCAGCACCGTGTCGATCAGCCCGTACTGCACCGCCATCTCGCCGCTCATGAAGCGGTCGCGATCCGTGTCCTTCTCGATCTGGTCGACGGACTGGCCGGTATGCCGCGCCATGATCTCGTTCAGGCGGCGCTTCAGTTCGAGTACCTCCTTCGCGTGGATGTCGATGTCCGTCGCCTGGCCCTGGAAGCCGGCGCTCGGCTGGTGGACCATGATCCGCGAATGCGGCAGCGCGAAACGCTTCTTCTGCGTGCCGCCCGCCAGCAGCAGTGCGCCCATCGACGCGGCCTGGCCCACGCAGATCGTGCTGACGTCGCAGTTGACGAACTGCATCGTGTCGTAGATCGACAGGCCGGCGGTCACGGAGCCGCCCGGCGAGTTGATGTACAGGTGGATGTCCTTGTCCGGGTTCTCCGACTCCAGGTACAGGAGCTGGGCCACGACCAGGTTGGCCATGTAGTCCTCGACCGGACCCACGATGAACACGACGCGCTCCTTCAGGAGGCGCGAGTAGATGTCGTAGGCACGCTCGCCGCGGGCCGTCTGCTCGACGACCATCGGCACGAGATTCAGTGCGGTTGCGCTCATTCGGTATACCTTGGGTTAGCGATCCAGTCAGTATCAGTGATTCATGTAGTCCTTGAATGCGACTTTCTTCTCCTTTTCGACCCCGCCCTCGCGCAAAAGGTCAACCGCCTGCTCCTCGAGCACGAGCGGCTCCAGCTGCTGCATCAGCCGGGGATTGGAGAGGTAAGTCTGGACCATCTCGGACGAATTCTCGTAGGACGAGCAGATTTCCTCGACCCGCTGGCGCAGGCGTTCCGGGTCGAGCCTGAGGTCGTTGTCCTCGATGAACTGCCTGAGCAGCAATCCCAGGCGCACCCGGCGCTCGGCGGGCTCCGCGAAGCGCTCGCGCGGCGGCGCCTGCGCATGGTCCTCGATGCCGAGCCGGCGCATCGCTTCGTGCTGCATCGTGTGCATCTCCTGCTCGACCAGCGACTTCGGCACCTCGACCGGGTTCGCCGCCAGCAGCCCTTCCATGACCTGCTCCTTGACGTCGTTGCGGATCTTGTCGTCCGCCTCGCGCCGCATGTTGTCGACCACGTCCCTGCGCAGCTGCTCGAGACCGCCCTCCTCGACGCCGTACATCGCGGCCAGGCTGTCGTCGAGCGGCGGCAGTTCCTGCTCCTCGACCCGGTGGACCTTCAGGTCGAACTCGGCTTTCTTCCCCTGCAGGTCCTCGGCGTGGTAGTCCTTTGGGAATTTGACCTTGATGGTCTTCGTGTCGCCGGCGCTGACGCCGGCCAGGCCCTTCTCGAAGTCCGGCAGCATCTGGCCCTGGCCGAGCACGACCGGCACCTCGCTGCCCTTGCCGCCGTCGAACGGCTCGCCGTCCAGCCGGCCGTCGAAGTCCACGATCACGCGGTCGCCGTCGGCCGCGGCGCGCTCGACCGTCTTCCAGCTCGCCCGCTGCCGGCGCAGGTTGTCGAGCATGTCGTCGCAATCGCTGTCGCCGATCTCGACGACCGGCCGCTCGACCTTGATCTTGTCGAGGCCCTTGAGCTCGATCTCGGGCAGCACCTCGAAGGTCGCCACGTAGGCGAAGTCCTCGCCGCTGCCGGTCGAGACGGGCTCGATCTGCGGCCCGCCCGCCGGGTTCAGGTTTTCCTGCTGGACGGCGTCGGCATAGCTCTTCTCCTTTAGCGCCGACCGGCCTTCCTGGCGGCTCGGCCCGCCGTCGCGCTTGCGGACGACCTTGGCCGGCGCCTGGCCGGGCCGGAAGCCCTTGATCTTCGCCGTCCTGCCGACCCGTTTCAGGCGGGTCTCGACTTCTTTCTCGATGCGCTCGGCGGGCAGCTCGACGCGCATGCGTCGCTGGAGCGTACCCGTCGATTCCACAGTGACCATCATCGTGCGATTTCCTCGGATCGTTTCCGGCGCCCGGCCGGCGGTTTCGAGTCCCGCCGCGACCGGTCGCCAGCCATGCAAACTATCTCAAAACCGGGTGCCGGAAAAGGCGCCGGCCCGCCCGGAGAACCGGGGCAGCTTGTTCAAGAGATTCAATGAGTTGTAAATAAAACTGAGGGTGTTGGTGCGAAAGGAGAGACTCGAACTCTCACGGGTTGCCCCACAGGATCCTAAATCCAGCGCGTCTACCAATTCCGCCACTTTCGCGTACCCGGCCCAAGAGGTGCCAGCGCCGCTGGTCCAGCCGGATAGTATAACGGATCGGGGTGCCGGCGTGGAGGCGGGCAGGGCCGGTTTCGGTGCCCGGCTTGCGGGAAGGTGGTGGGCCCCCGGGGACTCGAACCCCGAACCCAGCGTAGAGTCTCGGCTTCCGGTCCGACGCCGCGGTGCCCGGCAGCGTGACCAGGCGGCGCGACTCGGTCGGAAATCGTGATAAAGGTGGTGGGCCCCCGGGGACTCGAACCCCGAACCCAGCTCAGAGTCTCGGCTGACCTTCCGCCACCGCGGTCGTCAGCCGCGTGACGAGCCGGCGCGACTCGGTCGGGAATCGTGAAAAGGTGGTGGGCCCCCGGGGACTCGAACCCCGAACCAATGGATTAAGAGTCCACTGCTCTACCAATTGAGCTAGAGGCCCGGTTCGCCCGCGGTGCCGGTCCGGCGCCGCGAGTGCTTGCTGAAGAAGTGGGGTGGACGATGGGACTCGAACCCACGACGACCGGGATCACAACCCGGGGCTCTACCAACTGAGCTACGCCCACCACGGTATCTTTCGCGTCCTTACTTACGCTTTTTTTTGTCCTTTCGCAATCAATGGCGCGCCCGGCAGGACTCGAACCTGCAACCGCCGGCTTAGCTTACCCGCTACCGCTTTCGCGGCCCCGGTCGCCCGGGTTTGTGGTCTGGACTATCTCTTCGCCGTCTCAGGCGCCGCACGTATAGTCTCTACGGAATCCTGCGATAGTCAGCCGCAAACTTCACGAGTTTGGCCTGGCTATTCTTGGGCGCCCGTACCCTCAGTGTCGCGTTTGTCCGAAATTCTGCAGGGTCCAGGTAGTAGCATTCGTCCGTGTCCGGACAATAAATACAGAAGTTATCCACCTCTGATTTATCCACCGGAACGGTATGCGTGCCGTTCCGGTCCGTCCAGCAGGTCGAGAACTTTACGTCGATCTTTCCGAATTTGTCGACAGTCCTGTACTTAACCTGGATCCGGAGGAATCCACGCTTGCGGTACGCCACCAGGTCGAACGGACAATGATCCGTCAACGGCGTAAACAGCGTGAATCCCTGCTCGAACAAGTCGATCTGAGCCTTCAGGACTCCCAGGTCACCCTTCGACTTCGTATGGTGCCGATGCGCCATCGGCGCATGGTACACCGTCGTACGGGTCAACCACAGGTTTCCACGGGATTGCCATCAGCGCTACCTGTTAAGGGTTCCCCGTTACAGTGCGGTCCACTGCAGCGGTTCCGTTTCCCGCCACAGGCTCCTTTACTCAAAGGCCGATGCTCTATCCGGTTGAGCTACGGGCGCTTCGCGAGATTGCTCTTCAGTTCCTCCGTTCACACGACGATTGGTCGGGGCAGACGGATTCGAACCGCCGACCCTCTGCTCCCAAAGCAGATGCGCTACCAGGCTGCGCCATGCCCCGCCGATTGCCGCTCCGCCGGGTGTGCGAACCCGAGGCCGGCCCCGGCGGGGGGCCGATGATACGACCGGGTCCCTGGGCAGTCAACGCGAGGCAGCTGCTGCGCTTCTGCCGCCCCGCCGCGTTTGCTATCGTGCCGGCATCCGCCGCCGACCGGGAACGTCACCATGAGAATGCTGCTCCTCGGCCTGCTGGCCGCCTGCGCCGCCGTCACCGCCGACGACGAGGTGCCCGCGCATCCGCACGTCGTGCTCGAAACGAGCGAGGGCGAAATCCTGCTCGAACTGGATGGCCGGCGCGCGCCGCTGACCGTGCGCCACTTCCTGAAGCTGGTCGAGGACGGCTATTTCGACGGCACGATCTTCCACCGCGTCGTCCCGGACTTCGTCGTGCAGGGCGGCGGCTACACGCGCGACCTGCAATTGAAGGAGCCGGAGGGCTGGATCCCGAACGAGTCCGGCAACGGCCTGCCGAACCTGCGCGGCACCGTCGCGATGGCCCGGCAGAACGAGCCGCACACGGCGATGGCGCAGTTTTTCATCAACGTCGCCGACAACAAGAGCCTGAACCCGCGCGCGGACCGCTGGGGCTACGCCGTGTTCGGCTACGTGATCGAGGGCATGGACGTCGTCGACCGCATCGCAGCCAAGCCAACCGGCCCGGCCGGGCCGCTGTCGCAGGACGTGCCGGTGGCCGCGATCGTCATCAACAAGGCCTACCGGCGCTAGCGTGACCACGCTCTTCATCTCGGACCTGCACCTGGAGGCCGCGCGCCCCGATATCGGCGCGCAGTTCGCGGCCTTCCTCGAGGGCGAGGCCCGCGGGGCCGACGCGCTCTATATCCTCGGCGACCTGTTCGAGTCCTGGGTCGGCGACGACGACCCGAACCCGCACTACGCCGAAGCGCGCGAGCGGATCCGCGCCGTCAGCGACTCGGGCGTGCCGGTTTATTTCATGCACGGCAATCGCGACTTCATGGTCGGCGAGGACTTTGCCGCGGCCGCGGGCGTGGAAATCCTGGCGGACCCGGTGGTCCACGAGTTGCACGGCACGCGCGTGCTGCTGAGTCACGGCGATGCGTACTGCACCGACGACCACGAGTACCAGGCGGTGCGCCGCGTAACCCGTGATCCCGACTGGCAGGCGATGATGCTGGCGAAGTCGCTCGCGGAGCGACTCGCGTTCGCCGCGAAGGCGCGCGCGGACAGCCTGGCCCGTGGCGGCACGCTCGACGAGGTGATCAGCGACGTTAACCAGTCCGCGATCGAGAAGGTCATGCGCGAACACGGCGTGACGACGATGCTGCACGGGCACACGCACCGCCCTGACGTGCACCATTTCGACCTCGACGGCCGGCCGGCGACGCGCATCGTGCTCGGCGACTGGTACGAGCAGGGCAGCGTGCTGCGCTGGGGCGACGACGGCTACCGGCTCGACGCCCTGCCCCGCTGAACGCGGCCTCAGTCCGCGGCCGGCGGGCCCGAGTGGAACCTGAAGTCGCGGTCGGTCTCGCGGATGGCCCGGTTCTCGACCGCGCGCAGTTCGTCGATGCGCTCCCCGAGCGCGGCCGTGTCACCTCCCGCCGCCTCCCCTGCGAACGCGAGGTACTGCTCGAAGTGCCGGGCCTCGGCGGCGAGCAGCCCGCGGTAGAAACGCGCGAGATCGTCCGGCAGCCGCGGCGCCAGCACGGCGAAGCGCTCGCAGGAGCGCGCCTCGATCAGCGCGCCTGCGACCAGCGTATCGACGAGGCGTCCAGGCTCGGCACGGCGCGTCGCCTCGTGCAGGCGACGCGCGTAGCGCGACGCGGACAGCTTGCGCCAGGCTATGCCGCGCCGCCCGAGCAGCGCCCGCACCTGTTCGTAGTGGCGCAATTCCTCGCGCGCGAGCCGCGACATGCGCCAGGCCAGGTCGTCGCGCTCGGGGTAACGGTAGATCAGCGCGAGCGCGCTCGATGCCGCTTTCAGTTCGCAGTTCGCGTGATCCACGAGCAACGCCGGCCGGCGCGCGCGCGCCGCGTCGAGCCCGTCCGCGGGCGTCGCCGCGCCCAGAAACCCGGCGATGGGCGCGGGCACGGTCAGCGTAGCCACTCCGAGATCTCGTTCGCCGACTGCAGCCGGTCGTCGGGCCGCTTCGCCATCATCAGGTTGAGCGCGGACTGGTAGACCGCGAGGTGCGCCGGCAGCAGCGGGATCGGTTCCTCCGCGTGCTTGAACAGGATGCCCATGGCGTTGTCCGCGCGGTAGGGCTTCTCGCCGGTCAGCATCTCGTAGAGGATCACGCCGAGACTGTAGATATCGCTGCGATGATCGACCTCGTTGCCGCGCCCCTGCTCCGGACTCATGTAGTAGGGCGTGCCGAAGATCTCGCCGCTGTCGGTCAGCTCCTGCTCGATGCGCATGCGCTTCGCGAGACCGAAGTCGATCAGCGCGATGCTACCGTCGTCGCGCAGCATGATGTTGCCGGGCTTCAGGTCGCGATGCGTAATGCCGACCTTGTGAATCTCGGCCAGCGCGCTGCCGATCTGGCGTGCCCAGGCGACCGCCTGCAGCGGCGGGATGCCCGCCTCGATGCGCGCCCTGAGGTCGCCGCCCGCCAGGTACTCCATCGCGATGTGCGCGTGGTCATCGCTGACGCCGAGATCGTGGATGCGCACGACGTTCGGGTGCTCGATGTCCGCGATCAGCTCGTACTCCTGCAGGAAGCGGTCGAAGGCGCCGAGCCCGTCGAGCCGGTCCGGATCGTGACGCAGCACTTTGAGGACGATGCGCTCCCCGCTCGACTCCTTCTCTGCGAGGTACACGCCGGAATGCGCGTTCGAGGCGATGCGGCGCTCCAGCCGGTAGCCGCGGATCAGCGGGTTGATGCCGGTGCGCAGGTCGCCGATGAACAGCGACGACGTGTTCGCCGCGCGGCTGCGCGAGCGCAGCACGTCCGCCATCATCACCGTCAGCGCGGCGTGCGTAACCGACTCGCGCGGCAGCACGCCGTCGGCGCCCGCCCGCAGCGCCTCGCTGCGCGCCTGCCCGCCTTCCTCGCCGAAATAGATGACCGGCGGAAAGCCGCTGACGCGCGTGAACTGCTTGAGCACGTCGAGTCCGTCACGGCCGCCCTGCCGGTCGCCGAGCAGGACGAGGTCGTTACCGGCCCCGGAAAACCCGTCCGGCAGGTTGCCGTTCGCCTCCGGGTCGAAATCGGTGACGACCGCGTCGGGCCAGTGCGTGCTGACGTGCCAGCTCAGCAGGCGCCGGAAATCGTCCTGGCCATCGATGATCATCACTTTGACGTACATGCGCGGGCATTATCCAACAATTCGACCAGATGCGGTCATCTCGATTGCCCGCGTGGCGCTACATGCCGACGGCCGTCGTCGTATCGCCGCCGCCTCGGCTCTCGCCGTCGTCGACGACCCCGACGCCGCCGAACCGCGCGGCCGCGCGCGACTTACCCTTGTCGGTGCGCCGCTGTTCCAGCGCCCGCAGGTATTCGGGCGTGACGTCGCCGGTCACGTACTCGCCCGAAAAGCACGAGGTGTCGAACTCGCGGATGTCGGAGTTGTCGTGGCGCACCGAGCGAATGAGCCCGTGCAGGTCCTGGTAGATCAGCCGGTCCGCGCCGATCAGCCGGCAGATTTCGTCGACCTCGCGTCCGTTCGCGATCAGCTCGCTGGCCGCGGGCATGTCGATGCCGTAGACGTTCGGGTAGCGAACCGGCGGCGCGGCGGAGGCGAAATACACCTTGCGCGCCCCGGCCTCGCGCGCCATCTGGATGATCTGGCGCGAGGTCGTGCCACGGACGATCGAGTCGTCGACCAGCAGCACGTTCTTGCGGCGGAACTCGAGGTCGATCGCGTTCAGCTTGCGACGTACCGATTTCGCCCGCTCGGCCTGGCCGGGCATGATGAACGTGCGCCCGACGTAGCGGTTCTTGATGAAGCCCTCGCGGTACTTCGTGCCGAGGTGGTGCGCGACCTGCACGGCGGCCGTGCGGCTCGTGTCCGGGATCGGGATCACGACGTCGATGTCGTGGTCCGGCCACTCGCGCACGATCTGCCCGGCGAGCTGCTCGCCCATGCGCAGCCGCGTCTTGTAGACCGACAGGTCGTCGATGATCGAGTCCGGCCGCGCGAAGTAGACGAACTCGAAGATGCAGGGCGTGTGCGGCGTGTCGCCGTCGTATTCGCGGCTGTGCAGCACCCCGCCCTCTTCGATAAAGACGGCCTCGCCGGGCTGCACGTCACGCAGGCGTTCGAAGCCGAGCACGTCCAGCGCGACGCTTTCCGAAGCCACCATGTATTCCTGGCGGCCGTCGGTCTCGCGCCGCCCGAGCACCAGCGGGCGGATTCCGTGCGGGTCGCGGAATGCCACTATGCCGTGGCCGATGACCAGCGCGACGACCGCGTAGCCGCCGCGACAGCGGCGATGCACTGCCGCCACCGTGTCGAAAATCTGCTCCGGCGTCGCGCGCCCGGCCGTGCGCACCTGCAGTTCGTGCGCGAACACGTTGAGCAGCACCTCGGAATCCGAGCCCGTGTTCAGGTGCCGACGGTCCTCGCGCGTCAGCAGCCCGGCGAGCTCGTCGTAGTTCGTCAGGTTGCCGTTGTGCGCAAGGCAGATGCCGTAGGGCGAGTTCACGTAGAACGGCTGGGCCTCGGCCGATTGCGGGCCGCCTGCCGTCGGGTAGCGCACGTGGCCCATGCCGACGTTGCCGGTGAGCTTCAGCATGTGCCGCTGGTGGAACACGTCGCGCACGAGGCCGTTGCTCTTGCGCACGCGTAGCCCGTCGTCGCCGATCGTCGCGATGCCCGCGGCGTCCTGCCCGCGGTGCTGCAACACCAGCAAGGCGTCGTAGATGGCCTGGTTGACCGGCCGCGACGCGACCATTCCGACAATTCCACACATGATTACGAGGTCACTCTCCCGGGTCGAGCAGCCGGCTGATCTCCACCGGCAGTTGCTGCGGCTCGGCCGGCGGGCCGAGCAGCTCCATGCCCCGCGGGGCCATGACGCGCAACCAGTCCGCGACCTCCGCGAGGTACGGGATGAAGCGCGATTCCTGCCACCAGTCGTCCTGGTCGAAGCTCGCGTACTGGCCGGCGATGACCGCCACGGCGGCCAGCACGACGCCGCGGCAGAAGCCGAACAGGCTGCCGAGCCCGCGATCCATGCCGGACAGCACGGACAGCCGGATGAGGCGTGAAATGCCCCAGCCGATGAGTCCGCCGATCGCGAGTACGACGACGAACACGAGTATGCGCCCGAACCAGAGTTGCATCGCCGACGAACTGAACCAGTCGCGGCTGATCTCTGCCATGTGCGGGCCGATGTTGAAAGCCGCCCAGATCGCGATCAGCAGCGAGGCAATCGACATCGCCTCTTTCACGAAGCCGCGGACGAAACCGACGATGATGGACAAGAGGACGGCGACGGCGATGACTATGTCGGCAACGGGCATCAGGCGGTGCTTGGAAGAGGCTCGGTGGCGCCGGCGGTGCGGCCGATTCTAGCAGACGCCGCGGGACCCGCGGGGCCGCGTTCGCGGGAACTTACGGATGCGGCACGACCTGGCCGCGGTGGCCGTCGGCAGCCAGCCGCGCCGCCATGGCTTCCGCGCTGTCGCGGTCTTTCTGCGGGCCGATGCGCACGCGGTGCAGCGGGCCGCCGGCGCTGTCGAGCTGGCTCAGGAAGGCCGCGTAGCCCTTGCCGCGCAGCTCGCTCGCCAGCCGCTCGGCGTTGGCGCGGTTCGAGAAACTGCCGAGCTGCACGGCCCACATGCCGGTCGCCGACCCGCCGGCCGCCGCGGCGGCGGTGGCAGGCTCGGGCTCCTGCGGCCCTGGCCTTGGCTCCGGCTCCGGCTGCGGCGCCGGCGTCGATTGCGTCGCGGCGGCCGACGCCGTCGACTGCGCCGCTGCTGGCGCCGCCGTTTGCGGTGACGGCGTGTCCGGGGCCGCTACGGGCTCCGTCGCCTGTCCGGCGGGCCGCGCCGGCGGCGTCTCGCTGGCCGCGGCGGCCGGTGTGCCGGCAACCGGCACCGG
>CALALV010000090.1 GCA_937925605.1 uncultured Woeseia sp.
CCTGCGACCTCCGAGAAGCAGCCCAGTCCGGTCGGCCGCAGGCCGGGCGACCACGGCTCCGGCGCCCGGCCTGCCAGCACCAGGTCGACCAGCGCGGCCGGCACCGGGCCGTCCAGCCAGGACAGGCCGGCCGCCGTGTCACCGATGGGACGCAGGCCGACTTCGAACGCCGGCAGCTCGCCGAGCGCCGCTTGACCGAGTCGGCGGGCGGCCCTGACGGGCAGGTCCGCGCCCGGCAGACACGCTGCCAGGTCGAGCACCAGCCGCCCGGTCGCGGTCCCTTCGTCGTCAGGGCCGGCCCGCAGTTCGAATTGCGGGGCGCCGCGCGGCCCGGCGCGGCCGCCGGTCACGAAACCCGACGGAAATTCCGCCGGCGTGGCCTGCGCGTTGGGCATGTCTTGAGCGCTGCCCGGCCAGCTGCCGGCGTGCCCGGCGAGCAGGGTCTCGAGGCGCTCGCGCGCTTCACCGGCGAGCAGATCACGCAGCGCACCCGCGGCGGGTCCCGAGAACTTCAGCTTGTTTTCTGTCATCAATTCAATGCTATGCCAAAAGTTCTTCGTGCAGTTTAGCGTTCGGGGCGAGGCACGCGCGCAGCCGCCTGCCGACGGCGAGCCGCGACCGGCGGGAACCGCTGACGATCGCGAGGCGTTCGTCGACGGCAGCTCGACGCCGCTGCTAACGCATGCGAGCAAGGCGAGCAACCGGCTCATCGCGGAGCCGACGCCGTGCCGCAACGCAGCGCGCAGGCCTGCGGCCGGGCCCGGTCCCGTGGCCGGCGCCGAACGACCGCATTGTGCCGATATTGCCGGGCCGCGGACCAGCTATACTTCGCCACCCCACACAGGAGGGCTGCAGTGATGTTCGATACCTGTTCGTGCTCCGCAAGGTCTCTCGGAATCGTCGCCGCGCTCGTGACGGCGCACGTGGTCCAGGCAGGGGAATCGACGGAGGCGAAGATCGCCCGCGCCATGTCGGCGGCACCGCCGTCGATTTCGGCCGAGGCGACGATCGTCGACGTGGACGGCACCGTGCTGCGCGAGGGCAGCAACGGCTGGACCTGCCTGCCGGGCATCAGCCTGATTCCGGGCGACGACCATCCGATGTGCAACGACGCCACCTGGATGCGCTGGATGCAGGCCGCAGCGGCCGGCGAGCCGTTCACGACCGACGTGGTCGGCTACTCGTACATGCTCCAGGGCGACGCGCTGGTGCACAACCATGACCCGTCGGCCACCGAGCCCGACGACAGCGGCGCCTGGGTACAGGAAGGGCCGCACCTGATGCTGCTGCTGCCGGATCCGGCGTTGCTCGACGCCATGAACGACGACCCGCACGCCGGCGGCCCGTACGTGATGTGGGGTGGCACGCCCCTGGCGCACGTCATGGTGCCGGTCGGCCCGCGCGACGGGGAGTAGGTATCCCCCGCCCTGTCGCAGGCCGCAAGGCGACCCGCACCGGATCGACCCGGCCGGCGCGCGGCTGAACCGCGTGCCGGTCGTCCTGCTGAACAAGCCGTTCCGCGTCCTGTGCCAGTTCCGCGACGCGGACGGCCGCGCGACGCTGGCGGACTATGTCGACCAGCCGGGCGTCTACCCCGCTGGCCGGCTGGACCGGGACAGCGAGGGCCTGCTGCTGCTGACCGACGACGGCCGCCTGCAGGCGCGCATTGCGGAACCGGAGAGAAAACTCCCGAAGCGCTACTGGGTGCAGGTCGAGGGTGAGGCCGGCGCCGCGGCGCTCGCCCGGCTGGAACGCGGCGTGCAGCTCAAGGACGGCCCGGCGCGGGCGCTCGCCGCGCGCACGATCGACGAACCGCCGGAGCTGTGGCCACGCGAGCCGCCGATCCGCGAGCGGCGCGCGATACCGACGAGCTGGCTGGAGCTGGTCATCGACGAGGGCCGCAACCGGCAGGTCCGGCGCATGACCGCGGCCGTCGGCCTGCCCACACTGCGGCTGATCCGGCACCGGATCGGCCCGTTCGCCCTGGCCGGTCTGGGCCCGGGCGAGAGTCGCCGCCTGGCGAACGCGGAAGCCTGGGAGGCGCTGGCCCGCTAGCGCGGCCGGTCGCGGTTCAGGCCGGCGATCAGCATTGCGATCTCGAGCGCCTGCTCGTAGTTCAGGCGCGGATCGACCGTCGACTTGTAGGCGCGGGCCAGGTCCGCGTCGTTCAGGCCGCGCGCGCCTCCCGTGCACTCGGTCACGTTCTCGCCGGTGAGTTCGAGGTGCACGCCGCCCAGGTAGCTGCCCATCTCCCGGTGTATGCGGAACGCGGCCTCGAGTTCGGCGACGATATTGTCGAAGCGGCGGGTCTTCGTGCCGTCCGCCGTCGACTCGGTGTTGCCGTGCATCGGGTCGCAGACCCACAGCACCGGCGAGCCGGTCTCGCGCGCGGCGCGGATAAGGTCCGGCAGGTGCTCGTCGATTGCCCTGGCGCCGAAGCGGTGGATCAGCGTCAGGCGCCCGGGTTCGTTGTTGGGGTTGAGCACGCGGATCAGGTCCTGCAGCCATTCGCGCGACATGCCCGGCCCGATCTTGACCCCCATCGGGTTGGCGATGCCGCGGAAATACTCGATGTGCGCGCCGTCCATCGCGGCGGTGCGCATCCCGATCCACGGGAAATGCGTCGTCAGGTTGTACCAGCGCTTGCGCCGCGGCAGGTAGCGCGTCTGGGCCTGTTCGTACAGCAGGTGCAGGCCCTCGTGCGCGGCGTAGATGTCCGCCCGCTGCGATTCGTGCACGGGCCGGCCCGAGACCGACTCGAGGAAGTCGAGGGAGTCGGAAATCGAGTTGACGATGTGGTGGTAGCGGTCCGCGGTTTGCGAGTGGCCGACCCACTCGAGGTCCCAGTACTCCGGGTGGTGCAGGTCGGCGAATCCCCCGTCGACCAGCGAACGGACGAAGTTCAGCGTCAGCGCCGCGCGCTCGTAGCCGCGCAGGATCAGTTGCGGGTCGGGGATGCGGTCGTCGGCCGTGAACGGGCTGCGGTTGACGAGGTCGCCGCGGAAGCTCGGCAGCGTGACGCCGTCGCGGCTCTCGATGTCGGCCGAGCGCGGCTTCGCATACTGGCCGGCCATGCGGCCGACCCGTACGACCGGCTTCTTGAGCCCGTAGAGCATGACGAGGCTCATCTGCAGCAGGATCTTGAGCTTCGCGACGACGCTCTCGGACGTGCAGTCGGCGAAGCTCTCTGCGCAGTCGCCGCCCTGCAGGACGAATGCCTCGCCGCGCTGGGCCCGCGCGATCTGCTCCTTCAACGCGTCGACCTCCCAGGAGGTCACGATCGGCGGCAGCCGCGAGAGCTCCCCGATCACGCGATCGAGTGCCGCCCGGTCCGGGTAGGACGGCTGCTGGGCCGCATCGAGGGCGTGCCAGCTGGCGGGATGCCAGTCGGTGCCGAGACGGGTCATGGAGTAAATCCTGCGAACGGGCGTCGCGATGCTTGAAAACGCAGGAAATATGCCATGCCCCGGCCCGCGCCTGCAAAGGTTTCGGCGGCAAGCGCAGGCGCGCTGTGGCGCCCTCGCCGTCTGGAAACGGCACGCGCGCCTTGGCACAATGCGCGCCCTGCCGGGGCGCTGCATGCCCCGCCCGTCTCACCATCGGCCAGGGGGCCATCCATGAACGACATACTGAAGCGGCTCGGGCTCGGCGACGTCAATGCCGGTACCTGGGCCGGCACGCGTGCGCTCGAGTCGAAGAACGCCGCCGTGATCGAGTCCTTCAATCCCGCGAACGGCGAGCGCCTGGGCGGCGTGCGCGCGACGACCCGCGACGAGTACGAGAAAATCATCACGGCCGCCCGCGAGGCTTTCCTCGAGTGGCGCCGGGTACCGGCGCCGGTCCGCGGCGACGCCGTACGCCGGGTCGGCAACGCGCTGCGCGACAACAAGGACGCGCTGGGCAGCCTCGTCACGTTCGAGAACGGCAAGACCAAGGCCGAGGGCGACGGCGAGTTGCAGGAGATGATCGACATCGCCG
>CALALV010000091.1 GCA_937925605.1 uncultured Woeseia sp.
GCGATCCGCTGCCGGAGGCTGACGCGGCGGTGACCGCGGAGGCCGGCGTCGTCTGCGCCGTGCTGACGGCGGACTGCCTGCCGGTCGTGCTCGCGCGCCGCGACGGCAGCGCCGTCGGCGTCGCCCACGCCGGCTGGCGGGGTCTTGCCGGCGGGGTCGTCGAGGCTACCGTTGCCGCGCTCGGCGGCGAGCTCGTCGCCTGGCTCGGGCCGGCGATCGCGCAGCCCGCCTTCGAGGTCGGCGGCGAGGTCCGCGAGGCCTTCCTGGCGGCCGACCCCGGGGCCGGGCGCCATTTCGTCGCGAATCCCGCCGGGCGCTGGCAGGCCGACCTGTACGGGCTCGCGCGCTCGCGCCTTGCGCGGGCCGGGGTCACGGACGTGCACGGCGGCGGCTGGTGCACGCACGCCGACCCGGCGCGGTTCTTTTCCTACCGCCGCGACGGTGCCTGCGGCCGCCAGGCCACGCTCGCCTGGCGCCGCTGACGGCCAGCGCAAATCCGTCCAGCCGCTTGAAATCGCCCCTCGCGGGCCCATTGCTGTGCGAGTTTTCGAGATTCGAATCGGGGTGCGCCCATGCGCATGGACAAACTGACCAGCAAGTTCCAGATGGCGCTCGCCGACGCGCAGTCGCTCGCCGTCGGCCAGGACCACCAGTTCATCGAGCCCGTGCACCTGATGATCGCGCTGCTCGACCAGCAGGGCGGCTCGGTGCGTGGCCTGCTGACCAAGGCCGGCGCCAACGTCAACCTGCTGCGTTCGCAGCTCGGCGACGCGCTCGACCGGCTGCCGAAGGTCGAGGGCACCGGCGGCGAGGTGCACGTCGGCAACGAGCTCACGAAGCTTCTGAACCTGACCGACAAGCTGGCGCAGCAGCGCAGCGACCAGTTCATCTCGAGCGAGCTGTTCGTGCTCGCCGCGCTGGAGGACAAGTCGCCGCTCCGGAAGATCCTCGAGCAGGCCGGCGCCGTGCGCGGCGCGGTCGAGAAGGCCATCGACGAGCTCAGGGGCGGTGCGCAGGTCAACGACCCGAATGCCGAGGACACGCGCCAGGCGCTCGAGAAGTACACGATCGACCTGACCGAGCGCGCCGAGCAGGGCAAGCTCGACCCGATCGTCGGCCGCGACGAGGAGATCCGCCGCACGATCCAGATCCTGCAGCGGCGCACGAAGAACAACCCGGTGCTGATCGGCGAGCCCGGCGTCGGCAAGACCGCGATCGTCGAGGGCCTCGCGCAGCGCATCGTCAACAACGAGGTGCCGGAAGGCCTGCGCGGCAAGCGCATCCTGTCGCTCGACATGGGCGCGCTGATCGCCGGCGCGAAATTCCGCGGCGAGTTCGAGGAGCGCCTGAAGGCCGTGCTGAACGACCTCGCGAAGCAGGAAGGCCAGGTCGTGCTGTTCATCGACGAGCTGCACACGATGGTCGGCGCCGGCAAGGCCGAGGGCTCGATGGACGCCGGCAACATGCTGAAGCCCGCGCTCGCGCGCGGCGAGCTGCACTGCGTCGGCGCGACGACGCTGGACGAGTACCGCAAGTACCTCGAGAAGGACGCCGCGCTCGAGCGCCGCTTCCAGAAAGTGCTCGTGGACGAACCGACCGTCGAGGACACGATCGCGATCCTGCGCGGGCTGAAGGAGCGCTACGAGGTGCACCACGGCGTCGAGATCACGGACCCGGCGATTGTCGCCGCGGCAACGCTGTCGCACCGCTACATTTCCGACCGCCAGCTGCCGGACAAGGCGATCGACCTGATCGACGAGGCCGCCTCGCGGATCCGCATCGAGATCGACTCGAAGCCGGAAGCCATGGACCGCCTCGAGCGCCGCATCATCCAGCTCAAGATCGAGCGCGAGGCGCTCAAGAAGGAATCGGACGAGGCCTCGAAGAAACGCCTCGACGACCTCGACGAGCAGCTCGGCGAGCTCGAAAAGCAGTACTCCGACCTCGAGGAGATCTGGAAGGCCGAGAAGTCCGCGATGCAGGGCGCGACCCACATCAAGGAAGAGCTGGAGCGCGCGCGCCTCGAACTCGAGACCGCGCACCGCGCCGGCGACCTCGCGCGGATGTCGGAGCTGCAGTACGGCAAGATCCCGGAGCTCGAGAAACAGCTCGCCTCGGCGACGCAGGCGGAGAACCGCGAGACCCAGCTGCTGCGCAACAACGTGACCGAGGAGGAGGTCGCCGAGATCGTCTCGCGTTGGACCGGCATCCCGGTCTCGAAGATGCTCGAGGGCGAGAAGGAGAAGCTCCTGAAGATGGAGTCGGCGATCCAGGAGCGCGTCGTCGGCCAGGACGAGGCCGTCGTCGCGGTCGCGAACGCGATCCGCCGCTCGCGCGCGGGGCTCTCGGACCCGAAGCGGCCGATCGGCTCGTTCCTGTTCTTGGGCCCCACCGGCGTCGGCAAGACCGAGCTCACGAAAGCGCTCGCGCAGTTCCTGTTCGACACCGACGACGCGATGGTGCGCATCGACATGTCCGAGTTCATGGAGAAGCACTCCGTGGCGCGGCTGATCGGCGCGCCGCCCGGCTACGTCGGCTACGAGGAAGGCGGTTACCTGACCGAGGCCGTGCGCCGCCGGCCGTACTCCGTGATCCTGCTCGACGAGGTCGAGAAGGCGCACCCGGACGTCTTCAACGTGCTGCTGCAGGTGCTCGACGACGGCCGGCTGACCGACG
>CALALV010000092.1 GCA_937925605.1 uncultured Woeseia sp.
GGGACATGCCGCCGGCCACCGTCGCGGCGAGGCCGGAGAACGGGCCCCACATGGGCGTGCGCAGGCCCCGGGGCTTCAGCGCCGCGTGCAGCGCCGCCCAGGTGACGCCGGGCTCCACGGTGACGTAGCCGTCCTCCGCGTGGATGTCGATGTGCGTGAGCCGGGACATGTCGAAGGTGACCGTCCCCGGCCGCACCGGCAGGTAGCCGTCCGTGTACGAGGCGCCGCCGCCGCGCACCACCATGGCCAGCCGCTCCCGGGCGCAGGTGCGCACCGCCTCCTGCAGCTCCGCGACGCTCCCCGGGCGCACCACGGCCAGCGGCGGCACGTCCGCCCGCCGGAACACGTCGGTGGCGTAGAACTCCAGGGACTCGTCGTCGGTGAGCAGGTGGTCGCCGCCCACCACGGCCGCCAGCGCCTCCAGGGCGCGCGCCGGGCGGGGCGCGCCTGCTGCCGCTTCGCTCATGGTCCTGTTCTCCGGGGTCGGGACTGCATTGTATGGTAGCCGCCCCGCGGGCCGCGACCGGCAGCCGGCCGTGCGCCGCGCGCCGGCGCCGCCGCCGCTGCCGGAGACGACGCCGGCCGACGGCGTGCGCCAGCTGCTCGAGCGCGAGGGTGCCTGCGCCGTCGCCGCCTGGCTGAAGGCGCAGCAGGTCCCGCAGGTCACCGACACGACCTTCCGCGATGCGCACCAGTCGCTGCTCGCGACGCGTTTCCGCACCGCCGACATGCTGCGCATTGCGCCGCACTACGCGCGCTGGCTGCCGGGCCTGTTCTCGGTCGAGAGCTGGGGCGGCGCGACCTTCGACGTCGCGATGCGCTTCCTGAAGGAGGACCCGTGGCAGCGCCTCGCGGACCTGTCGGCGGCGATGCCGAACCTGATGCAGCAGATGCTGCTGCGCTCGTCGAACGGCGTCGGCTACCGCAACTACCCGGACAACGTCGTGCGCTTCTTCATCCGGCGCTCCGCCGAGGCGGGCGTCGACGTGTTCCGCATCTTCGACTGCCTGAACTGGGTCGAGAACATGCGCCTCGCGATCGACGAGGTCGCGGCCTCGGGCAAGATCGCCGAGGCCGCGATCTGCTACACCGGCGACATCCTCGACCCGGACCGGCAGAAATACGACCTGAAGTACTACGTGTCGATGGCGAAAGAGCTGGAGAAGGCCGGTGCGCACATCCTCGGCATCAAGGACATGGCCGGCCTGCTGAAGCCGCGCGCTGCCGAGCTGCTGGTCAGCACGCTGAAAGAAGAAGTGTCGCTGCCGATCCACTTCCACACGCACGACACCAGCGGCGCCTCGGTGGCCAGCGTACTCGCGGCGGTGCGCGCCGGCGTCGACGCTTTCGACGCGGCGGCGGACTCGATGAGCGGCCTGACCTCGCAGCCGAACCTGGGTTCGCTGGTCGCGATGCTCGCGCACACCGAGCAGGACACCGGGCTCGATCTCGACGCGATCCGCCGCATAAGCCACTACTGGGAGGAGGTGCGCGGGCAGTACGCGGCCTTCGAGCCCGATGTACGTTCCGGCGCCTCCGAGGTCTACCTGCACGAGATGCCGGGCGGGCAGTACACGAACCTGAAGGAACAGGCCGCCTCGCTCGGCCTCGCGCGCCGCTGGCACGAGGTCGCGCGCGCCTACGCCGACGTCAACATGGCCTTCGGCGACATTGTCAAGGTGACGCCGTCGTCGAAGGTGGTCGGCGACATGGCGCTGATGATGGTGACCTCGGGGATCACGATCGACGAGGTCACGGACCCGGACACCGAGATCGCGTTCCCGGACTCCGTCGTGTCCTTCTTCGCGGGCGAACTCGGCCAGCCTCCGGGCGGCTTCCCGGAGGCGCTGCAGAAGAAAGTGCTGCGCGGCAAAAAGCCGCTCACCGTGCGACCGGGCAGCGTGCTAGAGGACACCGATCTCGACGAGGCGCGCGCGAGCCTGAACCCGGCCGGCCGCCTGCCGGTGGACGACGACGACCTGGCCTCGCACCTGATGTACCCGAAAGTGTTCGAGGAATTCCGCGAGCATCGCGAGACCTACGGCGACGTCAGCCTGCTGCCGACCCACGTGTTCTTCTACGGCATGGAGCCGAGCGAGGAGCTGACGGTCACGATGGACGATGGCCGCCAGGTCATCATCCGCTACCTGACCGGCACCGAGCCGAGCGAGCAGGGCATCCGCCGGTTGTTCTTCGAGATCAACGGCCAGCCGAGTTCGGTGCGCGTCGCCGACCGCAAGCTCGCGGCAACGACCACCCGGGCGGAAAAGGCCGACCGCGGCAACCCGAAGCAGGTCGCGGCGCCGATGCCGGGGCTCATCACGACCGTCGCCGTCGAGGAAGGCCAGGCGGTGCAGCGCGGCGACACGCTGCTGACGATGGAAGCGATGAAGATGGAAACGGCCGTCGCGGCCGACCGGGACGGAACGGTCAAGCGCATCGTCGCCGGTGTCGGCACGCAGGTGGATGCGAAGGACCTGTTGCTCGAATTCGAATAGCCGGCAGACCGCGGCCGGTACTGGCAGGAGGAGGAAGTGTCATGCCCGGACCCGTCGTCAATCTTGACTCGCTTGAATACAAGCGCTTCGGCCGCGGCGAGGCCTTCGCCGCCGAGCGCGCGCCGGTGTCGCCGCTGCTCGGCGCGAAGAAACTGGGCTACGCGGTGATCCGCCTGCAGCCCGGCAAGCGCGCCTGGCCCTACCACGCGCACCGCGCGATCGAGGAGGCGTTCTTCGTCCTGTCCGGCAGCGGCACGCTGCGCCATGCTGGCGAGGAATACGCGCTCAGGGCCGGCGACTTCGTCTGTTCGCCAGCGGACCCGGAGCAGCCGCACCAGATCGTCAACACCTCGGACGCCGAACTGACCTACATCGCGATCAGCAACGTCGTCAGCACGGACGTCGTGCACTACCCCGATTCCGGCAAGGTCGGCGTCTGGCACGGCGATGCCACCGCGCCGGGCGCGGCGGGCAACTTCGCGATGTTCGTGCGCGAAGGCTCGGCGGTGGATTACTGGGAGGGGGAGGTCGACGATTGATCGGATCGGGGTGAGAGGATTTGACGGCGGCTTCCAGCCGCCGCCCTGCGGGCGCGCTGCGCGCGTCCAAAATCGCTGCGCGATTTTGTGAACCTGGATTCGGCTCCATCACGGCCGACCAGTCGCCACAAACGAAAAATCGCCGCCCCCAACTCGGTGAGGACGGCGATTTTTCGTTTGTGACAACTGGTCGGGGTGAGAGGATTTGACGGCGGCTTCCAGCCGCCGCCCTGCGGGCGCGCTGCGCGCGTCCAAAATCGCTGCGCGATTTTGTGAACCTGGATTCGGTTCCATCACGGCCGACCAGTCGCCAAAACCAAAAAATCGCCATTCCCAGCTCTGTGAGAACGGCGATTTTTTGGTTTTAGCGACTGGTCGGGGTGAGAGGATTTGAACCTCCGGCCCCTGCCTCCCGAAGACAGTGCTCTACCAGGCTGAGCTACACCCCGAAACATGGATCGCGGCGCCCGGCGGGCGGCCGCTGTGCGGTGCCGGGCCGGTCGGCCCCACCGCGCGGGCTGCGTAGGCTATCACGATCGCGGGCCGTCGCCTACCGGTCCGGGCGGGTTTTTCTCCCTGCCCGGACCGGCCTCCGGGACGCCCCGCGGGTTGTGGTACGGGTGCTATCCTCTGGCGCCGACGGTGTCGAGGGAGCGGGCGTGGAATACCGGGTGCTGGACGAGGTGCTGTGGTTGCTGGCGGGCTCCGTCCTCGTCGTGCTCGCCCTGCGCCGCGTCAACCTGCCGCCGATCCTCGGCTACCTCGCGGTCGGCATGGCGCTCGGCCCGGCGGCGCTCGGCGTCGTCGCCTCCGCCGAGGACAGCCGGCTGCTCGCCGAGTTCGGCGTCGTCTTCCTGCTGTTCACGCTGGGCCTCGAGTTCTCGCTGCCGCGCATGATGGTCATGCGCGCCGAGGTTTTCCTGCTCGGTTCGGCCCAGGTCATCCTGACCGCGCTGGTGGCCGGTTTCGGCGGCTGGCTGCTCGGGCTGACGCCGGCCGGCGCCGTCGTCGTCGGCGGCGTCATCGCGATGAGCTCGACCGCGATCGTGATCAAGCAGCTGACCGAGCAGCTCGAGGTCGGGCGCACGCACGGCCGGCTCGCGGTAGGCGTGCTGCTGTTCCAGGACCTGGCCATCGTGCCCTTCCTCGTGCTGATCCCGGCGCTGAGCGACGCGGGCACCAGCTATGCGCTGCTCGACATCGCGATCGCGATGTCGAAGGGTATCGCCGCGGTCGTGATCGTGATCCTCGCCGGCCGCTTCCTGCTGCGACCGCTGTTCCACGAGATCGGCCGCGCGCGCAGCGCGGAGCTGTTCACGCTGACCGTGTTGCTGATCGTGCTCGGCGCCGCCTGGGCGACCCACGTCGCCGGCCTGTCGTTTGCGCTCGGCGCCTTCCTCGCCGGCATGATGCTGGCCGAGACCGAGTACCGACACCAGGTCGAGATGGACATCCGGCCGTTCCGCGACGTGCTGCTCGGCCTGTTCTTCATCACCGTCGGCATGCTCGTCGACTTCCGCACGCTGTACGAGCAGTTCGCGCTGATCGCGCTGCTGGTCGTGCTGCTCGTGCTCGGCAAGGCAGCGCTGACCACGCTGCTGTCACGCAAGCTGGCCGGCAACTGGTACGACGCCTGCCGCAGCGCGCTCGTGACGGCGCAGGGCGGCGAGTTCGGCCTCGCGCTGCTGACCCTCGCGCTGAAGGACGACGTCCTGCCGCCGGCAGCCGGTGAGCCCCTGCTCGCGGCCATCGTCGTCAGCATGACGCTGTCGCCGCTCCTGATCCGGCACAATGCGCGGCTCGCGGCGCTGCTGTTCGGCAGCAGGGAACGGGACGCGGAACCCGTCACCGACGACATGATCGTGCGCACGGTCGCGGCCCGCGAGCACGTGCTGATCTGCGGCTTCGGCCGCGTGGGGCAAAACGTCGCGCGCATCCTCGACGAGGAAAACCACGAGTACATCGCGATGGACCTCGATCCCTACCGCGTCCGCAGCGCCCGGCAGGCCGGCGACCCGGTCTTCTACGGCGACGCCGGCCGGCCCGACATACTCGAGGCCGTGGGCCTCGAGAACGCGAGCGTCGTCGTGATCAGCTTCTCCGACCCGCTGGTGGCGCTGCGTATCGTGCGCTCGGTGCGCGAACAGCGGCCGAAGGTGCCGATCCTCGTGCGCACGCAGGACGACACCTTCCTCGACGAGCTGCAGGAAGCGGGGGCGACGGCGATCGTGCCGGAAACGCTCGAGGCCAGCCTGACCCTGGTGTCGCACGTGCTCGCGTTGCTCGGCATCCCCGCGGGCCGCATCTCGCGCCGCATGCAGGGCATCCGCGACCACCGCTACAGCGTGCTGCGCAATATCTTCCGCCGCGAGGACGCGCGGCGCATCGACGAGACGCACTCGCTGCGCGAGGAGCTGACGACCGTCTCGCTGCCGGCCGGCGCGTACGCGGTGGGCGAGCGCCTCGGCGAGCTCGGCCTGCGCGAGGCCGGCATCTCGGTGACGGCGCTACGGCGCGACGGCATCGTCGGCCACCAGCCGGCGGCGGACACGGAGCTGAAAGAGGGCGACGTGCTCGTGCTCTACGGCACGCCCGAGGCGCTCGAGCAGGCCGAGACGCTGCTGCTGTGGGGCTGAAGCGCGCTAGCTGCGACGCTTGACGGCGAAGTCCGCGATCGCGACCAGCGCTTCCTTCCAGTCGCTGTCGGGCAGGGCGGCGAGCGCGGCGATCGCGTCGTCGGCGGCGGCCTGGGCGCAGGCCTGCGTGTAGTCCAGCGCGCCTGTGCGCAGGATCGCGGCGCGGATGTCGTCGAGACGTTCCAGTCCGCCCTGCTCGATCGCCTCGCGAATCATCGTGCGTTCCGCGGCGCTGCCCTCGCGCATCGCGTGGATCAGCGGGAGCGTCGCCTTGCCCTCGGCCAGGTCGTCGCCGAGGTTCTTGCCGAGCTCCTCGGGCGACGCGTCGTAGTCGAGCGCATCGTCGATCAGCTGGAAGGCCGTGCCGAGGTTGCGGCCGTAGGCGACCATGCGCTGCTCGTCGTCCGGGTCGCGCGCCGCGAGCACGGCGGCGATTTGCGCGCCGGCCTCGAACAGCCGCGCCGTCTTGCGGTAGATGACCTGCCGGTAGTCCTCCTCGCTGACGCCGGCTTCGTGCACGTTCATCAGCTGCATGACCTCGCCGGCCGCGATCGTGTTGGTCGCGTCGGCGAGGATGCGCATGACCGGCATGCGGTTGATGTCGACCATCATCTGGAAGGCCCGCGAGTACAGGAAGTCGCCGACCAGCACGCTGGCCTGGTTGCCGAACACGGTGTTCGCCGTGTCCCGGCCGCGCCGGCGCGCCGAGGAGTCGACGACGTCGTCGTGCAAGAGCGTCGCGGTGTGGATGAACTCGACGATCGCCGCGGCGCCGACGTGGGCCGCGCCGGAATAGCCCAGCGCCCGCGCGGCGAGCAGTACTACCAGCGGCCGCAGGCGCTTGCCGCCCGAGGTCACGATGTACTGTGACACCTGGCTGACCAGCGCGACGTCGCTCGCGAGGCTCTCGCGGATCAGCGCGTCGACGGCCTGCATGTCGGTCTCGGCGAGCTCGCGGACGCCGGCAAAGCTCAAGGGAATTCTTGTGTTTTCGGCGGCTTGCATGACCCGGCGATAATGCCTGAAACGCCCTGCCTTGGCGAACCGCGGGCGGGCCCCGGCAGCCGAATTCGGCCAGCCTTCAAGTCATTGAATTGCAGTCGGATTTAAAGCGCGCGCCCGTTGACCCGGGGACGCCGAATCTATAGAATTCCGGCTCTTTTGTGGCGGCAGGCTTCCCTGCGCGCGTGGCCCCGTGCCCGCCGGCGCCGAATTTCACTAGAGTTTTGAGCAGCTTGCGCTACCAGGCAGCCTGCTCGATGGAGTCAGCAACGATGTACGCGGTTTTTCGCTCCGGCGGCAAGCAGTACCGGGCGAGCAAGGGCGAGCGCCTCAAGGTGGAGAAACTCGACGCCGAGCAGGGCGCCGAGGTGACCTTCGACGAGGTCCTGCTGCTCGGCGAGGGCAAGGACATCAAGGTCGGCACGCCGCTGGTCGAGGGCGGCCACGTGACGGCGAAGGTCGTCGAGCAGGGCAAGACCCGCAAGGTGCCGGTGGTCAAGTTCCGCCGTCGCCAGAACTACCTGCGGCAGGGCTCGCACCGCCAGTTCTTCACCGAGGTGGAGATCACGGACATCAGCGCCGACGGCAGCGCGAAGCCGAAGGCGGCTGCCGAGAAGCCGGCGACGAAGAAGAAGGTCGCCAAGAAGCCGGCGGCAAAGAAGAAGACCAAGAAAAAGACGGCGAAGAAAAAGGCGACCGGCAAGGCGGCAGACTAGCTGCCCGGCCAGGAATTGAACACGGGGCCCGGCGACGGGCCCGATGCAGAAACTACTACGGAGCAGCACAATGGCTCACAAGAAAGCAGGCGGCAGCAGCAAGAACGGCCGCGATTCGGAATCGAAGCGCCTGGGCGTCAAGATCTTCGGCGGCCAGCAGGTCGTCGCGGGCAACATCATCGTGCGCCAGCGCGGCACGCGCTTCCACGCGGGCACCAACGTCGGCATCGGCCGCGACCACACGCTGTTCGCGAAGGCCGCCGGCCAGGTGCGCTTCGAGCGCAAGGGCCCGGAAAAGCGCCAGTACGTGAGCGTCGTCTCCGGCTGAGGCCTGCTGCCGACCGGCGCGACGAAAACCCCGCTCTCAGCGGGGTTTTTTGTGCCCGCCGGGCGCTGACCCGGAACCGGACCTGCCACGATGAAGTTCGTCGACGAAGCCACGATTCGCGTCGTTGCCGGTAACGGCGGGCACGGCTGCCTGTCGTTCCGGCGCGAGAAATACGTCGAGAAGGGCGGGCCGGACGGCGGCGACGGCGGCGACGGCGGCGACGTCTGGCTGGTCGCGGACGACGCGAGCAACACGCTGGCCGATTTCCGCGTGGCCCGCAAGTTCCGCGCGGACAGCGGCCAGCCCGGCGCCGGCCGCAACATGACCGGGCGCTCGGGCAAGGACCTCGAGGTGCGCGTGCCCTGCGGCACCGTCGTGCACGACGTCGACACCGGCGAGTTCATCGGCGACCTGGTCGAGGCCGGCCAGCGCCTGAAGGTCGCGGCCGGCGGGCGGGGCGGTCTCGGCAACACCCGCTTCAAGAGCAGCGTCAACCGGGCGCCGCGCAAGACGACGCAGGGAACGACCGGCGAGGCGCGGCACCTCAGGCTCGAGTTGAAGCTGCTGGCCGACGTCGGGCTGGTGGGCCTGCCGAATGCCGGCAAGTCCACGCTGATCGCCGCGATGTCGCAGGCGCGGCCGAAGATCGCGGACTACCCGTTCACGACCCTGCACCCCAACCTCGGCGTCGTGGCGGTCGGGCCGCTGCAGAGCTTCGTCATGGCCGACGTACCGGGCCTGATCGAGGGCGCGGCGGAGGGCGCGGGTCTCGGCGTACGTTTCCTCAAGCACCTGCAGCGCACGCGGCTGTTGCTGCACCTGGTCGACGTCGCGCCGCCGGATCCCGGGGCGTCGCCGGCCGACGATTTCAAGGCGATTTCAGGCGAGCTCGACAAGTTCGATGCGGAGCTTGCCGCGAAGCCGCGCTGGCTCGTGCTGAACAAGACGGACCTGCTGCCGGCCGACGAGCTGGCGCAGCTCCGCCGCGAGCTGCTCTCAGCCACCGGCTGGGACGGGCCCGTATTCGAGGTCAGTGCCGCGGAGCGGCGCGGCACGAAGGCGCTCGGGCAGGCCGTGATGCGGCACCTCGAGCAGGCACACGCGGCGGAAGTGGAGCGCGCGGAAGAACCGGGCGAGGGCTGAAGCGCGAGCAAAAGAAAGGGCCCCCGCGGGGGCCCTTTGCTGTCCGTTGCCGTGCGGTGCCTAGCCGGCGAGCGACTTGACGCGCTGGTTCAGGCGACTCTTGTGCCGGGCGGCCTTGTTGCGGGTCACGATGCCCTTGTTGATCATGCTGTCGATGATCGGCACGGCGGCCTTGTAGGCAGCGTCGGCCTCGGCCTTGTCGCCTTTCTCGACCGCCTTCAGGACGGCCTTGATGCTCGTGCGCATCTTGGAGCGCAGGCCCATGTTGTGCAGGCGCGACTTCTCGGCCTGGCGGGCGCGTTTCTGGGCTGACTTGATGTTTGCCACGTTCGTAAATCCGTTTCTCGGGAGTAGCCCGGCACGGCTGTCCGGCCGGGGCAAAGAGCCGCGTATTATTGGTGCCCGGCCCGCGAATGTCAATGCCGCCCCGGCCGTGCGGGGAGCGCGTCCTCGCGGCGTCTAAACGACTGATTTTCAGCTGTTTTCAGGCTACACTGGCGCGCGTCCAGCCGCCCCGGATGCCGCATGACGGAGTCCCCCGACAGAGATCCCGACGCCCCCGGCGCGCCCGCGCCGCCGCCCGTCGTGCAGAGCGCGCGCGGGCTGTTGAAATCGACCTCGGTGGTCAGTGTCATGACCCTGCTGTCGCGGATCCTCGGCCTCGTGCGCGACGTCGTCTTCGCCCGCTACTTCGGCGCGACGATCGTCATGGACGCCTTTATCGTCGCCAACCGCATCCCGAATATGCTGCGCCGCTTCTTCGCGGAAGGGGCGTTCTCGCAGGGCTTCGTGCCGGTCATGGCCCGCTACCGCGAGCAGCACGAGCATGCCGAGGCCCGCGAACTGGTCGACGCCGTCGCCGGCACGCTCGGCCTCGTGCTGTTCGCGATCACGGCCGTCGGCGTGATCGCGGCGCCGCTCCTGGTCATCGCGGTCGCCCCGGGTTTCGTCGGCGAGGACGGCCGTTTCGACCTCGCGACGGCCATGCTGCGCTTCACCTTCCCGTACCTGCTGTTCGTGTCGCTGACGGCCTTCGCCGGCGGCATCCTGAACACCTACGGGCGCTTCGCGGTGCCGGCCTTCACGCCGGTGCTGCTGAACCTCGCGCTGATCGCCGGGGCGCTGTACCTCGCGCCGCTGCTTGCCGAGCCGGGCATGGCGCTCGCCTACGCGGTGCTCGCGGCCGGCATCGTGCAGCTCCTGTTCCAGCTGCCGTTCCTCGCCGCGATCGGCACGCTGCCGCGGCCGCGCTGGCGGCCCCGGCATCCCGGCGTCCGTCGCATCGGCAAGTTGATGCTGCCGGCGATCTTCGGCTCGTCGATCGCGCAGCTGAACGTGCTGCTCGGCGGCATCATTGCCTCGTTGCTGGACGTCGGAAAGATCAGCCTGCTGTATTACTCCGACCGGCTCATGGAATTCCCGCTGGGCCTGTTCGGCATCGCGCTGGCCACCGTGATCCTGCCGCACCTGTCGCGGCAGCATGCGAGCGCATCCACCGAGCAGTTCTCGCAGACCGTGGACTGGTCGCTGCGCCTGACGCTGCTGATCGCCGTGCCCGCCGCGGTCGGCTTGATCCTGCTGTCGGGACCGCTGGTCGCGACGATTTTCTTCGGCGGGGAGTTCACGCCCAGCGACGTCGAGCTGACCGCGATCAGCCTCGAGGCATTCTCGATCGGCCTGATCGGCTTCTCGCTGGTCAAGATACTCGCGCCGGCCTTCTTCGCTCGCGAGGACACGCGGACGCCGGTGCGCATCGGCCTCGTGGCGCTCGCCGTCAACTTCGTGCTGTCCGTGCTGCTCGCCTGGTGGCTCACGACGATCGGCTACCGCGCCACGCACGCGGGCCTGGCGCTCGCGACCTCGGTCGCGGCCATGCTGAACGCGCTGCTGCTGTACCGCGGGCTGCGCCGCGACGGCTCGCTGCGCCACGGCGCCGGCTGGGGCGCACTGCTCGCACGGCTCGCACTGGCGCTGGCCGCGATGCTGGCGGTGCTCGTCGCGCTCGACCGGCCGCTCGCCTGGTGGCTCGCGGCCGGGCTCGGCGAGCGCTGCGCATGGCTCGCCCTGACGATAGGCTCTGCCGCCGGCAGCTATTTCCTGGTGCTCTGGCTCGCGGGGCTGCGCACGCGGCACCTGCGGCTGGGCTGAGGGCTACGCGGCGCGCCGCCCGAGGCCGTACAATGCGGGTTCCCCGGGCGACGCGACACGCTGATCGACGATGTTCCTGGCCAGTACACCTCACAAGGATCTCTACGCGCGGGTCGCGGACGGCAGCGTCGTCACGATCGGCAGCTACGACGGCCTGCACATCGGCCACCAGAAGCTGCTCGCCCGCGTGGTCGAGGAGGCGGGCGCGCGTGGCCTGCCGGGCGTGGTCATGACCTTCGAGCCGACGCCGAAGGAGTTCTTCGCGAAATCCTCGCCGCCGCCGCGGCTGATGCACTTCCGCGAGAAGATCGAGGCGCTGTCGAAGTCCGGAATCGACGTGTTCTACTGCCCGCGCTTCAACCGCTCGATGCGCGAAATTCGAGCAATCACGTTCATCCGCCAGCTGCTCGTGCACACGCTGAACGCGCGCTACCTCGTGATCGGCGACGATTTCCACTTCGCCGCCCATCGCGAGGGCAACATCGAGCTGCTGCGCCGTGCTGGCGGGTCGCTCGGCTTCGAGGTCGAACAGATCCCGAGCGTCATGGTCGACGGCCAGCGCGTCAGCAGCACAGCGATCCGCGCGGCGCTGCAGCAGGGCGACATGGACAAGGCGACGCGACTGCTCGGCCGGCCGTTCCGGATGTCGGGCAAGGTCTCGCGCGGCGACAGCATCGGGCGCACGCTGGGCTACCCGACGGCAAACGTGCAGCTGCGCAACCGGCGCAGCCCGGTGCAGGGGATTTTCGCGGTGCGCGTGCTGGGCCTCGGCGACGAGGCGCTCACCGGCGTGGCGAGCGTCGGCACCCGGCCGACCTTTCATGGCAAGAAGCCGTTGCTCGAGGTGCATATCTTCGATTTCGACCGGGAAATCTACGGCAAGCGCATCGAGGTCGAGTTCGTCGCGCGCCTGCGCGACGAGGAGAAGTTCGACAACGCGGACGCGCTGGTCGAGCAAATGCATCGCGACAGCGCCGCCGCGCGTGAGATACTCGCGGCATGACCGACAGCACGCCTGACCGCAGCCCGGCGGCCAATACGGGTAATCGTCGCTTCCTGCTCTGGCTCGCCGTGGCCGGGTTCGTCGTCGTCGCCGACCAGGTCACGAAGTGGCTGATCGTGACGCGCGTGCCGCTGTTCGCCAAACGGCCGGTCAATTCGTTCATCAACATCACGCACCAGGAGAACCCGGGCGCGGCGTTCAGTTTCCTGGCCGACGCGGGCGGCTGGCAGCGCTGGTTCTTCACGGTGCTGGCGACGGCCGTGAGCGCGTTCATCGTGCACTGGCTCTGGAGCCTGCGTCACGAGCGCCATGCCGTGCTGGCGTCCGGGCTGGCCCTGGTGCTCGGCGGGGCGATTGGCAACCTCATCGACCGGGTCCGGCTCGGCCACGTGGTCGACTTCATCCAGGTGCTGATCTACGGCTGGCCGTTCCCGTCCTTCAACATCGCCGACGCCGCCATCACCGTCGGTGCCGCGCTGCTGATCATCGACGCGCTGTTCCTGTCACGCGGCGAGGCGGGCGCCCGGGCCGAACCCGGGAGCTGAAAAAAAAACCGGCAGCCAGGCTGCCGGTTCGCGTGAGCGAGACGCCGCTGACGCCTAGCGCGTGCGCGTCCAGCAGTCGGTCTTCGGCGTCGATTCCTTCGTGCCGCGGCCGTCGATCGTGAAGGTCTGGCAGTAGTTCGACTCTTCGCCACCGAGCTGGTAGGTCGCCGTGGCCGTGAAGTTATTGGCGTCGGCGGCGTTCACGGTGACGATGTACGAGCCCGTTTCCGTTTCGAAGTCGCTGGCGACGTCGAAGCCGAGGTTCGTCATGTCCGCCGTGTAGGTGTTGTTCTGCAGGTAGTGCCGCTCCTGGTTGGTCGCGATCTGCAGCAGCGCCGCTTTCGCCTCGGTGCGTTTCGCACGCGCCGAGTACTGCTGGTAGCTGGGATAGGCGATCGCGGCCAGTATGCCGACGATCACCATCACGATCAGCAGCTCCATCAGCGTGATGCCCTGCATCCTGTTGCGCGTGATATTCACGGTGTCTTACTCCATCGCTCGGGCATCAGTTGATGCCATCCTGGGTCCACAGCGTGCGAACGGGGTTGTTCGCATAGCCTGGATCGAAACATTCTACACCCACGCAGCCGATCGGCGGCGGTGCACAGTCCTCGCCCTGGCAATTCGGATCGTCCGGGCTCGGGAACAGGAAGGTCGGCTTCGGCGCGATGCCGCCCTGCTCGAGTTCCGTCACGCGCTCGGCGTCGATCGAGTCCGGATCGTTCGGATCCAGCGTGGACAGGTCGACGACCGGGTCGCCGTTACGCACGCTGACCTTGTACAGGCGGTTCACGGAAAGACCGGCCTGGCAGGGATCGGCCGACGCCACCTGAGGCTCGAAGGACACGAAGTAAACGGCATCGTCGAAGGTCTGCGACTCCGCCAGCACCTTCTCGCCCGGCGGCAGCGTGAACTTCCAGCCGCGGTCGCCCGAGTTCAGCACGACGCCGAACTTGCCGCTCACCTCGACGAAGTCGTCGTCGTAGGCGATCGGGTACAGGTCGTACTGCGTCTGCGTCAGCTTCGTGAACACGTTCGGGTCGCGGAACGAGTAGAAACGGTCCTCGGCGTCGCTGTTCAGCGGGTGCGAACGGTAGCCGGAGCCTACGCTCACCGCGAGGTAACGCTTGTTCTGGGCTTCGTCCATGAACATCGAGACGTCGGGCGCCGCGTAGTAGCGGCGCGTGTCTGCCGCACCGAAGCTGGCCAGGCCTTCCGCGCCGATGCGCGCGACGACGCCGCCGGCAACGAGGTTGGCAGCGTTCTGGCCGTTCGTGATGTCGAAGCGCCACATCTGGCCGGCCACGTCCATGGCGTACATGCGGTCCGCCATGCCGTCGCCGGAGATATCGAGGACACGGATGCGGCTCGGGAATGCGCGAGTCATGAACGCGAGCTTCAGGTCCGCGTCCGAGGTTGCCGGACCCGCGCTCCACAGCTCGTTGCCGCTGTACAGGTCCAGCATGTAGATCGCGTTGCCTTCGCCGTCCGGCGTCAGCGGCATCGTGGGCTGGTCGTGCACCGTGTCGTAGCCGCCGCCGATGACGAGCACGGCCTTGTCGCTGTTGACTCCGGGCGCGTCGATCTTGGCGACGACCGACGGCGACCAGCTCTGGCCCGCTTCCGGCATCGACTTGACCCACAGGACCGAAGGACGGTCCTTGTCGGTGACGTCGACCGCGTAGTAGTTGGAACCGCCGCGGCGCATGCCGAAGACCAGGATCACACGATCCGTGCCGACCTCGATGCTGCCGTTCTGGTTGCGGTCCACGACGACGGGAACGATGTCGCCGTCGATGCCGTAATGCTTGTAGTTGATCGCCTCGTTGTGATAGAGCTCGGCGAGGTCGCCCAGCAGTTCGTCCGGGATGAACGACCACATCTCGGCGCCGCTGTCGGCGTCGATCGCGTGCAGGTAGCCGTCGTTCGTCGCCGTGAACACGACGACGTCGAGGTTGCCCTGGGTGCCGCCGTAGACGATCGAGGCCGGCTGCGAATGCAGCGTGTCGCCCATGACCTTGCGCACCAGCGTGTTCGGGTCGTTGTCCACGTCGGCAACGTCGACGCCGCGCGCCCACTGGATCATGTCCGTGACGCTCGGGTCGTTCGGGTCGCCGGTCAGGCCGAAGTCCGCCGCCGTGTACGAGCCCGCGTTACCCGGCGTCAGCGCGTTGTCCGGGTCCATCAGGTTGTTGCCGAACTTGTTCGTGTACAGCTTGCGGTTGGCCGGGTCGGGCAGCTGGCTGGCCGCGCCGCCGAGCGACACGTTCGGGCCGTCCGGGTTGGCGCCGTCGGTCCAGTAGCTGTGCGAGCCTTCCGCGAAGTAGCCGGTCGTCGCGTCCACGGCCAGGTCGCCGTTCTTGTCGCGGATCTGGCCGTCGTAGATCTTGTACTTCTTCAGGTTGCCCGGCCAGTGCGTCTTGTTCTTGGCGCGGAACACCGAGATGTACAGCTCGTTCAGGTGCTGCGTCCGGTTGAAGGCGTTGACCGAGACCGCGGGCGCCGTGAACGACACGTCGCGGTCGAAGATGTTCGTGATGATCTCGGTCAGCGCCGCCGTCAGCGACTTGACGTCGCTGGCCAGGTAGTACTCGCCGCCCGAGTTCTCGGCGGTTTCCTTCAGGATCGGCAGGTCGACCGTGAAGCCGATCGTGTAGGTCGCAACGGTCTGGTCGCCCGGCACCGCGTCGTTGATGTCGACTTTCGACAGGTACTCCGCGATGTCGTCCAGGCAGGTGCCGTTGGCCAGTCCGCCGGTGCAGGCGGAGCGGCCGAGCGCGGTCGTGTAGTCAGGCAGGAACTTGACGCGGTTGTAGGCATCCGTGTCCTGCGTCGGCTCACCGTCGGTCAGCAGCACGTTGAAGTTCTTCGCGCAGGCGTAGTTCGACGGCTTGTTGTAGCTGTAGCCGAGCACGTTGCCGTTGCCGTCCAGGATGCTCGAGTAGGCCGCAGGATCGGTAATCGCCTGGCCGTACTGCGGCGCCATGCCACGCCAGTAAAGGGCGGCTTCGTACATCGTCTCGCTGAGCGGCGTCCAGCCGTTCGCCGGCAGTCCGTCGACCTTCGCATTGGCCTGCGCGCGGTTCGAGTCGAGATCCTTGACGGCGTGAATGACCGAGCCGCCCTGGTCCCAGTTGAAGTGCATCAGGCCGACGTTCGCATTCTGGATCGAGTCAAGCACGTTCTTCGTCACGGTCTTGACGATGTCCGTGCGCGACATCGACGTGACCGGCGAATTGTTGTACCAGTTCAGGTAGTTGGCGCTGTAGGCGGTGACGATGCGCTCGGTCGGCGAGCTGCCCCAGTCGACTTCGCCGTTCGCCCGGTCCGTGAACGGGTCCTTGTTGGTGCCGATCTGTGCGTAGACCTCGGCCGGGTCGCCCTGGCCGTGCTGGCCGGAATCCGCCTCGCACTCGAGCAACTCGTCGGTGTCGCCCGATGGGCGCCGCCACTTCCAGCGGCCGCGATTGTTCGGCCGGTACATCGCCATCGTGTCGGTGTAGATGCCCGAACCGGCCAGCGCCGAGGCGCCGGTGGCGCAGACGAAGTTTTCCTCCGACACCCAGTTGTCCGTGTCGCAGTCCGGCGGGTTGTTGTTGGTCGTCCAGTAGACCTTGTCGTCGTCGCAGTCGCCCGAGTAGGTCTTGCTGTTGACGTAGGGTTCCTGGGTCGTCTCGACCGTCGTCATGCTGCCCGAGCTGTCGAGGATGAACAGGATGTTCGGCCGGTCGGCGCCGCCGCTGTTCGGGTTCGACAGCAGTAGCTCGACGTCATCCGCGATGGCGGGCGAGCCCGCCAGCAGGGTCAGCGTCAGTCCGGCAGCAGTCCAGGCCGCGCGATTCCGTGACGTATTCATGAATCCATTCCTCAGCAGTCATTCCGTGACCTGATCGCTCAACCAGTCACATGTTCGTAGTGCGTGTTCAGTCGGCAATCGCGACACTCGTAACGGTGTTCGCGTCGACGTCCACGCTGACGAGGGCATAGTGGCTCGCGCCACGTGCCAGGTTGAAAAAGGCCTTGCGGAAACCGGCAAAATCCGTTGCCTGGTCGCCCACGCGATAGCGCGTCTCGGGAGTCAGGCGAGCCGACTCGTAGGTCGCCTCGCAGGTGCCCGCGCAGGGCTTGAAGGTCAGCCGGCCGTTCGGCGTCGTCGGCACGATCACGTT
>CALALV010000093.1 GCA_937925605.1 uncultured Woeseia sp.
GTTTTGGACGCGCGCAGCGCGCCCCGCAGGGGCGGCCGCCAGGGATGGCGGCCGTTAATCCCACCCGTGCGGAGGTTCCCCCAGCGGGATCGTGGAACACGGATCCGGACGGGACCACTGAAGATCAATCCGCACCGACCACTGGCGCGACGGCAAACCCGGTGGGCGGATTGGGGTTCAACAAAACGGCAGGATTGCCGTATTGGACGCGCGCAGCGCGCCCCGCCGGGTATACGATCGCCACTACCGACCCGGGCCAGTCCCGGCCTCAACGCCCACAACAGAAGCCTGCACAGCAGCCATTTCCAGGAGCCCCCGATGCAGCCGCCCGCATGTCCTGAAGCTGCCCGTCCGTGCGTCGGGCTCGTCGCGCCGGGCCTGCTCCTGCTGTCGGTCCTGCTCTCGGCCTGCGCAACGCTGCCATCGCAGCCGACCGGCAGCAGCGAGCCTGCGTTCACCGCGGCGAGTGAAATACCTCGCCGCGTCATGCTGCGCACCGAGATGGTCGGCCAGAACGATCCGGTCGGCAGCGTCCTCGGTAGCGAACTGCCGCGGCTCGGGTTCACCGTGGACTACGAAGACCCGGACGGCGCCTTCGTCGCAGGTACCCGGCGCAGCGATTTCGGTCCGTCGAGCCTGGAACTGGTCCTCGTCGACGAGCGCAGCGGGCGGGTCCTCTGGAGCGCGCACATCGTCCGCGACTGGGATACCTACGCCAGCACCACCGAGGCTTACGCGCAGAACGCCCGCAAGGCGCTGGAACTGCTCGAGCGCGACCTGGCCCGGGTCGGCTTTCCGCCCCCCTGAGCGGCCTGCCGTGCGTCTTGTTCCGGACCCCGTACCGACCTGCTCGCGCGCACGGGGCATCTGCTCGCTGCCCTTGCTGTCACCGCCGGCCACGGCTGAGCGCGCCGCAGCGCAGGCGTGCGACGTAGCCCGTTCCTGCAAACGTCTGCCGGTCCCGCTGCAGGGCCGCGAGCGGCGGTCGTATCCTGCGGCGACCGGCAGGCACGTCGGTCGGCAGGTGAGGGCGCTGCCATGAACAGCCGATCGGACATCGACGCTGCCGCGCCGAACGACAGGCGCCGGGCCGCTCTGGAACTGCTGCTGGCGGCTCTGCTGGTCGCCGGCGCCAACCTGTTCGAGATCGTCCCGGTCAGCGAAACGCCGTGGCTCGTGATCCTCGCCTGGCTGTCCTTGCGCGGGCGGCGCCGCTCGTGGCGCCACCTCGGGTTCAGGCGCCCCGCGAACTGGTGCGCGACCATCGCGCTGGCGATCGCCGCCGCCGCGGCACTGCAACTGTTCAGCGAGTTCGTCGTCGAGCGACTCGCCGGACGCCCGGACCTCTCCGATTTCGCCTACCTCGTGGGCGACCTGCCGGCCGCGCTGGCGATGCTGGCGCTCGTGTGGACCTTCGCCGCTTTCGGCGAGGAAATCGCCTACCGGGGCTACGTGCTCGAGCGAGCCGCTGCCCTCGGCGGGCATTCGCCGCGAGCCTACCTGGTCGCGATGCTGATCGTCAGTGTGCTGTTCGGCGTCGGCCACTACTACCAGGGGCCGGCCGGCGTGATCGGCTCGACGGTGTCGGGCCTGTGGTTCGGCGCGTTGTACCTCGCGGCGGGTCGCAATCTATGGCTGCCGATCCTCGCGCACGGCTTCTCGGACACGATCGGTCTCGTCGTGATCTACCTGGGCCTGGCACCGGGTCTCGAGGCCTGACGGCCTGGCATCACCCGGCGCGCCGGCCCGGCGGCAGGTCCCCGGACGCGGCGGCCGGCTTCGCGGCTGATCCTCGCCCGTCCCAGCCGCGGCGAATCGTCGCCCCAGGCATGGTGTCCGGCGCCGTTTTCGTATTAACTGACCCGAGCAGAAATCCCGTTGTCGCGCCCGCTGGCGCTTCGGTGGAGGGCTGAACCGGTGGTACCCGTTGCCGCATCCCTGTCGCCGCACGCGCTCGCCGCCATCCTGCTGACGCTGGCGGCGCTGTACCTGCTGTCGCGCGCGGAACTGCGCATCGAAGTGACTAGTATCGGCATCCTGATCGTCGCGGTCGTTGCGTTCGAGCTGTTCCCCGTGCCCGGCGGCCTGCGCGGTCGCGAGCTCGTCGCCGTTTTCGGCAACGAGGCGCTGGTGACGATCTGCCTGCTGCTGATGCTGGCGCGCGGCGTCGAGGCCACCGGCGCGCTGCGGCCGGTCGGCCGCGCGCTGACCTACCTGTGGCTGCGCCAGCGTTCGCTCGCGCTGCTGGCAACGCTCGTCGTCGCCGCGTTCATCAGTGCCTTCGCCAACAACACGCCTATCGTCGTCATGCTGCTGCCGATCCTCGTCGGCGTCGCGCACCGGATCGGTTTTCCGCCGTCCAGGATACTGATGCCGGTCGGCTTCGCCACGATCATCGGCGGCATGAGTACCACGATCGGCTCGTCCACCAACCTGCTGGTCGTCTCGGTCGCCGAGGATCTCGGCGTGCCGCGCTTCGGCATGTTCGACTTCGCGCTGCCCGCCGTCGTGGCCGCCGGCGCGGGCCTGCTGTACCTGTGGCTCGTGCTGCCGCGCATCCTGCCCGACCGCTCGACCCTGCTCGAAGGCCGGGAACCGCGCTTCTTCGACTCGGTGCTGACGATCGAGTCCGGCAGCCCGCTGGCGGAGGTCACGCTGCCGCAGGCCACGCGCCTGCTCGGCGAGGGCGTGCGCGTCAGCAAGGTGGAGCGTGGCGCGGGCCTCGTGCTCGCGCGCCTGCCGACCCTGTGCCTGCAGGCCGGCGACCGGCTGCACATCCGCGGCACGCCGGAGAACATCCGGCATGCCCATGCCAGCGCCGGCAGCAGCCTGGGCGGCGCCGACCTCAAGGCGGCGGAGGACGCGCGCCTCATCGAGATCGTCGTGACCCCGGATTCGCCCCTGTTCAACAAGCGCCTGAGCCAGCTGCAGCCGGGTACGCTGCGCGGCCTGACGCCGATCGGCTGGAATCGCCCGGGACAGGCCTCGGCGGGTCGGCTCGACAAGTTCACGGACCCGTTGCTGCGCACCGGCGACGTGTTGCTCATGCAGGGTCCCCGCCACGACGTGCAGCAGCTGATGGAAGGCTCGCGGTTGCTCGTGCTGGCCCGCGCGCTGCACGTGCCACGCCTGTCGCGAATCCCGCTGTCGCTCGCGATCGTGGTCGGGGTCGTGGTCACCGCGGCGCTCGGCCTGCTGCCGATCGCGGCCAGCGCGCTGGCCGGCGTGGGCCTGATGCTCGCGACGCGCTGCCTGAGCATGGCCGACGCGCTCGGCGCCATCGACACCCGGCTCGCCCTGGTCATCGCTGCGAGCCTCGCGCTCGGCGGCACGCTGGTCGGCAGTGGTGCCGCTGCCTGGCTCGCGCAGGCGTTCGTCGACCTGATCCACAACTGGCCGCCGCCACTGGTGCTCTCCGCGCTGCTGCTGCTGGCCGCGCTGCTGACCGAGGTCGTGACCAACAACGCGATCGCCGTCATCGGCACGCCGATCGCCGTCGGCGTCGCGAACGAACTCGGCCTCCCGCCGGTGCCGTTCGTGCTGGCGATCCTGTTCGGCGCAAACATGAGCTACCTGACGCCGATCGGCTACCAGACGAACCTGCTCGTATTCGGCGCGGGCGGCTACCGCTTCGGCGATTTCTTTCGCGGCGGTCTGCCGCTGCAGATCCTTTTGTGGGTCGTGCTCTCGGTCATGCTGAGCTGGCTGTACCTGTAGCGCGGCGCCGGGCCGAAAAAACAGAGCCCCGCCGGGGCGGGGCTCTGCGGGACGGCGTCGAGCGCCGTTATTCCTTGCGGTCCGGGTCTTCGATGCGCTCGAAGGTCTTGAAGTAGCAGCGCTGACCGTCGCTGACCACGACCGAGCTGAACTTGTCCAGCCGGCCGAGGCCGTCGGTCACGAAGCCGATGCTCTGGCTGAACTTCAGGTCCCGGCAGGGCGACGTGAAGGTCGCCCGGTACCACTCGCCGTTGCGCGCTTCGACGAGCAGCGAGCCGTCCGGACCGGGACGCCAGTTTTCGATGCCGCCGTAATCCGCGAAGCGAATCGCGGCGCGCTCGTCGGCAACGGCGCCGCCCCCGGCCAGCGTGGCCAGCAGCAGCGCGGCAAGGCATGCAATCGTCTTGTTCATGGGCACACTCCTTGGATGTTATCCAGCCTGGAAGGGCGACCGAGCGCCCCGTGCCGTACCCCGAGATGCGGTCTGCCAGGCCGTTTTCAAGCAGGCGCCGCTGCCGCTTGGGTATAGTCGACGGATGCCGGAACCCGGGATCCTGTCGCTCGCGCCCGTCCTGCTCACGCTCGCGGTGGCGCTCGCCGCGCGCAACGTGCTGGTCGGACTGTTCGTCGGGGTCGCCGCCGGCGTCGCGCTGGTCGGCGCCACCGGTATCGCCGATTTCCTGCCGGTGCTGATCGGCGAGTACCTCGTGCCGCAGGTCGCGGACGGCTACAACGCGAGCGTGCTCGTGCTGCTCGCGTTCATCGGCGGCTTCGTGCGCCTCATGGAGTCCTCCGGCGGCGGTCCCGCGTTCGCGGCGAGCGTGACCCGCTGGGTCGTCAACCGCGTGCGCGCGCAGCTGGCGGCCTGGGCCGGCGGCGTCGTCATTTTCTTCTCCGACCTCGGCACGCCGCTGATCGTCGGGCCGGTGTTCCAGCCGCTCGCCGACCGGCTCGGCGTGACGCGGCAAAAACTCGCGTTCGTGCTCGACTCGACCTCGTCGCCGGTCGCGATCCTCGTGCCGTTCATCGGCTGGGGCGTGTTCATCATGAGCGTCATTGCCGACGCGTTCGCCGCCAACGGTATCGCGACCTCGGAGTACTCTGCCTTCGTCGCCGCGATCCCGTTCCAGTTCTATGCCTGGCTCGCGATCGCGATGGCGCCGCTGCTTGCGTTGCTGGACATCGACTACGGTCCGATGCGCACGGCGCCGAACGAGATCGTCGCCGGCGAGGAAGCACCGCCAGGCGCGGTGCCCGGGTGCGCGGGCCCGGTTCTCGTCTGGCTGCCGCTCGCGGTGCTGGGTGCCGTGCTGTTCGCGCTGCTCGCGGGCTACGGGTTTCCCGCGCAGCAGGTCGCCGGCAGCGATTTCCGCGCCGCGCTCGCCGCCGCCTACTGCTGTGCCGCGCTGGCGCTGGTCGCGCTGCTCGTCGGCAAGCGGCTCGCGACCGGCACCGAGCTGGTCGGCCGCTACGTGGCCGGCATGAGTGGCATGACCTCGATCGCGGCGACGCTCGTGCTGGCCTGGGCGCTCGGCGACCTGAGCGCCGAGCTCGGCACCGGCGCCTACGTCGCGGCCGCCGCGCGCGAGGGCGTCGATGCCGCGTGGCTGCCGGCACTCGTGTTCCTGCTGGCGGCGATCATCTCGTTCGCGACCGGTTCGTCCTGGGGCACGATCATCATCATGATACCGCTCGCCGTGCCGGCGGCGGCCGCCACCGGCGCCGTCCTGCCGGTCGTGATCGGCGCGGTGCTGTCGGGCGGGCTTTTCGGCGATCATTCCTCGCCGGTGTCCGAGACGACGCTGCTGTCCTCGAGCGGCGCCGGCACGACGCCGCTTGCGCATTTCCGCACGCAGATGCCCTACGCACTCACCAACGGCGGCCTGGCGCTGCTGGCGTTCCTGGTCGCCGGCTCGGTCGCCTCGCCGCTGATCGCGGTGGCCGCGCTGTCAGCCCAGGCGCTGCTCCTGCTGGCGATCCGGCTCGGGCTGCGCGCGCACGGGTGACAGCGTCCGCGCCACGGCCCGGCGCGAGATCGCGGTCCGGCGCGGTGCGCCATCCGGCATGTCGGCGGCGGTCCCGCGTCCGTCCCGGGCCGGCTGCGCGAGTTCGCGGACAGGCAGGCCGCGCGGCCCGACGAACAGCATCGGCACCGTCTCGGTCCGGCAGCCGCCGACGATGTCGGGCCAGTCGTTGCCGAGTACCAGCAGGTCGATGTCGTGGTGCACCGCGATCCGCGCGACCGCGCTCGACAGGTCCGTGTAGCGAACGATGCGCGTCTCCACGCGCAGCCCCGTCGGCAGGTTCTCCTTCGCCTCGGCCAGTCGACCGGCGGCGGCCCGTTCCAGCAGGTCGCCGAGTTCGTTGCGCAGCGCCAGTGCCCGCGGGTGCCGGCGCAGCACGGCCGGCAGTTCGGGTTCGTGCAGCGCGCAGGCGACCAGCAGCCGGCTGCCGCGCGTGGTGGCCAGCCGGGCCGCGCACTGCAGGACTTTCGGCGACAGGCTGTTGAGGTCGATCAGCGCGGCAATGCGCCGGTAGCGGCCGCCGCTCGGCAGGGCCTGCGGTCGCAGCAGGAAGACCGACCCGCGGTAGTTCGCCAGCAGCTTGCTAGCGACGCTGCCGCGCGGGAACTCGCGCGCGTTGCCGCTGCCGTGCGTCGTCATGACGAGCAGCTGGTCGCCGTCGGCGCGGGCGGCGGCCGCGATGGCCGTCGCCGGGCAACCCGCTTCGACCGACCACTCGCAGGGTATGCCGGCGCGGCGCAGGCGCTCGGCCAGCGTCGCCAGGTAGTCGCCGGCGTGCTCCCGTTCCTGCCGCGACGCCCGTGCGATCGCGGCGGCGTCCGCGCCCGGCAGGTCGCCGGCGTGGACGACGCGGATCAGCCGGACGGACGCCTCGAAGGTCCGCGCGAGCGTGATCGCGTGCGGCAGCGCGCGCTCCGCGCAGGTCGAACCGTCGAGTGGCAACAGCAGGCGCAGCACGCTCGGTCCTCCGGATCGCGGGGCAGGTATTTCAGTGTGCCCGGCAGCCCGGTGGACGAGAATCGGTACTTGTACCTAACTCGATGCCGCGCGCACGAGCCGGACGTGCTCGACCTTGATGCAGCGGTCCATCACGACCTCGAGGCCGGCGTCGCGCGCGCGGGCCGCCGCCTGCTCGTCGACGACGCCGAGCTGCAGCCAGAGCGTCGCCGGGCGCGCAGCGAGCGCTAGCACCTCGTCGACGACGCCCGCCACCGCGTCGGCGCGCCGGAACACGTCGACCAGGTCGACGCCGCACTCGATGTCCGCGAGGCGGGCGACGACCGGCTCGCCGAGAATCGAGGCGCCGTCCACGGTCGGGTTGACCGGGATCACGCGGTATCCCTGTTGCTGCAGGTAGCGCATGACCCGGTAGCTGTCGCGGTTCGGGTTCGGGCTCGCGCCGACCATTGCCACGGTCCGCGTCGTCTCGAGAATCCGCCGCAGCATGGCGTCGGTGTGAGAAGCGGTCATGGCCTACAGCGCGTCGAAGAAGCGTTCCATCAGTCGACGCTCCTCCGCAGAGGGCAGCCGGCCACGGCCCGCGCCCATGTTGTCCTCGACGTGTCGTGGCTTCGTCATGCCCGGGATCGCCGCGGTGACTGCCGGGTGCGACAGCACGTACTTGAGCAGGAACTGGCCCCAGGAGCCAACATCGAAATCCCGCGCCCAGTCCGGCAGGTCGACGCCGCGCAGCTTGCCGAACACGTTGCCGCCGCCGAACGGCCGGTTGACCAGCACGGCCATGCCGCGCTCGGCCGCGAGCGGCAGCAGCCGCTCGGCCGACAGGCGCTGGTCGGCAAGCGAGTAGTTGACCTGCACGAAATCGAGCTGGTGCTCGCGCATGATGCGCTCGAACTCCGCGTACTCGTTCTCCCGCGAGGTCGTGATACCGATGTAGCGGACGCGGCCTGCTTCCTGCCATTCGCGCATGACCGGGATCGCCGTCTGCCAGTCGATGATGTTGTGGCACTGCATCAGGTCGATCGTCTCGTAGCCGAGCAGCCGGAACGAGCGCTGCATCCGTTCGACCTGCGTGCTGCGGCCCTTGCGATCGACCTTGGTCGCCATGAACAGCTCGTCGCCGATGCCGAGCTCGCCGACCAGGTCGCCGAGCACGGTTTCCGACGAGCGGTACATCGGCGCCGTGTCGACGACCGTGCCGCCGAGCTCGCGGAAGCGCGCCAGCGAGGCTTTCAGCGGCGCGCGGGCCGCGGCATCGTCGCCGACCCCGTAGCGGTTCGTGCCGACGCCGATCACCGGGATCGTCTCGCCGGTGGACGGGATCGGCCGCTCGAGCAGCTCGTGCTCCGCCGCGGAGAGCGGTGCGATGCCGCTCGCGAGCAACGCGCCCGCGCCGAGTCCCGCCTGCGTGAACTGCCGCCTGCTTAGCTTCATGTCCTGCGCTCCTCGCTGTTCCGGTCCAGTGTCTGGGAACAGCCCGGCAACGAAACGTTCCCCGGCTCGCCGGTTGCATCGGCCGTCCCGCCGTCTATCATGCAGGGCCCAGTGCGCGACAGAGCAGGCGAGCCGCGATGCCCGGACTGTACTTCGAGGAATTTGAGCAAGGCCAGGTCTTCGACCACGAAATCCGCCGCACCATCACCGAGGCCGACAACGTCTGGTTCAGTGCGCTGACGCACAACCCGCAGCCGCTGCACATCGATGCCGAGTTCGCAAAGCATACCGAGTTCGGCCGGCCGCTGGTCAACAGCTGCCTGACGCTCGCTTTCATGGTCGGCATCTCGGTCAACGACACGACCGTGGGTACGACGGTGGCAAACCTGGGCTGGGACGAGGTCCGCTTCCCGAAGCCGCTGTTCCACGGCGACACCATTCATATCCGCACCGAGGTCCTGGAGTTGCGCGAGTCGAAATCGCGGCCCGACAACGGCATCGTCATTTTCGAACACCGGGCCTACAACCAGCACGACGAGCTGGTCGGCGTCTGCAAGCGCTCGGCGCTGATGCGCCGCCGGCCCGCATGAACCGCAGCTTTCTCTTCGTCCCGGCCGACAGCGAGCGCAAGCTCGCGAAAGCCCGCGACGGCGATGCGGACGCGCTGATCGTCGACCTCGAGGATTCGATTGCCGCGGACGCGCGCCCGGCGGCGCGCGCGACGCTGGCCGAATTTCTCACCGACGCCGGCGGTCCGCAACGTTGGGTCCGCATCAACCCGCTGGACGGCGAGGACGCGCTGCTCGACCTGAAAGCCGCGATGCCTGCACAGCCAGCCGGCATCGTGTTGCCGAAAGCCGGTGGCGGCGACGACGTTGCGCGACTCGCCGAATTGCTCGACGCGCTCGAGGCCGAGCACGGCATCCCGATGGGCCAGACCCGCATCCTGCCGCTCGTCACGGAGCGCCCGGCGGCGCTGTTTCGCCTGCACGAGTACGCGGGAGCCAGCGAACGCCTGGCCGGGCTGACCTGGGGCGCGGAGGATCTCGGCAGCGCGGTCGGGGCACGGGCCACGCGCGACGAGGACGGCCGCTGGCTGCCGCCCTACGAGCTCGCGCGCAGCCTGGCGCTGTTCGCCGCCGCCGCGGCCGGTGTGCCGGCGATCGATACCGTCTACACCCGGTTCCGCGACGAGTCCGGCCTCGAGGCGAGCGCGTCGCGCGCGCGTCGCGACGGTTTCTCCGGCATGCTCGCCATTCACCCGGCGCAGGTCGCGATCATCAACGAGGCGTTCACGCCGTCCGCGGAAGAGATCGCGCGCGCGGAGCGCATCGTGGCCCTGTTTGCAGAGCATCCCGGGGCTGGCACACTCGGCATGGACGGCGAGATGCTCGACCGGCCGCACCTGCTGCAGGCCCGCCGCATTCTCGACATCGCAGGCAGGGACTGAACGCGGCCCGCGCCACCTGACCACGGGGGGAATCGATGACCAAGACCTACGACGTACCGGGCGACACGGCGCAACGCGCCTGGGTAAACGCCGACGGCTACGACGCCATGTACCGGCGCTCGCTCGAGGACAACGAGGCCTTCTGGAAGGACCAGGCCGCGATCGTCGACTGGATGTCGCCGTTCACCGAGGTCAAAGACGTCTCCTGGGAGCGCGACGACCTGCACATCCGCTGGTACGCCGACGGCACGCTGAACGCCTGCTACAACTGCGTCGACCGTCACCTCGACGACAAGGCAGACGACACCGCGATCATCTGGGAAGGCGACGATCCGTCGGTCGACGCGAAGATCAGCTACCGCGAACTGCACCGCCGGGTCTGCCGCTTCGCGAACGCGCTGAAGAAGATCGGCGCGAAGAAGGGCGACCGGGTCACGATCTACATGCCGATGATCCCGGACGCCGCGATCGCGATGCTGGCCTGCGCGCGCATCGGTGCCGTGCACAGCGTCGTGTTCGGCGGCTTTTCGCCGGATTCGCTCGCCGGGCGCATCCACGACTGCGAGTCGAACATAGTCATCACGGCCGACGAGGGTCGCCGCGGCGGCAAGCGCATCCCGCTCAAGGCCAACGTGGACGCGGCGGCCGGCAAGCCGTCCGTGACGACGCTCGAGAAGGTGCTGGTCGTGCGCAGCACCGGCGCCGACGTCGACTGGCACGAGGACCGCGACGTCTGGCTGCACGAGGCGCAGGAAGGCGTAGACGACGACTGCCCCTGCGAGGAAATGGGCGCGGAAGATCCGCTGTTCATCCTGTACACGTCCGGGTCTACCGGCAAGCCGAAGGGCGTGCTGCACACGACCGGCGGCTACCTCGTCTACGCGGCGCTGACACACAAGCTGGTGTTCGACTATCACCCGGGCGACGTGTACTGGTGCACGGCGGACGTAGGCTGGGTCACCGGGCACAGCTACATCGTCTACGGCCCGCTCGCGAACGGTGCGATCACGCTGATGTTCGAGGGCGTGCCGAACTACCCGACGGCGTCACGATTCTGGGAAGTCTGCGACAAGCACGACGTCAACATCTGCTACACGGCTCCGACCGCGATCCGCGCGCTGATGCGCGAGGGCGACGCGCCGGTGAAGAAGACGTCGCGCAAGAGCCTGCGCCTGCTGGGTTCGGTCGGCGAGCCGATCAACCCGGAGGCCTGGGAGTGGTACTACCACGTCGTCGGCGACGGCCGCTGCCCGATCGTCGACACCTGGTGGCAGACCGAAACCGGCGGCATCCTGATCAGCCCGCTGCCTGGCGCCACGGCATTGAAACCCGGCTCGGCGACCCGCCCGCTGCCCGGCATCCGGCCCGCGCTCGTCGACGCGGACGGCAAGGAAAAGGAAGGCGCGACCTCCGGCAACCTCGTGATCACGGACAGCTGGCCGGGACAGATGCGCACGGTCTATGGCGATCACGAGCGCTTCGTCGAGACCTATTTCTCGACCTATCCGGGCCGCTACTTCACGGGCGACGGTGCCCGCCGCGACGAGGACGGCTACTACTGGATCACGGGTCGCGTCGACGACGTGCTGAACGTATCAGGGCACCGCATGGGCACGGCCGAGGTCGAGAGCGCGCTGGTCGCGCACTCGAAGGTCGCCGAGGCGGCCGTCGTGGGCTACCCGCACGACGTGAAGGGGCAGGGCATCTACGCCTACGTCACGCTGATGGAGGGCGTCGAGCCCGGCGACGAGTTGCTCGCCGAGCTGCGGCAGTGGGTCGGCAAGGAGATCGGCCCGATCGCGAAGCCGGACCTGATCCAGTTTGCGCCGGCGCTGCCGAAGACCCGTTCCGGCAAGATCATGCGCCGCATCCTGCGCAAGGTCGCCGAGAACGACTTCGGCAATCTCGGCGATACTTCGACGCTGGCCGACCCGGGCGTCGTCAACGACCTCGTGAAAAACCGCCGCAACCGTTGAGCGCCAGGCCGGGCTCGCCGTCCCCGCCGGGACTCGCCGCAATCGCCGAAGGCCGGGAAGCGCTGCGATCGTAGCAGGCCAGGCGGCGGTGCCGTGCCCGGCCCGAAAGCTCTTCAGGCATTGCTGAGCGGGCGGCCTCGCCGTCCTGATCGCTTACCGCCGTGATCGCCGCGAACGCGGGGAATCAGGCGGCCTTGCCGTCCTTGCGGTCGACGCGCTTCGACTCGGCGATGCGCTTCTCGTAGGCGCGCACGAATTCCTCGCCGACCTGCTGCGGCAGCGGGCCGCTGCCCTTTTGGGTCATGATCGGGTAGAGGTCGCAGTACAGCTGCCAGTACTTCAGCTTTGCGAACGAGCCGAGCAGCGGCTTGCGGCCCAGGCTGCGATCGAAGCTGTCCTTGAGCTCGTCCGGGTCGAAGCGGTCGGCGAACTCGTGGAAGGCCGCGAGCATCGCCTCCAGCATGGCCTCGTGGTGGCCCTTCAGGTCCCGGCAGACCTCGGTGACGCTGTCGAGCGGCCCCAGGTATTCGCCCTCGCGGCCGACCAGCAGCTGTTTCATCGAATCGTCGACGCTCTGCGAGAGCTTCAGCGGATTGTTGTGCCGCGGCAGCACCGTAGTCTGGTCCAGCCGGAACATGCTCTTCAGGTTCGCCCGGCAGGCGAGCAGGTCCGTGGTGCCGCTGACCAGTTCGCGCAGCACCCGGCCCGCGTTCTCCATGACGTCGAGCGGGTCGATGGACGGGTGGATCTCGTCGCGCTCGACCCCTGCGCCGCGCAGGAAGGCCGCGAGCAGGGCGTCGTCGTCCGCGTCGGCATTGGCGGCCGGCGCGGGCGCCGTGGTTGCGGTCACGGCGGCGCTGCCGTTCGCGCGCCGGCGCACGGGCTGCGCGGGTCGCGGCTCGGGATGCATCTTGGTCGTGCCGAACAGGGTCGACTGGAACACGTCGTCGCCGGTCAGCTCTTCCTCGTCGAGCAGCTGGATCCCGGTCTTCAGCGGCTCCTCGGGCACGACCTCGCTCATGTGGTCGTCGCTGCTGATCGAGCGTACGGCCGACGGGTCGCGGATGTCGATTTCCTCGCCCTCGTCGATCGTGACGACGAACTCGAACTCGCCCATGCGCAGGCGGTCGCCGTCGAACAGGCGGCGCGGGTTGCCCTTGCCGAGCGGCTCGTCGGCGTCGTTGACGTAGACGCCGTTGGTGCTGATGTCGGCCAGGTAGTAGGCGCCGCCGCGAAAATCGATCGTGGCATGTTTGCCGGAAATGAAGCGCTGCTGGTCGGGCAGGATCCAGTCGCTGTGCAGACCGCGGCCGATCGTGCCGCCGTGGCCGTTGAAATGGCGCACGGCGTCGTCGCCCATCAGCTCCTTGTGTTCGCTGATAACTTCTATCTGTAACGGCATGATTTTCTTCTGTCCGTATCGGGTCTGCGGCCGGGCGGAGCCTCGGGTGTCGCCGCATTGTGCGGTGCGGCGAGCGGCGGCGCTGCCAAGCAGGTCACATAACGGGCCGCGACGCAGGTGGCGGCCGGCGGCGAGATTTTACATAAATCGGCCCGGGCAGCGGCATGGATGCGTCGCGCGGCCCCCGCTACACTGCCCGGCGGGACGCCCGGGCGGCGATGGCGACAGGCACGGCAGGCGAATGGCAGCGAAGACCTTTTACCGGATCCAGTTCCTGAACAAGGGCGAGCTCTACGAGATCTATGCCCGGCGCGTCGGGCACGGCGCGCTGTTCGGCTTCGTCGAGGTCGGCGAGCTGGCCTTCGACGAGCGCTCGAGCGTCGTCGTGGACCCCGGCCTGGAGAAGCTGAAGTCCGAGTTCGCGGGCGTGCGCAGCACCTACCTGCCGCTGCACTCGATCGTCCGCATCGACGAGGTCGACAAGCAGGGCACGAGCAAGATCTCGAAGGTCGAGGGCGGCAACGACGCGCAGTTCCCGGTGCCGGTCTACACGCCCGGCGGCGATCGCAAGTAGCCGGCTGGCCGCCCGCCGGCGCCTTGGTTATCATGCCGGCTCGCCTGCCACCCACGCTCAGCCACGGGTCCCGACCGCTTGTCCAGACCAGCGCCTGATACTCCCGACGCGTCCGAGCCACGCGTCCTGGAGCTGCCGGGCCCGTCCGCGCTGTCGCCGTTCCGCCTGCAGAAGACACTGAACGAGCTGCAGGCGCTCGACCCGCGGGTCCGCGGGCTCGATGCCCGCTACTCCTGTTTCGTCGACCTCGAGCGCGAGCTCGACCCGGCCGAGCTGGCCCGACTCGAGGCCCTGCTGCTCGACGACGAGCCGGCCGCGGCCCTGCCGGCCGACGCGCCGCGCCTTTACGTCGTGCCGCGCCCGGGCACGATTTCGCCCTGGTCCAGCAAGGCGACAGACATCGCGCTCGCCTGCGGCCTGGTCGCGGTGCGCCGCATCGAGCGCGGCACCTGCTACGCGCTGTCGCTCGACGGCGCGCCGGATCGCGCCGCGCTCGGGAGGATCGGTGCCGCTCTGATCGACCGCATGACCGAGAGCCTGCTGACCGACGCCGGCGAGGCCGCGAGCCTGTTCGCGTCACAGCCGCCCGCGGGTCTCGGCGTCGTGCCGCTGGCGCGGTCGGGCCGCGCCGCGCTGGTCGAGGCGAACGCGGCGCTCGGCCTCGCGCTGTCGCCGGACGAGATCGACTACCTCGCGGACAATTTCACGCGCCTCGGCCGGGATCCCACCGATGCCGAGCTGATGATGTTCGCGCAGGCGAACTCCGAGCACTGCCGGCACAAGATCTTCCGCGCCGACTGGATCATCGACGGCCAGGCCCGGTCGACCGGCCTGTTCGACATGATCCGCGCGACGACCGCGGCGGTGCCCGACGGGGTGCTGTCCGCGTACTCCGACAACGCCGCGGTGATCCGCGGCTGGCCCGCCTCGCGCCTGGCCGCCGACCCGGCCAGCCGCGAATACGGGTTCGCGGACGAGGACGTGCACATCCTCATGAAAGTGGAGACGCACAACCATCCGACCGCGATTTCGCCGTTCCCCGGCGCGGCGACGGGCGCCGGCGGCGAGATCCGCGACGAGGGCGCGACCGGGCTCGGCGCCAGCCCCAAGGCGGGCCTGACCGGCTTCACCGTGTCGCACCTGCGCGTGCCGGGCTGGACGCAACCCTGGGAGGACGACGCGCCGCACCCGGAGCGCATGGCGACGCCGCTCGAGATCATGCTCGACGGCCCGATCGGCAGCGCCGCGTTCAACAACGAGTTCGGCCGCCCGAACCTGCTCGGCTACTTCCGCAGCTTCGAATGGTCGCCTTCCGGCCTGCCGCGGGGCGAGCGGCGCGGCTATCACAAGCCCATCATGATCGCCGGCGGCGTCGGCAACGTGCGCGCGGAGCACGCCGTCAAGCAGGACGTGCCGGTCGGCGCGCGCATCGTCGTCATCGGCGGCCCGGCCATGCTGATCGGGCTCGGCGGAGGCGCGGCTTCCAGCGTCGCGAGCGGCGCGAGCAGCGAGGACCTCGACTACGCCTCGGTGCAGCGCGGCAACCCGGAAATGCAGCGCCGCGCGCAGGAGGTCATCGACCAGTGCCGGGCGCGCGGTGCGGACAACCCGATCCTGCTGATTCACGACGTGGGCGCGGGCGGCCTGTCGAACGCCGTGCCCGAGGCCGTCGACCACTCGAAGCACGGCGCGCGCATCGACCTGCGACGCATTCCGAACGCCGAGCCCGGCCTGTCGCCGATGGCCATCTGGTGCAACGAGGCCCAGGAGCGCTACGTGCTGATCGTCGCGCAGGAGCGCATGGACGAGTTCGCGGCGCTGTGCGCGCGCGAGCGTTGCCCGGTCGCCGACCTCGGCGAGCTGACCGGCGACGGCCGCCTGGTCGTGACCGACAGCCTGCGCAACGAGACCGTCGTGGACATGCCGATGGAAGTGCTACTCGGCAAGCCGCCGCAGATGCTGCGCGACGTTGCGAGCGTCGCGGCGCCGGACGCGCCGCTCGAGCTCGGCGACATCGACCTCGGCGACGCGATTGCGCGGGTACTGCGTTTCCCGGCGGTCGCGGACAAGTCCTTCCTGATCCACATCGGCGATCGCACCGTCGGCGGGCTGAGCGTGCGCGACCAGCTGGTCGGTCCCTGGCAGGTGCCGGTCGCCGACGTCGCGATCACCGCGAGCGGTTTCGGCGCGGACACCGGCGAGGCGATGGCGATGGGCGAACGCACGCCGCTCGCCGTCGCGAACGCGCCCGCTTCCGGCCGCATGGCGGTCGGCGAGGCGCTGACGAACATCGCCGCCGCGTCGATTCGCCGGCTCGGCGACGTGCGCCTGTCAGCGAACTGGATGGCGGCCGCCGGCCACCCGGGCGAGGACGCGCGGCTGTACGCGACGGTCGAGGCCGTCGGCCACGAACTGTGCCGCGAGCTCGGCATCGCGATCCCGGTCGGCAAGGATTCGCTGTCGATGCGCGCGGCCTGGCAGGACGAGGACGGCGAGCACGCGGTGGTCGCCCCGGTCTCGCTGATCGTTTCGGCCTTTGCGCCGGTCGACGACGTGCGCAATCACCTGACGCCGCAGCTGCAGCGCATCGGCGAGCCGAGCCGGCTGCTGCTGATCGACCTCGCGGAGGGCGCGAACCGCCTCGGCCTGTCCTGCCTCGCGCAGGTCTACGGGCTTGAGGGCGGCGCGACGCCGGACGTCGACAGCCCGGTGCGGCTCGCGCAGTTCTTCGCCGCGGTGCAGGAGCTCAGGCGCCGCGGCCTCGTGCTCGCCTACCACGACCGCAGCGACGGCGGCCTGCTGGCGACCGTCGTCGAGATGATGTTCGCCGGGCGGCTGGGTGCGTCGCTCGACCTGCCGGGATCGGCCGGGCAGCGCCTCGCGCAGCTGTTCAGCGAGGAACTCGGCGCGGTGCTGCAGGTGGCCGACAGCCGGCTCGGCGAGGTCCGCGAGCTGCTCGAGCGGCACGCGCTGGGCTGGGTCGAGCTCGGCCGGGTCGAGGCCGACGAGCAGCTGACGATCTACGGCGACGACGAGGTGTTGCTCAGGCTCGACCGCGTGGAACTGCAGCGCGGCTGGTCCGAACTCAGCTACCGGCTGCAGGCGCTGCGCGACAACCCGGCGACCGCGCTCGAGGAATACGACCGGCTGCTCGATCGCGACGACCCGGGTCTGAACGTCGCGCTGAGCTTCGATCCGCGCGAGAACGCGGCGCCCGCCGTTGTCGGCGAGGCGCGCCCGCGCGTCGCGATCCTGCGCGAGCAGGGCGTCAACAGCCAGTCCGAGATGGCAGCGGCGTTCCTGCGCGCGGGCTTTCGCGCGGTCGACGTGCACATGAGCGACCTGCTCGAAGGGCGCGACGCGCTCGCGGGATACGCGGGCCTCGTCGCCTGCGGCGGCTTCTCCTTCGGCGACGTGCTCGGCGCCGGCGGCGGCTGGGCGCGCTCGATCCTGTTCCACGAGCGGCTGCGCGACGAATTCGCTGCTTTCTTTGCGCGCGCCGACAGCTTTGCGCTCGGCGTCTGCAACGGCTGCCAGATGCTCTCGCACCTGCGCGAGCTGATTCCCGGCGCCGGCCACTGGCCGCGCTTCCTGCGCAATCGCTCGGAACAGTTCGAGGCGCGTCTCAGTCTCGTCGAGGTCGGCAGTTCGCCGTCGCTGTTCTTCGAGGGCATGGCCGGCAGCCGGCTGCCGATCGCGACCTCGCACGGCGAGGGCCGGGTGCGCTTCGCGGGCGAGGACGCGGCGCGCGCGGCCGCCGCGCTCGTGGCGCTGCGCTACGTCGATAATTACGGCAACGTGGCCGAGATTTACCCGGCGAATCCGAACGGCTCGCCCGGCGGCATCTGCGGCCTGAGCTCGGCGGACGGCCGCGTGACCATCACGATGCCGCACCCGGAGCGCGTGGCGCTGACCGTGCAAAACTCCTGGCACCCGGAGGACTGGGGCGAAGAGGGCCCGTGGATGCGGATGTTCCGCAACGCGCGCAGGGCCGTCGGCTGAGCGCGCGAGTCAGCCGTCGGCGCGCATGCCGCCGTTCGCCTCCTGCACGAAGAAGCGCCGCACCTTGATCGCGCGCGACAGCTTTCCCCGGCGGACGAAGCACTGGTGGAACATGTCCTTCATGACTTCCAGTAGCACGCCGGCCTGCGCGCGATTCAGCGCGGGCAGCTCTTCCTCGGAGTCGGCGGCGAACAGCACTTTCTTGATCGGCTCGAAACTGTCGTCGTCGATCTCGGCGATGCGCTGGGCCTCCATGACCTCGTCGAAGGCGCGCAGCTTGCCGTCCTTGCCGAGCGTCTCGAAAGCGCTCATCGCCGCGCGCCGGCACATCGACGCGAACGCGTTGAAGAGGTTGTGCGTGTAGCAGGCGAGCGCCTCGCGGAACAGCACCTCGGTCTGGCCCGGCAGGTAGGAATACGCGAAGCGCTCTTTCGGCCGTTCGAGCTCGACGAAGTTGCGGAACAGCTCGACCGACGACTCGCCGTACTCGCGCACGGCGAAGCGCAGGAAGATCGGTGCCTTGCAGGCATCGCACTGGTAGACGAGGCCGATGTGTTTCGGCCGGTCGCGCAGCAGCGCCGAGACGTTCGGGACCGCCTGCGGCGACATGTGCGAGTAGACGTTGCAGTACGGACACTCGAGCCCGATCTGTTCACCGGGTTGCCGGATGCCGTGTTCTCGCTCGAGGGTGATTGTCATTGTTGTTCGCCGACCCTGCTTTCGCCCAGTATAGACGCAGGGGCCTCCCGGCCCTGCGGCCGTTCGACATAATAACGGGTCAAGTCGCGCCCCAGTCGCCCACCGCGCGACGCGCGGCGTCGTTGACCGGGCGTGCGATCAGCGCGTCGCGACTCAGGCTGACCTCGTAGCGCGCGCCCTCGGCCATCGGTACGTAGGTTGCCGTGCCGTAGTAGGCGTCGACCCCCGGGAGCAGGAAGGAGGGCAGGCGGCGCGCGAGCCGCCACAGGTCGAGCGGTTGCTCCGGCGACAGTTCGTGCACGCTGCGCGGCTCCGTGCGCTCCCGGTCGATGGCCGCGTAGCGGCCGCTGATGCGTTCGAGACGAAAGATCGGTTCGAGCCCGAGCATCGTCATCGGCGGTTTCCAGTTGATCAGGCGCGCGTCGATCTGCCACTCGTTGCCGCGCAGCGTGAACAGGCGGTCGGGCCGGCCCGGCGTGATCACGCGGGTGCGGAACTCTTCAGGCGCGGTCGCGCTGAATTCGACCGTCGCGACGACCTGCTCGGCGGTCAGGCGGTCGTAGCTCCAGTAACCGAACGCGATGACGCCCGCGGCCGCCGCGACGGCGGCCGACAGCACGCAGCTCACGCAGGAGCCGCCGGCGCGCAGCAGCCGGCCGCGGCGCGTGCAGCGCAGCATGTGCGCGAGGAACGCGAACGCGATGATCGTGAACAGTGCGCCGATGGCGAGCAGGATCGTCATGCGCGTGTCCCGTCGTGCCTCAGGCGTCGAGACGCCGGTACTTGATGCGGTGCGGCTGCGCCGCGTCGGCGCCCAGGCGCTTCTTGCGGTCTTCTTCGTACTCGGTGTAGTTGCCGCTGAAGAAGGTCACCTGGCTGTCGCCCTCGAAGGCGAGGATGTGCGTCGCGATGCGGTCCAGGAACCAGCGATCGTGCGAGATCACGATGGCAGAGCCCGGGAACTCAAGCAGCGCCTGCTCGAGCGCGCGCAGCGTCTCGACGTCGAGGTCGTTGGTCGGCTCGTCGAGCAGCAGCAGGTTGCCGCCCGACTTCAGCATCTTCGCGAGGTGGACGCGGTTGCGTTCACCGCCGGACAGGAGGCCGATCTTCTTCTGCTGGTCGCCGCCGCGGAAGTTGAAGCGGCCGACGTAGGCGCGCGACGGCGTCTCGTACTTGCCGACCTGGATGATGTCCTGGCCGTCGGAGATTTCCTCCCAGACCGTCTTCGAGTCGTCGAGGCTGTCGCGCGACTGGTCGACGCTCGCAATCTGCACGCTGTCGCCCAGGCGGATCGTGCCGCCGTCCGGCTGCTCGCTGCCGGTGATCATGCGGAACAGCGTCGTCTTGCCCGCGCCGTTCGGCCCGATGATGCCCATGATGCCGCCGGGCGGCAGGCTGAACGACAGGTTCTCGACCAGGAGCTTGTCGCCGAAGGCCTTGCGCAGCCCGTCGACCTCGACCACGACGTCGCCGAGCCGCGGGCCCGGCGGGATGTAGATCTCGTTGGTCTCGTTGCGCTGCTGGTAGTTCGACGAAGACAGCTCCTCGAACTGCTTCAGGCGCGCCTTGGACTTGGCCTGGCGGCCCTTCGGGTTCGCGCGCACCCATTCGAGCTCGGCCTGCATCGCCTTGCGGCGCGCCTTCTCGGTCGCTTCCTCGTGCGCGAGGCGCTGTTCCTTCTGCTCGAGCCAGGACGAGTAGTTGCCTTCCCAGGGAATGCCGTGGCCGCGATCGAGCTCGAGGATCCAGCCCGCGACGTTGTCGAGGAAATAGCGGTCATGGGTTACGGCGATGACCGTGCTCGGGTACTCCTCGAGGAAGCGTTCCAGCCACGCGACCGACTCGGCGTCGAGGTGGTTGGTCGGCTCGTCGAGCAGCAGCATGTCCGGCTCCGACAGCAGCAGCCGGCACAGCGCCACGCGGCGGCGCTCGCCGCCGGACAGCTTGGTGACGTCGGAGTTCCAGGGCGGCAGGCGCAGCGCCTCGGCGGCGACGTCGAGCTTGCGGTCGAGCTCCCAGCCGCCCGCGGCGTCGATCGCGTCCTGCAGCTTGCCCTGTTCCTCGAGCAGCGCGTTCATCTCGTCGTCGCCCATCGGCTCGGCGAATTTCATGCTGATCTCGTTGAAGCGGTCGAGCAGGCCCGTCAGTTCGCCCACGCCTTCCTCGACGTTGCCGCGCACGTCCTTGGTCTCGTCGAGTTCCGGTTCCTGCGGCAGGTAGCCGATGTTGATGCCGGGCTGCGGCCGGGCTTCGCCCTCGTACTCCTTGTCGAGGCCGGCCATGATCTTCAGGAGCGTCGACTTGCCGGCGCCGTTCAGGCCCAGCACGCCGATCTTCGCGCCCGGGAAAAACGACAGCGAAATGTCGCGAATTATGAATCGCTTGGGCGGCACGACCTTGGCCACCCGGTTCATCGTGTAGATATATTGCGCCATGCTCGGTTAGGATTCGGCCTCGACAAGGCGCGCATTATCCGGGATGCGCCTGCAATAGAAAACCTCGGTATCCTCCCGGCGACGAGGCTTAGGCTTGGGCGAGCTTCCGGTATACGTGTACAAGGGCGAGGCGCTCGCCGCCTACGCCTTTGGCGACGACCACCCGTTCGGCCCGGATCGGCACGATGCGTTTCACGCGGCGCTGGCGCAGGCCGGGCTCGACGGCGCGCTTTCCCTGCGCGAGCCGGTCAGCGGCACGCCGGAGCAGCTGGCGCTGTTTCACGAACCCGAATACATCCGGCTCGTCGAGCACCGCTCGGCCGAGGGGAGCGGCTACCTCGACCAGGGCGACACGCCGGCGCTGCCCGGCATCTTCGAAAAGGCGCTGGTGCCGGTCGGCACGACGCTCGCCGCCGTGGACGCGATCATGGCCGGCGAGACCCGCCGCGCGTTCAACCCGATCGGCGGCCTGCACCACGCGGCGCGCATCGCGGCCTCGGGCTTCTGCGTCTTCAACGACTGCGGCATCGCGATCGAGTACCTCCGGCAGAAATACGGTCTGCGCCGCATCGCCTACGTCGACATCGACGCGCACCACGGCGACGGCGTCTACTACGCCTTCGAGGACGATCCCGACCTGCTGTTCGCCGACATCCACGAGGACGGCCGTTTCCTGTACCCGGGCACCGGCGCGGCCTGCGAAAACGGCAAGGGCGAGGCCGCCGGGACCAAGCTGAACATCCCGGTGCCGCCGGGCGCCGACGACAGCGTGTTCTTCGAGGCCTGGGGGCGCGTCGAGGCCTACCTCGACGAGGCGCAACCGGAGTTCGTCATCCTGCAGTGCGGCGCGGACAGCCTGGCCGGCGACCCGATCACGCACCTCGAGTACTCGACGCGGGCACACGCGGCGGCGGCCGCGAGCCTGTGCGCTCTGGCCGACCGCCACGCGGGCGGGCGGCTGCTGGCAACCGGCGGTGGCGGCTACAACCGGGCCAACCTGGCGGCCGCCTGGACCGCCGTCGTGCGGGAATTAGCCGGCGCCGGCTGAGGTCCCGCCGCGGTCCGGCGGCGGGCGGATTGTGTACAATTGCCGATCTTCTGCCGGCCCCAGCGTACCCGGCCGGAATCACCCCCGAAGCCGACAGACCGGAGACCCGCCGCATGTTCGCAGAGACCACGACGATCGAGGAATTCGACGCCGAGTTGTTCAACGCCATCGTCGACGAGGCCCGTCGCCAGGAGGAGCACATAGAGCTGATCGCCTCCGAGAACTACGCGAGCCCGCGGGTGCTGGAAGCGCAGGGTTCCGTGCTGACCAACAAGTACGCCGAGGGCTATCCCGGCAAGCGCTACTACGGCGGCTGCGAGTACGTGGATGTCGCCGAGGCGCTCGCGATCGAGCGCGCGAAAGAACTGTTCGGCGCGCACTACGCGAACGTGCAGCCGCACTCGGGCTCGCAGGCGAACGCGGCCGTCTACCTCGCGTTGCTCGAGGCCGGCGACACGATCCTCGGCATGAGCCTGTCGGACGGCGGCCACCTGACGCACGGTTCACCGGTCAATTTCTCCGGCAAGCTGTTCAACGCGGTCCAGTACGGCGTGGACGCCGATACCGGCCTGATCGACTACGACGAGGTCGAGCGGCTCGCGAAGGAGCATCGGCCGAAGATGATCATCGCTGGCTTCAGCGCCTATTCGCGGGTCATGGACTGGCAGCGCTTCCGCGACATCGCCGACGAGGTCGGCGCCTGGCTGGTCGTCGACATGGCGCACGTGGCCGGGCTGGTCGCGGCCGGGCTGTACCCGAACCCGGTGCCGGTCGCCGACGCCTGCATGACGACCACGCACAAGACGCTGCGCGGGCCGCGCGGCGGCCTGATCCTCGCGCGCGAGAACGACGAGATCACGAAGAAGTTCAACTCGCTCGTGTTCCCCGGCACCCAGGGCGGGCCGCTGATGCACGTGATCGCGGCCAAGGCCGTGGCACTCAAGGAAGCGATGAGCGACGACTTCCGGGCCTACCAGCAGCGTGTCATCGACAACGCGCGGGTCATGGCCGACACGCTCGCCGGCCGCGGCTTCGACATCGTCTCGGGCGGCACCGACAACCACCTCATGCTGGTCAGCCTGATCAAGCAGGACATCACCGGCAAGGACGCGGACGCGGCGCTCGGGCGCGCGAACATCACGGTCAACAAGAACACCGTGCCGAACGACCCGCGCTCGCCCTTCGTGACCTCGGGCCTGCGGCTCGGCACGCCGGCGATCACGACGCGCGGCTTCGGCGAGCAGGAGACGCGCGAGCTGTCCGGCTGGATTGCGGACGTGCTCGACGACATCGCGGACGACGTCATGATCCGGCGCGTGCGGGGCCAGGTCCTCGAGCTCTGCAAGCGCTTTCCGGTCTATGGCTGAGGACTGAGTGGCGCCGGGGCCGTGTACTGTCCGTTCTGCAGCCATGGCGAGACCAAGGTCATCGACTCGCGGCTCGCGGCGGACGGCCGGCAGATCCGCCGCCGGCGCCAGTGCATGGACTGCAACGAGCGCTTCACGACCTTCGAGTCCGCGGAACTCGTCATGCCGCGGCTGGCGAAATCCGACGGGCGCCGCGAACCCTTCGACGAGGACAAGATGCGCTCCAGCATGCGCCGCGCGCTCGAGAAACGGCCGGTGCCGTCCGACGAGTTCGAGGAAGCCGTTGCGCGCCTCGTGCACAAGCTGCGCACGATGGGCGAGCGCGAGGTCCCGTCGCGGCTGGTCGGCGAAATGGTCATGGAAGAGCTGCGCGAACTGGACGAGGTCGCCTACGTGCGCTTCGCCTCGGTCTACCGCAGCTTCCAGGACGTGACCGAGTTCCAGGAGGAGATCCGCAAGCTGCAGGAGATCTCCGACGCGGCGGCCTCGCGCGAGCAGATGTCGCTGCTGCCGGAACTGCTCGGCAAGAAGAAATAGAACCCGACGCGGCCCGGCGCCGCCGGATCGACATGCAGAGCTTCGACACCGACGATTACCGACTGATGGCACGCGCCCTCGGGCTCGCCGCGCGCGGCCTGTACACGGCGCACCCGAACCCGCGGGTCGGCTGCGTGCTCGCGAAGGACGGCGAGATCGTCGGCGAAGGCTGGCACCGGGCGGCCGGCGAGGCACACGCCGAGATCGTCGCGCTCGAGGCCGCGGGCAGTGCGGCCCGCGGCGCGACCGCGTACGTATCGCTCGAACCCTGCAACCACACCGGCCGCACCGGCCCGTGCAGCGAGGCGCTCAAGAGCGCGGGCATCAGTCGCGTCGTCGCGGCCGTCGTCGACCCGTTCCCGGCCGTCGCCGGGCAGGGCCTCGCCACGCTGGCGGCGGCCGGCGTCGAGACCGCGAGCGGGTTGCTCGAGACCCGGGCGCGCGAACTGAACGCCGGCTTCTTCTCGCGCATCGAGCGCGGCCGGCCGTTCGTGCGCCTGAAGGTCGCGACGAGCGTCGACGGCGCGACGGCGATGGCCAGCGGCGAGAGCCGCTGGATCACGGGCCCGGCCGCGCGCCGCGACGTGCAGCGGCTGCGGGCGCGCTCGGGCGCGATCCTTACCGGCATCGGCACCGTGCTCGCCGACGATCCGCGGCTCGACGTGCGCGAGCCCGGGCTGGTCGGCCGCCAGCCGCTGGTCGTCGTCGCCGACGGGCAGCTGCGCATGCCGCCCGGGGCACGCCTGCTGGCCGGGGCCGCGCCCTGCCTGGTGGTCGGCCGGGGCGACGGCGCAGCGCTCGCGGCCGCCGGCGCCGAGGTCCTGCCGCTCGCCGACAGCGCCGGCCGGGGGCCGCTGGACGCGCTGCTCGCGGAGCTT